>JAGWZI010000021.1 GCA_018968925.1 Patescibacteria group bacterium | reverse complement strand
CGGTTCCGCGATATCGACAACATCAAGGATTAGCTTACTGGTACTGGATATAGATCGGCGTCGGCTTCAGGCTCATGACGTCGCTCGTCGCGAGCATTGTGCTGCCGTTCGCAATGTCATTCTTGTAGAAAAGCTTGATACCGGTGAATTCTACCGGCTGTTTATAAATGTACGAATAGTAGATCGATTTTTTGCCGCCCGGCGTGCCCCAACCGTCCATGTTCATGACGACCTGCACTTCCGGCGGTGTTTCAATATCCTGCGAATTCGTCACCATATGTTCGCGATAGCGGTGAATGACGAGGATCTTTGGCGGCAGACCGTTCGTTTTCACGATGTTCGCAAGATAATCGATCGTCCAGTTGATGTCCTTCGCATCAAGCGATCCCACGTACTGGTCGCCCGGAATCTGGCCGGGTTGCATGGCAAATTCCGGATCGATGGCAAGGTGGACCTGCGGCAGCGCGAGCCATTTTGCAAGCGTCGGAACCTCGTCCTCGAGCGTCGACTGGCCGACCTGGACGTCAAGAATGACGATGCCGTTCACGGCTTTCGCGAGATCGATCGCTTCCTCGATATCGGAATCAGGCATGCGGGCGCGGTATTTTTTGTCCGGACCCGGATATCCTTGGGCGGTGATGGCGATTTCCTGGATCGCGGGCAGGACCGGTGTTTCCGGATCGGCCGCATTCCATTTTGCGACCTCGGATTCGAGCATGGCGATCATCGTGCTCGTCGGATATTCGCCGAGCACGCCCATGCCTTTCGATCGGAAATTGCCGTAATAGGCGACCACGCGCTTGAAGGGAAGGATTGCGCCGTCGTCCGGATACGCGGTCGCGACCGGCCAGAGACGGGTGGTCGATGCGGTCGAGGTCGAAGACGAAGCGGGGATGATCGAAAGCGTGTTCGTCGCATCGATCGGCAGAAGATGCGCGAGCTTGTCGAGCCGGAGATCATAATCAGCTTTGTCGAGCGGCGGATATTTCGGCGGAACAAAGAGACTTTTCACGCCATTCGCGATCGTGCCGGTCGAAATATCCGCCGAACCGAAAAATCCGAAACCGATGACGGTGCCGAAAAACAGGATGCTCGCGGCGAGCCAGAGACGGGGGTTGGCGAGAAAGATTTTTCTTTTCATTTTACGTATTCGCGGATGGCGGCGGCGATGCGTTCCACGATTGACCTGAACTTCGCTTCATCCGGCTCGAGCAGGGTCATCCGGAAGCCAAACAGATCGGAATTGAAGCCGGAAGAAAGCGGCACCACGCATATGCCGGCCGAAGCGAGCAGGGAATAGACGAAGCGCTTGTCGAGCTTGTCCGTTTTCATGAGCGGTTCGATGATCTTCGCCGCTTCCGGATTCGCCGCCTTGAGCGATTCCGTGCCGTCGAGAACGCCTTCCTTGAAAACGACCGTCAAATAGAACGCGCCGTTCGGCTTGTTCACGATGAGTCCCGGCACTTGGGAAAAGATCGTGCAGGCAATGTCGGCTTTTTTTCGGTACGCCGCGTTGCGCGCCGCGAGATACGGATAGTAGCGCGGATCGCCCATGACGCGCGGCAGGACCTTCTGCGGCAAAGTGGCCGAACAGACCTCGAGCATCTTGGCGTCGAGCAGCGTTTTCGCATAACGCGCGAAATCGGCATCCTTGTCGCGATTGTAAAACTCGACCCAGCCGCACCGCGAACCGGGCCACGGAAATTCCTTCGAAATGCCGCGCATGGCGATTCCCGGGACGTCGCCAATGACTGATGCGAGCTTCTTGTGCTCGACGCCGTAAAACAGATTTGAATAGATCTCGTCCGAAATGATGAAAAGGTTGAATTCGCGGGCAAGCACGACGATTTCTTTCAGGATTTTTTCTGGATAGACCATGCCGGTCGGATTGTCCGGGTTCACGATCAGGATGCCGGCGATGTCGGGATTCGCTTCGATCTTGCGCCGCATGTCGGCAAGGTCCGGATACCATTTGTTCTTCGGATCGAGGCGATAGGTGATGTGGTGGCTCGAGGCGTGTGCCGCTTCGGCAGACGAATGCGTCGAATACGCCGGATTCGGCCCGATGACCCGCGCCCGGGAATTCAGATATGTGTAGACTTTTCCGATCGCATCGCCGAGGCCGTTGAAAAAAAGAATGTCATCCGGCGTGATCCGGATGCCGCCCTCGAGATTCCGTTCCTTGGCGATATATTCGCGCGTTTCGAGAAGTCCGCGCGTGGGGGAATAGGCGTAGCTTGCGTCATCTTTAACCATTTCAGCGACGATATCCTTGATCCACGAGGGTATTTTTTCCCCTTTTGCCACCGGATCGCCGATGTTCTCCCAAACGATATCAACGCCGGTCGCGCGGATATTATGGCCAACCTCGACGATCTCGCGGATCTCGTAGGTCAGTTCGTCCGCACCTTCATAGACGATGTTAGTTCTCATGGCTCGTCGGCTCGTAGTCGGGATCATCGTACCGCCTCGCCATCTTGCGGCGTTCCAAGAAGATCGGGTGGGCTTTCTGATAGCGTTCCTCGTGACGGAATTTTTTCACGTCGACCTCGAGCCATTCTTTCGGGATACTGCGGATGTACCACAGGCCGGTACACGGATCATCGATCTCGTAAATGACGAGAAAGACGAGCACAAAGAGATAGGTGGTGCTGCCGATAAGCAAAAATCCGCTTTGCACGCTCGCATACGGCAGACACATGAAAGCGAGCAGGATCGCCCCGGACAGGACAAAGGTGAGCGTATGGACCAAGGGCGATACCTCCTCGTCGCGGAGATCGGCGAACGTGTCGAAATCATAGCGTTTGACCGCCGTGCGCATCTGTTTGTATTCGCTCCAAACGGTCGTGAGAATGACGGCTTCCATGAGGCCGTAGAGGATGCCGAAGGTCGAGATCCATATCATGATGATCTCGATATTCACGCTAATGTACAGGCCGTTCACGAAAAATACATAGTACCAGAGAGCGCATGCGGCGCCGACGGCAGGAAAGGGCTTGCCGAGCATCCAGATGCATTTGAGCACGACCACAAGCGTTTTCTTCATGCGGTGCATGGTATCAAATTTTCAGCGAAAGGAAAGCGCGGCTTTCCGGCCGCGCTTGTATCCTTATTTTCTCCTGAATTTCGGACGCGAGAGCTTCTTTTCGATCATCGCCCGCTTCGCCTCGAGGCGCTTTGCGGTCTTGTGCGCATACTGCGAACGCGTCGTTTTTATGCGCAGACTGGTTCCTCGTTTTGCCATGAGATGGATATGAAATGGATAAACGTGCCGCCACAGTATAGCGCAGAATGGAAAAAGAATCCAGAAAAAAGCCCCGGTCACTTTTGACCGGGGCGGACAGAACGCATGCTCTCATTGTTCGATATCGATCCTCTGCCAAAGAACATTGCCTTCGAGATCGGTGATCTTTCTGAGACATTTCCGTCCCCAGGCGAACGTTTCCGTTCCGTTTTTTCCGCTGCGGAACTGGACGATTCTCTCCGCAACGGTGAAACTGCCGTTTACGACGAGCAACTTTTCCCGGTCCCACGTTTTCCTGACCGCACGCGGCACCTCCGTCCGTTTGGCGTGCGCCATGAGAAATATGAAAAAGCTTCCTTGATGGAAACGGTAATTCGGCAATGATTCGACAATTCCGTCGGCAAGCGAAGCGCGTACCGGATTTTTTCTCATCGGCAACTCCTCCTATTGTTGATCGGAAACAGAAAATCTTCAAAGAAGAGTAATATAAGGTACTGTCTTTGTCAATGAATATTTCTGCTCCGGGAGCAGGGATCGAACCTGCGACCAATCGCTTAACAGGCGATCGCTCTACCGCTGAGCTATCCCGGAATATTTTCCATGCTAGCAAAAAATATATAAAAAGTGAAGCAGCGGCGTGGTAGAATGCCCGCATGCTCGTCAAAGTGAAAGTTTCCGCCGGCGCGAAACGCGAAACGGTCGCCGTGAAAGGGCCGGGTTCGCTCGCCATCGCCGTACGCGAACCGGCCGAGGAAAACCGCGCGAACGAGCGCGTCATCGCGCTGGTGCGCCGGCATTTCGGCGTGTATAATGGGGAAGTAAAGATCGTCAAAGGGCAGCATTCGCAAAACAAGATTATCAGCATTCACCTATCATCATGAAGCACAACATCAAAGCAGTCGACATTCCGCTCACGCCGGCGATTGCCGACTATGTCGAGAAGAAACTGCACCGGCTCGACCGCTTTTTGAGCCCGGCGAACGTCGAGGAAACGACCTGCCATGTCGAGATCGGCATGAGCACGCGCCACCACAAGAAAGGCGACCATTTCGCGGCGATCCTCACGATCGTCATCGGCGGCAGGACGCTCCGCGCGGAAGTGGAAAAGGACGATCTCTATGCCGCAGTCGACCTCGCCATCGACGAAATGGCGACCGAGCTCAAGCGTTTCGAAAAAAAGAAAGTCAGCATCCTGAAGCGGACGGGCGCCAAGGTGAAGGCGTTCATCAAGGGCTTCATCGACCGTTAGCGCGAACCGCGCAGGAACGCGTCGTAGTCCATCTCCTTTTTTCCTTCCGGCAGAACGCGGAGGATTTTCAATTCGCCGTTCTGCAATTCCGCTTTCTTGACGATGACGCGGATGTTCTTGCCGTTCCGTTCGATTTCAAAATACGTTCCCGGCCATTCCTCGTAGGCGAGGATTTTCAGGTAATTTTTCCGCGGATCGTCGGCGAGATCGAGGCGGCCGTCCGTTTTCCCGGTTTTTTTCGTGAATGTCGCCGCGGCATGGTCCTGCTCCTGCAACCGGACGTTTCCTTTTATGTAGTCCTGCAGGATATCCGCAAGCATTTCCGCGCCGGCCGCGCCGAGGATTTCCGCGAGCCTGCGGAAACCGACCGGCCAATCCGGAATGTCAATTTTCTTCTCGGCAACGATCGGCCCGTGATCCATTTCCTCGTCGATCCGCATGATCGTCACGCCGACATCCTTCTCATCGGCGAGGATCTCGGCCTGGAGCGGGGAAGCGCCGCGGTATTTCGGCAAAAGCGACGGATGAATGTTCAGAACGCCATATTTCGGCATGTCTATCAGACTTTTCGGAATGATCTTGCCGTACGATGCGACGATGAAAAGGCCGTGATCCTTTATTTTTTCAAGAAATGCGGGGTCGGAGAGCTTGGCGACTTCGGCGTATTCAACGCCGTTTTCTTCCGCCCAAGCTTTCGTCGGCGTCGGAACAAGCGTCTGCGTCCGGCCGACCGGCTTGTCAGGGGTCGTAACGACGAGATCGGGCATGATGCCGCGCGCGGCAAGCCGTTCAAGGACGATGCGCGAGATGTCCGAATTGCCGAAAAATGCGATGCGTGGATTCGCGAACATGGTGCGAGTGTATCACTTGGCGGAAAAATACAAAAGCCCGTTTTCCGGAGAAAACGGGCTGCACTACATCGGCACCGGATCGCGTTCCGGCAGAGCCACGAATCCGAGAATCGGCCGCGAACAGAACCGCAATTTGCGCGTTTCCCAGAGCAGAAAGAACAGATGTTCTATCCGGTCCGTTCTCGGCGCCTTGCGTGCGGGATACGACAGAACGATCTCCGTCCGGCCGCAGGCAAGTCCTCCGCTTTCGATATACGGTTCACACTCCAAAAACGCCTGTTCGTGAAAGATCAGCAAGAACATATTTTCTATTTCCTTGAAGTCGTGCTGGCAATCGGTCCTGATAGTGACGGTGATCAAGATCATCAAACGCCTCCCGACGAATTTTTTCCGTTTTTGTTATATCAAAAAATTTCCCATTATCAAGGGGCAAAGTAAAAAAGCCCCGTCATGACGACGGGGCTCGCGACCGTTCGAAAACGATTTCGCGGTAAAATTCAGGGACAATGACGAGATCCCTGACGATTTCCGGCACGTTCAGGCTGAACTTCATGTTGAGCTCCTCGGAAACATTCTCGAGAATATCGATGATCGTCGGCACATTATCCGGTGAAATGCCGGAAACCATGATCCGCCGCCGTCCGTCTCCCGGATCCGTTTCAATGCTACGGATGAGGATATGCTTGACGAACGTATGCTTCATCCAACCGAGATGCTGTTCGAGATAGTTGAATTCCTTCTTGAGGGACTCAATGATGCCGTTCGACAAGAACCAGTCATAATTGACGATTTCGATGGTCAGCATGCGCGACTCCTTTTTCCAAATTGAAGAAGAACGGTCTGGGCTGAAGCGTAGCATGCGCCGCACCGCGAATCAAACGGACTTGAGCATTCGCTCGTATTCCTCGTGCGAGATCTCGTGGAGATGTTTCGCTTTGTCGATGAACAGCGTGCCGTCGAGATGATCGGTCTCGTGCTGGACGATCTGGGCGAGAAGTCCCGAAAAACCGCGGGTGAATTTCCTGCCGTGCTCGTCATACGCCTCGATCGTCGCTTTTTCCGCGCGATTCACCTTGCCGTACATATAACGCACCGAAAGGCATCCTTCTTCCATGTATTCCTTCTTTTTCGAAGTCTTGATGAGACGGGGATTCACGAAGACCATGTCTGACGGAGCTTTCACCGCCACGTCGCCGCGGGAGATGTCGAACGCCCGGTGCGAAATGACGAAGATGCGCACGGATTGCCCGATCTGCGGCGCCGCGATCGCGACCGCGTCCGTCTGCGGCTCCATGGCCGCCTTCATGTCCGCAATGACCATCTGCACGGCACGGCTCCGCACCTTGTCGAGCGGCACGGGCTCGGCGACCGCCCGCAAGACCGGATCGCTTTTCTGGACGATCCTCACTTTTTTCGCCTTTTCCTTCGGCATGATATTTCAAGACTAACACGCGTGGCAAAAAAGTGCTATCATCGCGAACATGAGCGATTTCTGGAAAAAAATGAAGCGGAACAAGCCGTTTTTCTGCCTTGCACCGATGATCAACGTCACCGACGCCGCATTCCGGCGCATCATCGCGAAATATTCGCGCCATGGAAAGCCGGGCGGCGGACCGGACGTTTTCTGGACCGAATTCACCTCGGCGGACGGTCTTGCGTCGGAGAGAGGAAGGGAACAGGTCCTGCGGCTCCTCGAGTTCTCGCCGAAGGAAAAACCAATCATCGCGCAGCTGTTCACCGCTGATCCGGAAAAGATGCGCATCGCGGCGCGGATCGTCGCCAGGCTTGGCTTCGCCGGCATCGACATCAACATGGGCTGTCCAGACAAGGATGTGGTGAAGAACGGCGCTGGCGTCGCGCTCATCAGGAATCCGAAGCTCGCCCGCGAGATCATCCGCGCGGCAAAACTCGGCATCACCGACGCGAAGAAAAAGATCCCGGTCTCGGTCAAGACGCGCCTCGGCTACAATGCGCTTGAATACCAGACCTGGCTGCCGGAACTTCTCGCTGAGGGGATCGATGCCTTGACCGTCCACCTGCGGACCAAAAAGGAAATGTCGCTCGTGCCGGCGCATTGGGAGCTCGCGCGCGACGTGGCAAACGTCGTCCGTGCGACGGACAAAGATGTCGTCCTCATCGGCAACGGCGACGTGGAATCGCTTGCGGACGGCGGAAAGAAAGCGCGCGAATCCGGCTTTGACGGCATTATGATCGGCCGCGGTATATTCGGCAACCCGTGGCTCTTCGACCGAAAAAGGAAGGATCCGCCGGCGGTTTCCGAGAAAATCCAAGCACTTGCCGAACATGCGCAGCTTTTTGAGAAAATTTTACGTCATCGGCATTTCGCCATCATGAAAAAGCATTTCAAGGCGTATGTCTCCGGTTTTGACGGGGCAAAAGAACTGCGGATTGCGCTCATGGAAACCGAGAACGCACAACAGGCGAAAACAATGATCGCCGGTTTCCTCAAAACACATGGTCCAACAGGTACTTGACGAATTTCTTATTCATGCTATCATACAAACGCAGTCAACTTGCAGCGAGGGAGGTGCCGAGAACAAAAGCACTAGGTTGCAATTCCGAAAAATATAACTGCTCAGCGCCTGCGCGGAAACGTTCTCTCGAATGCTTCCGCGCAGGCATCGTTTGCCGAAAAACGCGTTCTTTTTGAAATCGACATCAGAATTCCGGATCATCAGGGAATGATTGTCCGTTCCTAAAAGGAGCTACGGTCATTGATTCGGAAAAAACGGCCACGCCGCGTGAAGCAGATGGGCATACATGCCCGTCCACGCGCTCGGCCGTTTTTATTTTGCAAAAAAATGCTAGAATGGCGCGCATGGCAGACATCGCCCTCTACCGCAAATACCGCCCGCAAACCTTCGACGAAGTTCTCGGCCAGGAAGCCGTCGTCCGCGTCCTTACCGCTTCGATCAAGAACCATTCCATCGCGCATGCCTATATTTTTTCAGGATCGCGCGGCACCGGAAAGACGTCGATCGCCCGCATCTTCGCCCGCGAGATCGGCACGGGCGCGAACGATATCGTGGAGATCGACGCGGCCTCGAACACTGGCGTCGAGAACATCCGCGAACTGAATGATTCGGTGAACACATTGCCGTTCGAGTCGCCGTACAAAGTCTACATCCTCGACGAGGCGCACATGCTCTCGAAATTCGCCTGGAACGCGCTCTTGAAAACCTTGGAAGAGCCTCCGAAGCACGTCGTTTTCATCCTCGCCACGACGGAATCGGAAAAGATCCCGGAAACGATCCTTTCGCGCTGCCAGCTCTTTTCCTTCCGCAAGCCGTCGCAGAAAATCTTGAAGCAAGTCGTCGAAACCATCGCGAAAAAGGAGAAATATGCGATCGACGGCGCGGCGGCGGACCTTGTCGCGCTCCTCGGCGACGGGTCGTTCCGCGACGCGGAAAGCATATTGCAAAAGGTGATGAGTGCGTCGAAAGACAAAAAAATCACGATCGGGGAAGTCGAATCCGTCACCGGCGCGCCAAAATCTGCGCATGTGAATGACTTCATCCGCGCCATCGATGAGCAGGATCTCACGCTCGGCCTTGGTGCGGTAGGGAAAGCGGCTGACGCCGATATCGACATGCTCGTCTATTTCAAGCTCATCCTCGAGAAAATGCGCGCCGTCATGCTGATCAGGAATTCAAAGGAAGCGGCGGATCGTCTTGCGAGCGAATTCGCCGAAGCCGATTTCACATTCCTCTCTGCGCTCGCCGCGAAAAAAGATTCCGCTGTCAATTCCGGCTCGCTCCTTGCACTCCTTTCGCATTACGACATGGCGGCGCGCGCTTACATTCCGGCCTTGCCGCTCGAGCTTGCGCTCGCGAAGATCATCGCGAAATAAGTTGAACAAATCCTTCTTTTCGCGTATTCTGGCGGCACTGAAAGAGAATTGGGGGGTCGTCTAATGGTAGGACAGCAGCCTTTGGAGCTGTGAATGAAGGTTCGATTCCTTCCCCCCCAGCAAAATAATGTTATAATCAATAAAAATATGCTGGAACCAAAATCTGCAACAATATTAAGCATATTTAATTCTCCACACAGAGTAGTAGTACCTAAGTATCAACGTAATTTTACCTGGGGAAGAAATGAAGCACAGGAGCTTGTTGAGGACTTAAAAGCAAAAATGATTGATCCTAATCTTAACCTATTTTTAGGTACAGTAATTTTTGATATTTCGAAAAACAAAGATGGTGAAATTTTTGTTATTGATGGACAACAGCGCTTGACTACGATCAGTATACTGTTAAGTGCCTGTCGACAAGCAGCAAAAAAGAAAATGCCTCAATTTGCTGACTCAATTCAAGAGCGTGTTTCATTTAAAGATCCTTATTCAGGAAAATATGAAGGACAAAGACTTGTTGTTTCTCCATCAATAAAAGAGATTTATGAATATATCTCAAGAGATAATTGGACAGGAGAATTTTCAGATAAAATTGGATCTAAATCGATTAAAAGACAGGTAAATAAAGTTAGACCGCTTTTTGAATATTTTCTTGGAGAGGTTAATTCACTAAAAGTAGAAGATTTACAACAATTTGTAAAAAGTTTATACGATGCCTATTTTGTACGTATAGATATTGAAAATACTTCCCAAGCATTTGATATTTTTGAACGGATGAATGCACGAGGTGTTCCTCTTGATGTCGCTGATCTTTTAAAAAACCACTTGTTTGCAACAATCGATATACCAGAAATTGAGGAGCAATGGATAGAAATAATTGAAAATTCAGGAAATACGCCTCTTAGAATGCTTAAATATTACTGGGTTTCAAAAAGTGGTTATATAAAAAAATCAGACTTATATAAAAATATTAGAAATTATGCTATAAAAAATGGTTCTCGAGCTCTAGTTGACGAACTTCAAGACTTTTCATTTTTCTATAAACTCGTCCGTGAAGGCGAATTACAAGATTTGAAGGATTATTTTCAAGATAAAGGTTTAACTGAAATTACTGAAAACGAATCGTATCTTCAGAAAGTATTTGATGTAATCGAGGCATTAAAACTATTTGGAATTACTCAGATTTATCCGGTTCTATATTCAGCAATAGTTGCATACAAAAAAGATTCTTCACGTTCAGCAAAAGATCTTTTAGAACTTCTTGATGTTTTTGAAAAATATCATTTTATTAATAATGTGATCTGTGAAAGAGTAGGTAATGAGGTTGAAAAACTTTACACTAATTATGCAAAAGATTTTAATAAAGAAAAATTTAAACCACTTAGTATTAGTTTACGAGATGATTTGAAAACTCGTCTAGCTTCTAAAGAAGAATTTACTTCAAATTTTAC
>JAGWZI010000002.1 GCA_018968925.1 Patescibacteria group bacterium | reverse complement strand
GACGAGGAATCGATCAAGCATTGGGAAGAAAATTTTGCGAAGCACAATATCAAGGCAGGCGTCGCAGGCGCTGATGAAAAGATTTCCGGCGACGTGCGCATCGTGCCGCTCGGAACGGACGACAATTTCTGGATCGCAGGCAACACCGGTCCGTGCGGTCCGGACACGGAAATGTTCTACGATGTCGTCGGTGGCAAGCTTGAAGGGAAATTCCATGACCTCGTGAAGCAAGGACGGATCATCGAGATCTGGAACGACGTCTTCATGGAGTTCAACAAGAAAGCCGACGGCAGCATCGAAAAGCTTGCAAAGCAGAACGTCGACACCGGCATGGGTTTGGAAAGAACTGCCGTAGTGATGCAACAGAAAAGTACTGTGTTCGAAACCGATCTTTTTGATTACTTAATGAATGCAATTCTTGCTACGCCTCGCAAGGCTTTGCCATCCAATATTTCTTTCGAAACAAAGGAAGAATATATGAGAAAAGTAAGGATCATCGCTGATCACATTCGCAGTTCTGTATTTATGATTGCAGACGGAGTGATCCCTTCGAATACCGAGCAAGGTTATGTGCTTCGTCGTTTAATACGCCGAGCGGCTTTTAATGCGGCAAGCATTCAATTGCAAAATTCTCTCAATAGCTTTGTCGGCATTGTCGCTGAAAAATATAAGGATGTATACGCCGAGATTAAAACTAAACAAAAGCATGTTAGGAATATTCTTGCAGATGAAGAATTAAAATTTACCAAAACTCTTGTCGAAGGTGAAAAAATCTTCAATAAGATCAGCACCAAAGATATTTCCGGCGAAGATGCGTTCAAATTGTTTTCGACATATGGTTACCCGCTCGAGCTTACCGTGGAAATGGCGAATCAAAAGGGAATAAAAGTTGATATTGCTGGTTTCCAGGGAGAATTCAAAAAACACCAGGACATTTCCCGCGCCGGTAGTGAACAGAAATTCAAAGGAGGACTTGCTTCAACTGGCGAGCAGGAGACGAAATACCACACGGCGACGCATTTGACGCTCGCGGCTCTGCAGAAAGTGCTCGGACAAGCAATCGTCCAGAAGGGAAGCAATATCACGGCGGAGCGCATGCGCTTTGATTTCAACTGGCCGACGAAATTGACGCCGGAGCAGGTGAAAGCGGTGGAAGATCTCGTGAACGAGAAGATCAAGGAACATCTGCCGGTCGAAATGCAGGAATTGCCGAAGCCGGAGGCGGAAAAGATCGCGACGACGCTCGCGTTCGATCTTTCGCATTACGGCGACGTCGTGAAAGTCTACAAGATCGGCGTGAAAGACGGCGGCTATTTCAGCATCGAATTCTGCGGCGGCCCGCATGTCAAAAACACAGGCGAACTCGGACATTTCAAGATCGTGAAGGAAGAGGCGGTCTCCGCCGGCGTGCGCAGAATAAAAGCTGTGCTAGAATAAGGCCCATATGGGTCTTTTTTCTTCACAATCGAAACGGGAAATTACGCTCGTCTTTGACGTCCGCGATGCGCGGCTCACGGTCGCAGCCGTCGCCTTCGAGGAAGGGAAGAAGCCTGACATGCTCTCGTGCCGCGATTTCGCGATTCCGGTCATCGCGCCGGACGACCACGACAAGCATCTCGCGGCGATGCTCGCGACGGTTGACCAGGCGGCGCTCGATGCGCGGCGGATGCTTGCAGAAACCGGGGTGCGGGAACATGTCGGTGCCCAGTATTTCTTTTTCGGATCGCCGTGGGTGATGTCGCAGGCAAAGACGATCCGTGTCGCCAAAGACCGCCCGTTTTCCATCGACGCGGGCTTTTTGAAAAAGGTGCTCCTCGGAGAGGAGTCAAGCATGATGAACATTCTTACGCGCCGATCCGGCATTCGCGACTGGCAGGTCATCGAGGAAAAAGTGCTCGAATCACGTCTGAACGGCTATGCGGTCGGGAACATCATCGGCAAACAGGCCGTCAATTGCGAGATAGATACGTATGTGTCGTTCGCTCCGGTCGCGCTCGCACGACGGCTTCCGGCCCATGCCGCCCGGCGCGGCTCGGCCCTCCTCGCCGCGCATTCCTTCATCCGCGCCGCATATCCCGAGATCCGCGATTTCATCTATGTCGACATGAACGATTTTGTGACCGACGTGCTTGCCGTCCGCGGCGGAACGGTCGCCGCGACGGCCTCATTCCCGTCGGGCGCCCGGCGCATCATCGAATCCGCGTCGACCAAGTCAGCAAGACCGAAAGGATTGGTCGCGTCCGCCGTCGCCATCCGGCGCATCGGCAATTATGAAGCCTTGTCGCGCAAGAAGATGGAAGCGCCGATCGACGCGGCGGTGGAAACGTGGGAAAAAGAACTTGCCGGCACCATCGCCGCGATGTGCCCGTCGGGAGCGCCGAAAACCGTTTTCATCGCGCCGAAAACCGATATCGGGCATTTTGCCGCGGAGGAAATGAGCGGCGCGAAGGGGAATCCGTTCCATGCGGGCGACGGGCCGGCGGATGTCGTCACGATCGGCGACGATATGTTCATCGCGCGCATCGGCAACGCACAGGCGTTTCCCGGCGACCCTGACGTGAAGATGAACATTGCGTTCTGCGAGCGTTTGCGCGCGAAATAATGTATAATCAAAACAATGGCGAAGAAACTCATCCAGGATATTTTCGTGAAGGGAAAGCCGGCAGACCGTCCGGAACGCGGCATCATCCGGCCGGCCGTCGCGCCGACACCGGTGCAGAAACCGGTCCGGGACTCTGTTGATGAAGAAGAGAGAATCGATGACAATGATACCCCCGCCATTTCCAAGCGGCAGGATTTCAGGAAGATTTTCGAGGAACGCCGCCGGAGCTTTTCCGCCGTCGGTTATCCGGCAGATCCCGAAGAGAAAGTGTCGGGAAATTCCCGCATGTTCCTCTGGGCGCTGTGCATCATTGTCGTCGGCGTCGTCATTTTCTTCGTCTCGTCCGTTTTTGCCTCGGCGACCGTGACGGTCACGCCGAAATCGGAACCGGTCGCGCTGAATGACCTGTACATGATCACGACATCGACCTCGACCGCCGAAAGCCTCGGTCTGCATTATCAGATCATCGCCGCTTCCACCACCCTGTCCCAGCCGGTCGTGACGAACGGCACGGAGAATGTCGCGCGCAAAGCGACCGGCAAGGCGATCATTTACAACAACTACAGCTCCGCGTCGGAGAAGCTCGTCATCAATACGCGGCTCGAGACGTCGGCCGGTCTCATCTACCACATCACGCAGTCCGTAACGGTGCCCGGCATCCACACCGTGAACGGGACGAAAACGCCGGGCAGCGTCGAAGTGCCGATCATCGCCGATGCGCCGGGCGCCGACTATAATATGAAGCTTTCCGATCTGAAAGGCGATTTCACCATTCCGGGCCTTCAAGGCAAGCCGGAGTATTCGAGCTTTTATGCGCGCTTGTCCGCCGATGCGGCGGGCGGGATCGTCGGCACGGTGAAGACCGCCTCGGGCGACGTCATCACTGCGGCGCGGAACGAACTCAAAAACCAGCTTGCGGCGAATCTTGTGAAGACGGTTTCCGACCAGGCGGCGGGGAACAGTGAGACTTTTTTCAAGGGCGATTATTTCATCTCCTACGGCGATCTGCCGGATGCGCCCGATGTGACCACCTATGTCGTTTCCGAATCGGCGGCCATGTACGCGATCGTCTTCGACAATGCGTCGCTCGCTTCGTTCATCGCGCGCAACAAACTTTCCGACTACGACGGCACGTCGTCCGTCGATGCGATCTGGAACCCGGACATGAGCGTTTCCGTTTCCGGCATGACCGCGACGCCCTGGCTCGAGCGGCAGCTCAAGGCGACATTCTCGGGCGGCGGCAAGATCGTCTGGTCATATGATGCGCAGAAAATAAAGGACGAATTGCAGGGGCAGGACAAATCCGTTCTTGCGACGGTCGCCGACGAACAAAAACCAGCCGTTTCCGGCATGACCGCCAAGATCACGCCGCCGTGGGCCGGCGCGTTCCCGAAAAATGCTGATAAAATACAGATCGTCGACACCATAAGGGGTACGGGCGGTCAGTAAATGCGTACATCATACAAAATATGGTTACCGGTTGCGGCGGGGGCCGCGCTCTTTTGCGCGGGCTTTGCGGTCGCATCGATGCATTCGGCAAATCTCGCGGGCGAGACGAAGGTTTTGTACAGCCTCGATGCGCGAGAGAACGATCGGGAAATCATCAAACTGATCGACGGCGCGAAACAGTTTGCCTATTTCGCCGTCTATACCTTCACGAAAAAGAACATTGCGGACGCGCTTGTCGCTGCGAAATCGCGCGGCATCGACGTGCGCGGCATCACCGACCGCGACGAGGCGGCGACGGATTATGAGAAGCCGATCCTTGCCGAGCTTTCCGCCGCCGGCATTCCGGTCGAAACGCAAACGCATCCCGACGGCATCATGCATATCAAGGCGCTCGTCACGGACAAGGCGTACGCGATCGGCAGCTACAACTGGACCTCGAGCGCGACCGTGGCGAACGATGAGATCCTCGAGATCGGCACGGACGAAACATTGCGGCAGGAATATCTCGCCATCATCGAAAAGGTCATCGCGGCAAATGCTGCGACAAGCACGGGCGCGGCGGCTTCCGCCGCCGCGCCGCCCGTATCGATTTCCTTTTCCGAAGCGGGAAATTATATCGGCAGAATGGCGTCGGTCTCCGGCGTGCCGGTGAATATCTACACATCATCGGGCGGCACGGTCTTTTTCGATTACTGCACGAATTACAAATCATGTCCGTTCTCGGTCGTCATATTTGCCGATGATGCCAAGAAATTCAAGAACATCGCCGAATATACGGATGTGCCGATCACGGTAACCGGTATGATCACGAGCTATGGCGGCAAGGCGGAGATTAACGTTTCCGATCCGGGGCAGATAGGGGAAAATAGCGGCGGATAACATTGACTCTCCCTTTATAATTTGTTAGGATGATGCGTCGTTCATGACAATACCAAAAGCCAAGCAAACCGAGACCGGAACGGTGCTCGAAGCGTTCCCGAACGCTCTGTTCAAGGTGAACATGGACAGCGGACAGGAACTCCTCTGCTACCTCGCCGGCAAGATGCGCCTTCACCGGATCAAGATCCTCATCGGCGACAAGGTGGAAGTGGTGCTTGACGAGTACGGCGGCAAAGGAAGGATCGTGCGAAGGCTCTAAACAACGAAAACATGAAAGTCAAAGCATCAGTCAAGACAATCTGCGCCAAGTGCAGGATCGTCCGCCGGAAAGGGCGGGTGCATGTCGTCTGCACGGGCAATCCGCGCCATAAACAGCGGCAGGGCTAAAAGGCCTTGATTTTATAAGGATAGAATGCTAAGGTAAAGCTTCTGAATTTTGTATGCGCATCGTCGGTATCACAATTCCAGACAACAAGCGGTTGAAGGTCGGCCTTACGGTGCTCTACGGCATCGGCTTACCCCTTGCCCGGATCATCCTTGAACAGGCGAAGGTGAATGCGGACAAAAAGCCGACGGAACTTTCCGCCGACGAAGAGGCACGCATCAGGAAGATCGTCGAATCGAGAAAGATCGAGGGCGATCTCAAGCGCGAGGTCGCGGCGCACATCAAGCGCCTCAAGGACATCAAATCGTACCGCGGCATCCGGCACATCAGGAAGCTCCCGTCGCGCGGCCAGCGGACGAAGACGAACTCCCGGACGCTCCGCGGCAATACGAGAAAGACGATGGGCACGGGCAGGAAGGCGGCGGACAAGAAGTAAAACATAATATTCACACGACCAATGGGTAAGAAACGAGTAGCGACAACCGAAGACACGAAAGCGGCAGGTGCCGCGGCGGGTTCCGCCAAGAAAGCCTCGAAGAAGCGCCTCGAGTCGGGCATTCTCTTTGTCCAGTCGACGTACAACAACACGATGGTCTTACTTGCCGACAAGTCCGGCAATGCGATGCTCGCGTCGTCCTCGGGCGCCATGGGTTTCAAGGGTGCGAAGAAAGGCACGCCGTTCGCGGCGGCGAAGGTCGGCGAAGTCCTCGGCGAGAAGGCGCTCGACCTCGGCGTGAAGGAGATCGACGTGGTCGTCAAAGGCGTCGGTTCTGGTCGCGAGTCGGCGATCCGCGGTTTCATCGGCAAGTCGGGCGCAAACATCACGTCCATCAAGGACGAGACGCCGGTCCCGCACAACGGTCCGAAACCGAAGAAACCGCGCCGCGTCTAATTTTCATACATCACCATGATCACCGGCAAAAGATACAAAATCGCGCGCAGGCTCGGCCCCTCGGTCTTCGACAAAACGCAGGGCAAGAAATTCGCTTTGCGCCAGGATACGAAAGCAGGCGGCAAATTCAAACGAGCCGGATCGGACTTCGGCCTCCAGCTGATCGAGAAACAGCGGGCGAAGGTTACCTACGGCGTGAACGAGCGCCAGTTCAAGACGCTCGTCCAGACGATCATCGAGAAGCGTCCGGCGAACTTGGGCGAAGCTTTGGTCGCCGCGCTCGAGATGCGTCTCGACAACGCCGTCTACCGCCTCGGTCTCGCCGCGACGCGCCAGGCGGCGCGCCAGATGGTGAGCCACGGTCACATCGACGTGAACGGCAAGCGCCAGTCAATCCCGTCCGCGCGCGTCGAAGTCGGCGACACGATCGCCGTGCGCCCGGGAAGCGCCAAGAAAGGCGTGTTCAACGGCCTCGACGAGCGGCTCAAGGAAACGAAGGTCCCGTCGTGGCTCTCGCTCGACGCCGAAAAGAAAACGGCGAAGGTCCAGGGCGTGCCGAAGCTCGCGCAGAACGAGCTCGCCTTCGACCTGTCGCAGATATTCCAATATTACAGCAAATAATCGGTTTCTTTATCAATTTTTAATCATAACAACGCCATGTCCGACAAGTACAGCATCGTGCTCCCGTCGAAACCGAAGATCGTCGCCGAAAAGGAGAATTCCGGCACCTACGAGATCGAAGGGCTCTATCCTGGTTACGGCCACACGCTCGGCAATTCGCTCCGCCGCATCATCCTCTCGTCGATCCCAGGCGTCGCCATCACGTCGGTCAAGATCTCGGGCGTCGAGCATGAATTCTCGACCTTGAAAGGCGTCAAGGAAGACGTCATCGGCGTCATTCTCAATCTCAAGCAGGTCCGTTTCAAGATCGTGGGCGACGAACCGCAGACCGTCGAACTCAAGGTGAAAGGCGTCAAAGACGTCACGGCCGCGGACATCAAGGCTCCGGGCCAGGTGGAAATCCTGAATCCCGGCCAGCACATCGCGACCATCACGGACAAGGCGACGGAACTCGTAATCGAAATGCATATCGAGAAAGGCCTCGGCTTCGTTCCGAAGGAAGCGTTCCAGAAGAACAAGGTCGAGATCGGCACGATCGCGCTTGACGCCATCTTCACGCCGATCCGCCGCGTCAATTATGAAGTCGAGAACATGCGCGTCGGCGACCGGACGGATTTCAACAAGCTCGTCGTTTCGATCTCGACCGACGGTTCGATCACGCCGAAAGAGGCGCTCGAACGTTCGATCGCGACCATGATCGAACAGCTCCGCGCCATCGTCGGCTTCGCCGAACCGGTCGCGGAAAAGGCCGAAGCGAAAGCCGAAGCCGAGAACGGCAAGGAAGTCGACGCCGAATCGCTCAAGACGCGCATCGAGGAGCTCGATCTTTCCGTCCGGACGGCGAACGCGCTTTCGAACGCGAACATCCGTACGCTCGGCGGCCTTGCCAAGAAGAAAGAAAAGGACCTTTCGGATATCGAGGGTCTCGGCGCGAAGGGCATCGCGGAGATCAAGAAGGCGCTCGACGCGTACGGCATCACGCTCAAATAATTCCATGTTGCACCGGAACAAGAACAAACAATTCGGCAGGAAAAGGAACGTGCGCAACGCGCTCGTCCGGACGCTTGCCGTATCGCTCATCCGCGACGGTCACATGAAAACGACCGAAACGAAGGCGAAAGCGATCCGCTCCGTCGTGGAGAAACTCGTGACGAAAGGCAAATCCGGCACGCTTGCGGCGCAGCGCCTCATCGCGTCGACCGTCGGGGCCCGCATGGCGGCCAAGGTCGTCAAGGAAATCTCGCCGAAGTACAAGGACCGCGCGGGCGGCTACACGCGGGTGGTCAAGCTCGGTCGGAGGCTCTCCGACGGCGCCAGCATGGCCGAGATCGCATTCATATAAATTTATGGCAAACAAACAGAACACATTCACGATCGACGCGACGGGCGGCAAGCTCGGCCGGATCGCCTCGCGCGCGGCATACATCCTCATGGGCAAGAATCGCACGGATTATGCCCGCAACAAGGCGTTCGATGTGAAGATCGTCATCGAGAACGCCGGCAAGCTCGACATTCCGGAATCGCGCCTGTCGACCGTCTACGCGCGCTATTCTGGCTATCCGGGCGGTTTGCACGAGAAGAGCATGCAGCAGATCATCGAGAAGAAAGGCAAGAAGGAGATTTTGCGTCTCGCGATCGCCGGCATGTTGCCGCGCAACAAATTGAAGAGCCGGATCGTCAAGAACGTCACTATCAAGGAATAATCATATGGACAAATCAACGGTAAAAAAATCGGAAGGGAAGTATGTCGAGGCGGTCGGCCGCAGGAAGACCTCCGTCGCGCGCGTCCGCGCGACAGCGGCGGCAAAAGGCTCCGTTTCGGTGAACGGCGGCAAGAGCATCGCCGACTATTTCAAGGTGGAAGCTCAACAGCTCAAAGCGCTCGAATCGCTCGCGAAATCGGGCAAGGGAAACGATCTTGCCATCACCGCGGTCATCACGGGCGGCGGCATCAATTCGCAGGCCGAGGCGCTTCGCCATGCGATCGCCCGCGTTCTCACCATGATCGACCCGGCACTCCGCAAAGATTTGAAAAAGGAAGGCTATTTGAAGCGCGACGCCCGCGCCAAGGAGCGCCGCAAGTTCGGCCTCAAGAAAGCGCGCAAGGCCCCGCAGTGGTCGAAGCGCTAAACCGGAATCAAAAAATCCCGAGAAGCATCTCGGGATTTTTCATGCAAGAAAAAACCGCCCGGTTGCAACTGTGAAGTATGCAAGGGGCGGTATGTGTACATGCGTCCGGGGTATTCGTTCCCTGGACATTGACCCGGGTTGGTGAACATTTCACCCATGGGTTTGAAAGAACTGTTTTCGAGAACAAAAGTATGATAGCATACTAATAAAATCTTGTCAAGCATTTTTCTTGCTTTTTTCAAAAAAATTGCTATAATGCTGAAAAATGGCTCAAAATATGGATAAAAAAGCGGCGGAAAATGACGATATCGTCATCGAAGAGGAACAAACTGAGGATTCTGGCTTGCCAGCCGTGGCGCGCGAGCAGGTGAAGAAGCTGAAAGAAAAGATCAAAGCACTCGAGAAGGAAAGCAAGGAGCACCTCGACGGCTGGCAGCGCGAGCGGGCAGATTTTGTCAATTTCAAGAAGCGCATCGAGCAGGAAAAGATCGAGACGGTGAAATTCGCGAATGAGAATCTCATTGCCGATCTTTTGTCCGTCGTTGAGAGCTTCGACATGGCGTTTGCGAACAAGGAGATCTGGGAGAAGGTGGACAAGAACTGGCGCGTCGGCGTGGAATACATCCACGCGCAGTTTCTCAAAATCCTGAAAGACAACGGCCTTGCCGAGCTTGATCCTGCCGGAGAAAAATTCGATCCGGCGAAACAAGTTGCCGAGGAAATCAAGGAAGTTACCGACGAGAACGAAGATGGCACAATCCTTGCGGTGAAAAAGAAGGGCTTCAGTCTGAACGGCCGCATCCTTGTCGCGCCGCAGGTGGTGGTGGGGGAATTGAAAAAGTGATAAAATACCTTTGCACATGCTTTCCGTCCAAAAACAGCCGAAATTCTTTACGAAGACCGTCACCTTGCCCGACGGCAGGATCGCCGCGGTCGTTTTCGAGCTTGTCCAGTTGAACGGCAAGACGGTGGCAAAAGCCGTCTGCGGCAAGGTTTTGCATCAAGAAGTTTGCACCAAGGAAACCACCCTCGCTCTGCCGGCAATCATCGAGAAGCAGAATATTGCTCCGGTCAAAAGCCCGTTTTTCGCGACCGTCGCGGCGATCGTCAAGGACCTCTCCTTCATCATCGCGCAACCGTCCCGCGCGCCGGATTTCATATAAAGCGCCAGAGAAATTTTCTTTGGCATAGTGAAGAGTATTAGGTACTTTTGTTTTTTCATTTATCAAAATTAAAAAAGAAAAAATTATGGCAAAGATATTGGGCATCGATCTCGGCACGACCTTCTCCGCCATGGCGGTGATGGAAGGCAACGCGCCGAAGATCATCGAAAACGCCGAGGGTGCGCGCACGACGCCGTCCATCGTCGCGACGACAAAGACAGGCGAGCGGCTCGTCGGTTTGCTTGCTCGCAGGCAAGCGGTGACGAATCCGAAGAACACAATCTTCCAAATCAAGCGCTTCATGGGCCATCAGTACGACGATCCGGGCGTGCAGAAGGACAAGGCATCCGTCCCGTTCGACGTCCTGAAATCGGCGAACGGCGGCGTGGAAGTCGCCATGGGCGGCAAGAATTACCGCCCGGAGGAAGTGTCCGCGATGATCCTTCAGAAACTGAAGACCGACGCGGAAGCGCGCCTCGGCGAAAAGATCACCGACGCGGTTATCACCGTGCCGGCGTACTTCAACGACTCGCAGCGCCAGGCGACGAAAGACGCGGGGCAGATCGCAGGGCTCAACGTCCTGCGCATCATCAACGAGCCGACGGCGGCGGCGCTCGCGTACGGGCTCAACAAGAACAAGAATGAGAAAATAGCGGTGTATGACTTCGGCGGCGGCACGTTCGATATTTCGATCCTCGAAATCGGCGATTCGGTCGTTGAGGTCCGATCGACGGATGGCGACAGCCACTTGGGCGGCCGCGACATCGACAAGAAGATCGTGGACTGGATGGCCGGAGAGTTCCAGAAGGAAAACGGCATCGACCTGCGCAAGGATGCGCTCTCGCTCCAACGCCTCGACGAGGCGGCGGAGAAGGCCAAGATTGAGCTTTCGACCGCGATGGAGACGGAGATCAACATTCCGTTCGTCACGTCCGATGCGTCTGGTCCGAAGCACCTGCTCATCAAACTTTCCCGCGCGACCCTCGAAAATCTCGTCAAGGACCTCATCGATCGTTCGATCGAGATCGCGAAACGCGCCCTTGCGGCGTCGCCGTTCAAAGTGAACGACATCAACGAAATCATCATGGTCGGCGGCCAGACGCGCATGCCGGCGATCGTCAAAGCGGTGAAGGATCTCTTCGGCAAGGAGCCGAACCTTTCGGTCAATCCGGACGAAGTCGTGGCGCTCGGCGCCGCGGTGCAGGGCGGCATTCTGCGCGGTGATGTCAAAGACGTCCTGCTCCTCGACGTCATACCGCTCTCTCTCGGCATCGAGACGATGGGCGGCGTGGCGACGCACTTGATCGAAAAGAACACGACCATTCCGACCTCGAAAAGCCAGGTCTTCTCGACCGCGGCCGACAACCAGACGCAAGTGGAGATCCACATCGTCCAGGGCGAGCGGCCGATGGCGTCGGACAATAAGTCTCTTGGCAAATTCATCCTCGACGGCATTCCGCCGGCGCCTCGAGGGCTTCCGCAGGTGGAAGTCACCTTTGACGTGGATGCGAACGGCATCCTCAATGTAAAGGCAAAAGAAAAGACGACCGGCAAGGAACAGTCCATCCGCATCGAAGCGTCGTCCGGCCTCAAGAAAGAAGACATCGAAAAGATGCAGAAGGAGGCGGAGATGCACGCGGAAGACGACAAGAAAAAGCGCGAGGAAGTCGAGGCGAAGAACGTCGCCGAGCAGATGATCTACACGGCCGAAAAGGCCATCAAGGAAAACGGCGCGAAAGTGCCGGCAGAGGTGGTGAAAGGCGTGGAAGACAAGATCGCTGACCTGAAGAAAGCGAAGGACGGCATGGATCTTTCTGCGACGCGCAAGGCGACCGACGACCTCGGCGCCGAAATGCAGAAGATCGGCGAAGCGATGGCGAAGGCACAGCCGCAAGGCCAGCAGGCGGGCGGAACGGATGACAAAGGAAATGTGAAGGACGCGGAGTATAAGGAGACGAAATAAATTCGTGGCGAACAAGGATTACTACAAAATTCTCGGCGTGGAAAAGAACGCGAGCCAGGAGGACATCAAGAAAGCCTTCCGCAAGCTTGCGCTCGAACACCATCCGGACAAAGGCGGCAACGCGGAACGCTTCAAGGAAGCGAGCGAAGCATATTCCGTGCTGTCTGATGACAAGAAGCGCGCGCAGTACGACCAGTTCGGCTCGGCCGGACCGGCGGGCGCGGGTTACGGTGGCGCGGGCGGATTCAACGCGCAGGATTTCGGCTTTGACTTTTCCGGTTTTCAGGGCGGCAACATGCAGTTCGACCTGAACGACATCTTCGGCGAATTTTTCGGCGGCGGTTTCCAGCGCGCGCGGAAAGGCCGGGATATTTCCGTCGATCTGCAGATAACGTTCGCCGAGTCTGTCTTCGGCGCGGAAAAGCAGATCCGTCTGACGAAAAGCGCCAATAAGAACCGCAAGGAAGAATCCTTTACCGTAAAAATTCCCGCCGATATCGACGACGGACAGACGCTTCGCCTCGCAGGCGCAGGCGAACCGCTCGCAGGCGGCGTGAACGGCGATCTCTACATTCGCGTGCATGTCATGCGCGATCCGATGTTCGCAAAGGACGGCAAGAATCTCGTCACGGAACTTAGCGTGAAGCTTACGGACGCGGTCCTTGGCGCGACGCACACGGTGCGGACGCTCGACGGCGATATTGACTTGAAAATCCCGGAAGGCACCTCGTCCGGCGACATTCTGCGCGTCAAAGGCAAGGGCATTCCGTACGCGTCCGACAAGCGCGGCGACCTTCTCGTCCGCGTAAAGGTGAAGATGCCGTCGCGCCTCTCGCGCAAAGCAAGGGAAGATTTCGAGAACCTGAAGCGGGAAGGATTGTAGGATCCGAAAACAAAAGGAAGAAAAGAAACGGGCGGCCGCTTCGCGGCCGCCCGTTTCTTTTCTTCCAAAAATCGCCCTATTTTGCTATACTTTTCGCATGTCCAAAGAACCGAAGAAAATCCTCCTTTCCGGCGTGAAGCCGACCGGCCGGGTGCATCTCGGCAACTATTTCGGCGCGATGAAGCAGTTCGTCGATCTCCAGGACAAGCATGACTGCTATATTTTCATCGCCGATTACCACGCGATGACGACGGTGCAGAACGCGGCGGAGCTTCGGCAGGGGATCATCGACGTTGCGCTCGACTATCTCGCCATCGGCCTTGATCCGAAAAAGATCACGCTTTTCAAGCAGTCCGATCTGCCGCAGGTGACGGAACTTTGCTGGATGTTTAATTGTATTACTTCAGTTTCTTATTTAATGCTTGGGCATTCTTTTAGAGAATTTCTTCAAGCTGATTTTAAAAAACAACTTTCTAAAAACTTGTCTAAAGTTGGTAATTTAGATGAATCGTTTGAAGATAAAACAACAAGACTTTTTAGTGGTACTAATACAGGCGTTCTTGATTACCCAATTCTTATGGCTGCAGATATTCTTATTCAGGATGCGGATATTGTGCCGGTAGGAAAAGATCAAAAACAACATATCGAATACGCGCGCGACACGGCGCAGAAATTCAATAATAAATATGGTGAGACATTCAAATTGCCGGAACCGTTCATCCTTTCCGCCGTTGAAACCGTTCCCGGCACGGACGGCCGCAAAATGTCGAAAAGCTACGACAATGTCATTCCGCTTTTTGCTACGGATGACGAGATCAAGAAAGCCGTGATGAAGATTCCGACGGATTCAAAGGGCGTGGATGAGTCGAAAAATCCGGACGAGTCCATACTTTTTTCCATCCACAAACTTCTGCTTGATGAAAAAGGAGTAAAATCACTTCGCGCGAAATACGAAAAAGGCGGTATGGGATACAAAGAGGCGAAGGAACTTCTTATCAAAGACCTGACCGCGTTCATCACACCGCTCCGCGAAAAGAGAGAAAAGCTCGCGAAAGACATGAAAAATGTTTTGAAGATCTTGAAGGACGGCGGCAAACGCGCATCTGCACGGGCTGAAAAGAAAATGCAGGACGTAAGGCAAAAAGTCGGAATTTCAATCTATTAAAAATCCGCCGGAAACATCCCGGCGGATTCGTTTTGCCGCGTTTATTTTGGAAGCGGCTGGTCCCAGATACCGTCGAGGAGGCCAAAGGCGACCGCTTCGGAAACGTCCATGGATTTATCTTTTGCGAAAACCTCGCGAATTTCCTCCATAGATTTTCCCGTTCGTTTCGCGATAATGGCGTACTGCTTTGCTTGCAGTTTTTCATTGTCGGCAAGCAACTCCTCAAGCTTCGCTTTGTCGCGCAACTGATCCAGTTTTATCTCGGTGTTCGTGAGATTATGGATCAATATCCAGGCATTTTCTGTCGCATACCGCTTGTCGCATGCCTGCAGAATGATTGCTCCCATCGAGGACGCTTCGCCGACGACGATCGCCGTTTTCTTTCCCGGATACAACCGGAGCAGATCGTAAACAAAGAGCCCTCGTTTTACGGAACCGCCTGGACTGCTTAGCAAGACCAAGATATCCGGCGGATTTTCTTGGATGTACAGCTTGCTAAAGGCGTCCTGTACCAGATTCAAGATTTTCCCGTCGATGTCGCCAACGATCGGAAAGACGTTCTTTTTCAACAATGCTTCCAGTTTGCCATTATCCAGCGATTTTGGATCCATTCTTTTCCTCCTGTTTTGATGAAGATCAACCAATAACAATTTTATCACTTTATTTATTATATGTCAATATCATTTTATTCATAAAAATCATGTAAAATCAGCATAATTATGAAACGCACATATATCGGGGAACTGAACAAGGAAATCGGGAAGGAGGTGAAGATCGCCGGATGGGTGGACGTGCGGCGCGACCATGGCAAGCTCATTTTCATCGACCTGCGCGATATGTCGGGCAAAGTCCAGATGGTCGCTCTGCCGAACCATGCGGAAGCGCACGAGATGGCGAACACGGTTCGTCCCGAATGGGTCGTCGAAGTGACGGGCAAAGTGAACGCCCGGCCGGAACGGATGGTGAACAAAGACGAAGCGAATGGCACGATCGAGATTGAAATCCTCTCGATGAACGTCCTGAACGAAGCAGTCACGCCGCCGTTTGACGTGCGCGGCGACGGCCGCGATATCGGCGAGGACGCGCGCCTCTCGCATCGCTGGCTCGACTTGCGCCGTCCGCGCTTGCAGAAGAATATCCGGAACCGCAGCTCGATCATGACCTTGGTGCGCACCCTCCTTGCCGCGGAAGGATTCACCGAGATCGAGACGCCGAACCTGACGAACGCGACCGCCGAAGGCTCGCGTGACTTCATCGTGCCATCGCGTCTCGAGCCCGGCAATTTTTACGCATTGCCGCAGTCGCCCCAGCAATACAAGCAGCTTCTCATGGCCGCCGGTTTTGAAAAATATTTCCAGTTTGCGCGATGCTTTCGCGACGAGGATTCCCGCGGCGACCGCCAGCCGGAATTCACGCAGATGGACCTCGAAATGAGCTTCGCAACGGAGGAAGACGTGATGGCGGTGAACGAGAAGGTCATCATTGAAGTCGTGAAGAAACTCTATCCGCACAAGAAGATCCAAGAGATCCCGTTCCCGAAAATCCCGTATGCCGAAGCGATGGCGAAATACGGCACGGACAAGCCGGACCTGCGAAAAGACAAGAACGATCTGGATCTGCTCGCGTTCGCCTGGACGGTTGACTTTCCCATGTTCGAGAAAGGCGACGACGGCAAATGGACGTTCACGCATAATCCCTTCTCGACGACGAAACCGGAATCGATGGGCGACCTCATGGCGAAGAAAAATATCGAAACGATCATGGCGGCGCAGTATGATTTGGTGCTCAACGGCAACGAAGCCGGCGGCGGCAGCATCCGCAACCACCGGCCCGAGGCTTTGCGCAAAACGCTCGAGATCATGGATTTTTCCGCCGAGAAGATCGAATCGCAGTACGGCCATATGCTTCGCGCATTCGAAACCGGCGTTCCGCCGCACGGCGGCATCGCCTGGGGACTCGACCGTCTTGTCATGATCCTCGAGAACGAGCCGAACATCCGCGAGACGATCGCATTCGCGAAATCGGGCGAAGGCCGCGATCTCATGATGAACGCGCCCGGGCCGGTGTCGGCGGAACAGCTCCGGGATCTGCGGATCGAGATCAAGAAGAAAAAATAAATGGAAAACTGCATTTTTTGCAAACTGGTCCAGGAGGGAGCAACGCTGAAAGTCTGGGAGAGCGAAAACTATCTCGGTTTCCTCGACATCTATCCGGTCATGCCCGGCCATACGCTCCTTATCCCGAAAAAACACGAGGATTACGTTTTCGACCTGCCGGATGCCGAATACACGGCATTGTTTCTTGAGGCGAAGAAACTTGCGAAAAAACTGAAAGAAAAAATAGGCGCAAAGCGCATCGGCATCCTCGTCGAAGGCTTCGGCGTGCCGCATACG
Organism: Patescibacteria group bacterium; assembly: GCA_018968925.1. Classification (GTDB taxonomy): domain Bacteria; phylum Patescibacteriota; class Minisyncoccia; order Phycocordibacterales; family GWA1-40-21; genus Bog-1340. The sequence continues at coordinate 32,214 of JAGWZI010000002.1, read as the reverse complement.
CACGTGCATCTCATCCCGATCAACAAGCCGCGCGAGATATCCGGCCCGTCGAAAGAAGCCGATATGGCGGAATTGGAAAAGCTCGCGAAGAAAATCAATGGATAACCGCTTCAAAATCAAGACCGAGGCGTTCGAGGGGCCGATGGACCTCTTGCTTGACCTGATTGAAAAGCGCAAGCTCCTCATCAACGACGTCTCGCTCGCCAAGGTGACGGACGACTTCATCGCCCACATGCAAAACCGTGAGGCGTATTCGATCAAGGATACGTCGGAATTTCTCGTCATTGCGGCGACGCTCCTCCTCATCAAGTCAAAATCGCTCCTGCCGACACTTGACCTGTCGGAAGACGAGAAAGCCGACATGCGCGACCTCGAGCTGAAACTGAAAATCTACAAGAAGATCAAGGAGCTTTCGGCCAACGTCAAGAACCTTTTTGGCGCCGATATGCTCTTTTTCCCGAATGCTCGCAAGACCGAGCCGGTCTTCTCGCCGGATGCGTCGATGACCGCGGCAAATATCGCGAACGCCATTTTCTCGGTCATCAAGGCATTGCCGAAGTTCGAAGCAAAGCCGAAGGTGAGCGTAGCAAAAGCGATCTCGCTCGAAGAAATGATCACGAACCTGACCGCGCGCGTGCAGTCATCGCTCAAGATGAGCTTCAAGGATTTCTCCGGCATGGGCAAGGCCGAGAAGGTGAACGTCATTGTCTCGTTTCTCGCCATGCTCGAGCTCGTCAAACAGGGTATAATAGAGGTCGAACAGCGCGAAAAATTCGCCGACATTTCCATGGAAACGAAATCCGTCGGCGTGCCGAGCTATTCATAACCATATGGGAAATCTCGAACAACAGATCGAAGCGGTGCTGTTTTGGAAAGGGGAGCCGGTTTCCTTGAAGAAATTGGCGCAGATTTTTACCAAACCGGAAGAGGAAATTTCCGCCGCGCTTGCCGCGCTCGAGGCGAACCTTGCCGGCAGGGGAGTCAGCCTCGTCCGCAAAGACGACGAGGTCGCGCTTGCGACAGCAAAGGAGACGAGCGAACTCATCGAGAAATTGACCAAAGAAGAACTGGTGAAGGATCTCGGCAAAGCCGGGCTTGAGACGCTTTCCATCATCATCTACCAAGGGCCGATTTCGCGCGCCGAGATCGACTACATCCGCGGCGTCCAGTCGAATTTCATCCTGCGGAACCTTGCCATCCGCGGCCTTGTCGAGCGCGTGCCGAACCCGAAAGACCAGCGCAGCTTCCTCTACAAGCCCACATTCGAGCTGCTGTCCCATCTCGGTCTCACGAAGATAGAGGAGATGCCGCAGTACGCCGAAGCCCGCGCCGAGATCGAATCATACCGGACCGCCGCGACCGCCGAGGAAAAGAAAGAAGAAGCTGCGGTAGGAACGCCGCAGGAAATCGCCGCCTAAGCGCAATGCATTATCAGACGATACCCAAAAAGCATAAGCCGATTTTGCTCGTGCTTCTTTGCATGCTTATCGTCGCGCTCAGCATTCTTGCCGCTCGGCTTTTCGGCACACCCGAAAAACCTGCGGCTGAAAAGGCGCATATGCAGGCCGCAGCGTATCCGCCCGAATTTGCCGACATCCAGGCAAAAGCGTTTTATGTCTATGACGTGAACGCTGGCACGGCGATCTTTGAGAAGAACGCGACCGCCACGTTGCCGCTCGCTTCGATCACGAAACTCATGACCACGCTTGTTATCGCCGGCAATCTGCCCGCGTCGAGCACAGCGACCATTACCCGGAACGATCTCGTAAGAGGCGAGGATACGAACGGTCTTATTGCCGGCGAAAAGTGGAAGGCGGAAGATCTGCTCGATTTCTCGCTCATCATGTCGTCGAATACCGGCATGTACGCGCTTGCCGATGCCTTGAATGCCCACCTCGGCGGCGACGCATCAACGACCATACACCTCATGAACGCAAAAGCGCGCGAACTCGGCTTTTCCGACACCGTTTTTTTCAACGAATCGGGCCTTGATCTCGATGCGACAACGTCCGGCAGCTACAGTTCGGCGCGTGATGCCGCGCTGCTTATGGCGGCCGTCCTCAAAACCGATCCGTCGCTCCTTGCCGAGACGACGGAAAACGCCGAATCGTTCGTTTCGCTCTCGGGTATCCGCCATACGGCGGTCAACACCGATACGCTTGTCGGAAAAATCGTCGGCCTTGTCGCGTCGAAGACCGGTTTTACCGATCTGGCCGGCGGGAATCTCGTCGTCGCGCTCGATGCCGGCCTCGGACATCCGGTCGTTGCGGCGCTTCTCGGCTCGACCGAAGAGGGCAGGTTTTCCGACATGCAAATTCTCCTCCGCGCGATCGCTGACTATTATTCACGTCAGTAAGCGGACTTTCGAGCCGAAATATGCTATATTTTGCCGCATATGTGCGGCATTTGCGGCATTATCGATTCGCGCGTCGCGGACAAGGCGGGCGTGAACAAGAAGATGACGGACGCGCTCGTCCATCGCGGCCCCGACCAGGACGGCTATTTTTCCGATGCTTCGGTCGGCCTCGGCATGCGGCGGCTGTCCATCATCGACCTGTCGACTGGCAAGCAGCCGATCTTTTCCGCGGACGGCGCGAAGGTCATCTTTTTCAACGGCGAAATCTACAATTATAAAGAGCTGCGGAAGGACATCGAGAAAGAATTCTCTTGGACGACCGAGGGCGATACGGAGGTCATCCTGCATCTCTACGAGAAATACGGCGAAGCGATGCTGCCGAAATTGCGCGGCATGTTCGCGTTTTCGATCTACGATACGAAAAAGAAGACGATCTTCATCGCCCGGGATTTCTTCGGCATCAAGCCGCTCTATTACTGGAAACAGAACGGGAAGATCCTCGCGTTCTCCTCGGAAATCAAGAGCTTTCTCGAGATTCCCGGTTTTGCGCGTGAAGTGAACGATGCGGCCGTTTTCAATTACCTGTCGTTCCAGTACAATCCGCTCGAAGAAACTTTTTTCAAGAACATCTTCAAACTGCCGCCCGGACATTTCCTGAAAATCTCGGCAGATACCGGCGCATATGAAATGAGAAAATACTGGGCATTTTCCTTCGCGCAGGATAAGGAACTCGATGAGCGCACGAAAGAAAAGGTTTTTGCGACGGTCAAGGATTCCGTCGAGCATCACATGATCGCGGACGTGCCCGTCGGCGCGTTCCTGTCGGGCGGCATCGACTCGAGCATCATCGCGACCCTGATGCAGCGCACGCTCGACAAAAACATGGGCGGAAAGAAGGTGAAGACCTTTACCGTCGGTTTCGATCGTCTGTCGGAGGGAATGAAATCAAGACAGACATCCGATTTCCTCGGCACGGACCATACCGAGATCACGATCGGTCCGGACGAATATTTTGCCACGCTGCCGAAAGCGGTCTGGCATTTTGACGAGCCGGTCGCCGATCCGTCGGCCATCGGCCTCTATTTCGTCGCCCGCGAAGCGCGCAAGCACGTGACGGTCGTTCTTTCGGGCGAAGGCGCAGACGAGCTCTTCGGCGGCTACAACATCTATCTCGCGCCGTTCGCATATCGTCGCCTCGCCTGGCTGCCGAAAAGCGTCACGGGATTTTTCGTATCCTTGCCGTTTCATTTTCCCGGAAAAAATTTTCTCCGGCGCGTCCATGAGAAGCTCTCAACCTGGTATATCGGCAACGCGTCCGTCTTCAAGCCGCGCGAGATCGCTTCGCTCTGGAAAAGGAAGCCGCAGGAGAAATTCTCGCTTGATACCGTCTACGCGAGCGTCGCCGACCTTTCCGATCCGACCAAGATGCAATATGTCGATATCCATACCTGGCTTGTCGGCGACATTCTCGCGAAAGCGGACAAGATGACAATGGCAAATTCCTTGGAACTGCGCGTGCCGTTCCTCGATATGCAGGTTGCGGGACTGGCGCGCACATTGCCCGATTCGCTCAAATGGCGAGGCGACGAGACGAAATGGCTCCTGCGCGAAGCATTCCGCGGCGTCATTCCGGAAGCGACGCGCACGCGCAGGAAGCTCGGCTTTCCCATTCCGCTCGCCGCATGGCTCAAGAGCAATGGCGCGCATGTCTTCGATCTTGTGCGGAAAAATGCATATGTCGCGGCGCATTTCGACATGACCGCGATCGAGCGGATGATCGCGGAACACGAGTCCGGCGCGGCCGACCATGCCCGCAAGCTCTACGTTCTCATCATGCTCGCGCTCTGGTATGATACGTTCATGCAATAATGCCATGATGCTTTCTACGCTCAAAGTCGTCCTGCCCGCCGCCCTCACGTTCTTTATCGGTTTTTTCATCACGCCCTTTTTCGCGAACATCTTCTACAAGCACAGGATGTGGAAGAAAAAGCCGCGGACGGAGTCGGAGATCACGACGGACGATTTCACACGGGTGCATAACACGAAGGGCGAGCTTTCGACGCCGCGGACGGGCGGCATGATCATCTGGGTATCGGTGCTTTTGACCTTGTTTCTCATCTGGCTTCTCTCGATGGTGTTTCCGAACGCGATGACCGAGAAGTTCAATTTTCTCAGCCGCAATCAGACGCTCGTTCCGCTCGTCGCCCTTGTCGTCGGCGCGCTCATCGGCCTTGCGGACGACCTCCTGCAGATTTTCGGCAAAAGCGCGTATGCGGAGGACAAGATCGTCTACCGGCGGGTGAAAGTCGGCGCAATCATGCTCCTCGGCCTTTCCATCGGCTCGTGGTTCTATTTCAAGCTCGGCATGCATGCGATCCATGTGCCGTTCGACGGTTCGCTCGACCTCGGCATTCTCTTTATTCCGATCTTCGTCATCGTCATGCTTGCGGCGTTCTCGACGAGCGTCATCGACGGCATCGACGGCCTTTCGGGCGGCGTACTCGCGTCCATCTTTGCGGCATATGCGGTCATCGCATTCGTGAACAACCAGATCGACATCGCGGCGTTCTCGGCGGCGATCGCCGGCGGCACTCTCGCATTCCTCTGGTTCAATGTGCCGCCGGCGCGATTCTATATGGGAGAGACCGGCATGCTTGCGCTCACGGTCACGCTCTCCGTCATCGCATTCCTGACCAATTCGGTGCTTCTGCTGCCGGTCATCGCCTTTCCGCTCGTCCTCACGTCGCTCTCCGACATCATCCAGATGATCTCGTACCGGTATTTCGGCAAGCGGCGGGTGTTCAAGGTCGCGCCGCTGCACCATCATTTCGAGGCGATCGGCTGGTCGAAGGAAAAGGTCGTGATGCGCTATTGGATTATCGCGCTCGTATCGGTCATCATTGGCACGATCCTCGTCCTGGTCAGCTGACATGAAGCACACTCAGGGCATCGACCGGGCATTCATCACCATCATCGCCGTTCTTGTCATATTCGGCTTCGCCGTGTTCCTGTCGGCATCGATGGGACTCCTCGCGACAAACGCCGCCGCATTCTCGGCGGCGGCGTTCAAGCAGGCGTTCTTCGGCATCGTCCTCGGTGTCGCGGCATGCTTTGTCTTTTCTCGCGTGCCGTACGTCCTATTCCGCCGTTACGCGCTTTTTCTCTTTCTCGGATCGCTTTTCGTTACGGCGGCAGTTTTCATCCCGCATATCGGCGTGAAGATCAACGGTGCGCGGCGGTGGCTTCTGATTGCCGGCATATCTTTTCAGCCGGTCGCATTCCTCAATATCGGCTTTACGGCTTATTTCGCCGCCTGGCTTGCGTCGGCAAAAGAGAAAGTCGCCACGTTCCGCTACGGCCCTTTGCCGCTTCTCGTCCTGGTTGCGCTCGTCGGCGCCATTCTCATAAAACAGCCGGATACGACGTCGTTTACCGTCATAGCCGTGACCGGCGTTTCGATGCTTCTCATCGCGGGCGGCAGAATCCGTCATATTCTCATCCTCGGTCTTATCGGCATCGCATGCATCGCCGCGCTCGCGATCATGCGGCCGTACGTCATGTCGCGCATCGAGACTTTCCTCCACCCGGCGGACAATGCGCTCACCTCTGGCTATCAGGTGGCGCAGTCGGAGATCGCGCTCGGGTCGGGAGGTTTCCTCGGCAGGGGACTCGGACAGAGTATCGAGAAATACCAGTATCTGCCGGTTTCGACGAGCGACGCCATTTTCGCCATCCTCGGCGAGGAACTCGGATTTGTCGGTTGCCTGGCGGCGATCGTCCTGTTCCTCATTTTCGCGTTCCGCGGCTTCCGGATCGCCGTCACGGCACCCGATGCGTTCGGTGGACTTTTTGCCGCGGGAATTGTTATAATCGTCATCGTCCAATCGTTCGCGAATATCGGCTCGACGATCGGCGTCATTCCGTTTTCCGGCGTGCCACTCGCGTTCTTCAGCCAGGGCGGGACGTCCATGCTCGCGATGCTTGCCGAACTTGGCATCATCCTCAACATCTCGAAATCAACCAAAGAATGATATGAAAGTGATACTGACAGGCGGCGGCACCGGAGGGCATTTCTACCCGCTCATTGCGGTCGCCGAGGAGATCAATGCGATGGTGCGGGAAGAGAAGCTCCTGCCAGTCGATCTCTATTATCTTTCCGACGCGCCGCACGACGCCGACATGCTCGTCGAGAACAATATCCGTTTCGTCAGAATCTTTGCCGGCAAATTGCGCCGCTATTTTTCGCTTCTCAACATCGTCGATCTCGTCAAGACGTTTTTCGGCGTCATTGGAGCGATGATCGAGGTCTACCGGATCTTTCCCGACGTCGTCTTCAGCAAGGGTGCCTACGTCAGTTTTCCGGTCGTCCTCGCCGCGCGGTTCTTCGGCATTCCGGTCGTCATTCACGAATCCGATTCCGTGCCGGGCAGGGCGAACGCCTGGGCGGGCAAGTTCGCAAAGCGCATCGCCGTATCGTATCCGCAGGCGGCAAAATATTTCGATCAGAAGAAAGTGGCGGTGACCGGCAATCCGATCCGCACGAACGTTCGCGTATTGCAGAAAGCGGACGCGGCGCGCGAATTCTTCGGCATGAAGGAAAACATCCCCGTCCTGCTCGTCGTCGGCGGATCCCTCGGCGCGCGCGTCATCAATGATACCCTGATGAGCATCATTCCGTCGCTTGTCGACCGCTATTACGTCATCCATCAGATCGGCAAGGGAAACATGCAGGACGTGCTCGGCACGGCGAACGTCGTCCTTGCCGATCATCCGCACAAGGATCGCTACCGTCCGTTCGATTACCTGGACAATCTGAACATGAGCATGGCGGCCGGCGCGGCGAATCTCGTCATCTCGCGCGCGGGTTCGGCGATCTTCGAGATCGCGAACTGGGGCTTGCCGAGCATCCTCATTCCGATCACGAACACGAACGGCGACCATCAGCGCCAGAACGCCTATTTCTATGCCGAGTCGGGCGGTGCGACCGTGATAGAGGAGGGGAATCTTTCTCCAACAATTCTTCTTTCCGAGATCAAGCGCATCATGGACGATCCGGCGCTCTCTGCACGGATGTCCGCCGGCGCAAAGAATTTTGTCAAAACCGACGCCGCGCACGAGATCGCCGGGGAAATCCTGCGTATCGCCCTTTCCCATGAGCAATAAATCCCACATCGTCGCCCGTTTTCCGCCATCGCCGACCGGCCCGTTCCATATCGGCAACGCCCGCACCGCGCTGTTTAATTACTTTTTCGTGAAGAAAAACGGCGGCAAGCTCCTGTTCCGTCTCGAGGATACCGATCGCGAAAGGTCCAAGCAGGAATATGCCGACGATATCGTGTCCGGTTTGCAGTGGCTCGGCATCGACATCGATTTTTCCCATCCGTACAGGCAATCGGCGCATTCGGCGACGTACAAAAAATATCTTGAACAGCTCATTGCCGACGGCAAGGCGTACGTGTCGAAAGAAGAGGTGAAAGAAGCGGGACAGCGCGCCAAAGTCATCCGTCTGAAGAATCCGGGCAAGAAAGTTACTTTTACTGACATGATCCGCGGCGACATTACCGTCGATACGGCCGAGCTCGGCGATTTCGTCATCGCGAAATCCGTCGACGAGCCGATCTACCATTTTGCCGTCGTCGTCGACGATTTCGAGATGGGCGTGACGCACGTCATCCGCGGCGAGGACGGCATCTACAACACGCCGCGGCAGATCCTGATTCAGGAAGCGATCGGCGCGCCGCGGCCGGTCTATGCCCATATGCCGTTCATTCTGAACGCCGACCGGTCAAAACTTTCGAAACGCCAAGCGGGCGAGCTCGTCTCCGTGAAATATTATCGTGAGAAAGGCTATTTGCCGGAAGCCGTCGTAAACTATCTCGCATTTCTCGGCTGGAATCCGGGAACCACTAGAGAAGTTATGAGTGTAGAAGAAATAATTTCTAGATTTGATATCACAAAAGTACAAAAAGCCGGCGCAATTTTTAATCCAGAAAAATTACTTTGGTATAACAAAGAGTATATGAATCGGCTTTCACCGATGGAAATTGATAAAGAAATTAAAAAAAGATTTCCTAAAAACTGTCAGAATGATTTAATGATTGAAAAACTTTCCGAAATAATAGTTGAGAGAATTTCTGTTTGGTCCGACATAGATAAAATGGTGGCGGATGGAGATATTCAATATTTTTTTGAACAGCCAAAATTTTCTCAGGAAATGCTCGTCTGGAAGAAAGGCGGCACGGCAGCGGAAGCGCGCGAGAACCTCGTGCTTGTTTCAGAAAAGCTTGCCGCCCTTGCCGATGCCGATTTCGACGCAGAACGGCTCAAATCCGCCCTTATGCCGCTTGCTGAGGAGAAGGGGAGGGGGAACGTCCTCTGGCCGTTGCGGGTCGCCTTGTCGGGTAGGGAAAAGTCCCCTGATCCGTTCGTCCTGCTCGCCATTTTCGGCAAAAAAGAGTCCCTGGCACGCATTGCGGCGGCTCTGGCGCTTCTCAAGTAGCGTGGTATAATACGAGTGGCATTATCAGGTCATAAATCATTTGTATGAAATACAACCGCGGCGGGCTCATCATGGATATCATCATCGTGGTCGTCATTCTCATCGTGCTCGGCTATTTCGGCATCAATATCAACAACGTCATCCATTCGCCGACGGTGCAGTCGAATCTCGGCTGGTTCGGACAGGTCCTCACCACGATCTGGGGCTGGATCTCCGGGCCGATCACGTGGCTCTGGAATACGTTTGTCGTCGGCGTCCTCTGGCACGGCATTCAGGCGGGCGTTCACACGGCCGCAACGAGCACGACGCCATAAGAGCGGAACCGGGCGCGACCTATGAATTTTTTCAACCTCGATTATTTCCGGCAAATCATCGAGGAACCGTACCTTGTGCGCCGGTGCGCCTCGAAGATCAAGCGGACCGAATGCGCGAACAACGCCGTGCTTGTCGTCGCGCCATGCCTTGTGGGGGAGTTCGTCGCGATGCTTCCGGCGCTGTTTGATTTTTCCGAAAGAACGGACAAAACGATAGACCTCATGGTGACATCTCCGCTCAAGTCTCTTGCGGAAAGGATCGTTTGCGTTCGAAATGTTTTTGTGGCCAAATCGGTCGCGGGAAGAGCGAACGAATCGACGAGCGGCGCCGTATCGGGAACATACGAGGAGGTTTTCCTGATCAGGGCAAGCAGGGACGTATTGCAGAACGTCGCACCGTTTATCAGCGCCTCCAAGGTGACCACGGCGCTGCAACGCATGACGCGGTACGCTCTATGCGATCTGTTGAAAAATACCGTATTGCGCCGCAGACCGACGCAATGGCGGGATTTCGTTTTTTCTTTGTTTGACGGCAGACCAAAGGATATTTTCTTCAAGGATATTTTCAATTTTACGAAGGAAGAATACGAAACGATCATTTCCCGGTTGCGTATCGGCGCAAAAAACAAAAAGATACTCATTCATACCGGAGCAAGCTGGCCGATGATGCGATGGGATAAAGAGAAATGGGCGCTGCTTCTGAAAGATATACATGCATTGGGGGAGCTTGATTTCATTTTTATCGGGCAGGAAAAAGAGCGGGAGGATTATGCGTACATAGCTTCCCGGCTCGATTTTCCCGTGTTTTCGTTGATCGGGCAGATTGATACGGCGGAACTGCTGTTATTGATGAATGCGGCGGACTATTTTATCGGTATCGACAGCGGACCCGCCAACATGGCTCACCTCGCAGGGCTTCGAAGCATCGTTCTTTACGGTCCCGGACCGCATATCTACATGTCGCAGGATCCAAATGACATCATGCTCGATAAGTCGGGCGGCAGGGGCCTCTATCAGAGGTTTTTTCTGAAAAAACATGGCTTCATTGAACGGATAACCGTCGAGGAGGTGTACGGAGCTTTTTGCAAGATCTGGAACAATCCAAAGAAGAACAAGTGAAACAAGGCAATAAATAAAGGAATTTTTCTCAAAGTCACATGATGATTGACAAATGGTAAATCTGCAGTAATATCTTTTTGAACGTTATTTCAATCGCGGAGGCTCTTGTGAAAATCATCACGAAGAAGCAAACTCGGCAGGAACTGATCAAGAAGCTCATGTGGAACAAAGGCGGCAACGGCTACGGCATCTGTGCCGTGGCCGGAATGCTTGCGGCGGCGTTTGATCGGCCGGGTCCGGGCAAGCCCGATTACATCTCGATCGTCGCAATAAACGGCGATCCGAAGATATATACTCTCGAAGAGCTTGAGAAGCTTGCCCGTTTTTCCGAAGAGATGACCGCCAGATACGACAAGCTGTTCAGATGGCGTCGGGGAGCCAATCTGATCCTTATCGGGAAGGAGGAAAGAATCGGGCAAAAAGGCGAATACCACTGGTTCCGGAAGCAACAGTCATGGACCGATGGTCCCATGTGGTCGCCATCACTCGATGACGCACTCACTGTGGTGGGCAGATAAGCCTTCAAACGGCAAAGGCGCGGGGGAATACCTCGCGCCTCCTTTTTATCCTATATGTATATACCAAAAGGTATATTGTGGAACACTGCTAGAATAATAAAACCTGTCCTTCCCTTCAACAAAAACCGTCTGCATATGCAAAACAAAACCCCGGGAATCCCGGAGTTTTGTTTGTTTAATTCATTGCTACGATATCGTCTGCAGTCGAACTTGCGTCATCGGCATGCTTCCAGCATGCGGACGACGAATCCCACGGCTTGGTACCCTCCTTTTCGTAGAGATACTTGCCATAGGCCATGTTGCCTTCCGGCGTATCGAGATCGTATCCGAGCTCGGCCGCCTTCTTGCCCTGGTAGTACGTGTTGATCTGCATGACGCCGATATCGCCTTTGTTCACTGCGCCGACAAGGACGTTACCGCGCTTGTCATACTGGCGGAATCGGGATTCGCACCCGGCGATGTTCGCAAGGATCGGCGTATTCTTGAAGTATGCAAGAGCCTCATCCTTGAGTCCCGCATTCGTATGCGGAGTCGTGCTTGCCTCTTCCACCTGCGGTGCGGGGGTTACGGACGCCGAGCTTGATGCGATCGCGCTCGATGCTGTCGGCCCGCCGTAGATCGACGAAAAGACGAAGAACGACGTTGTCAAAAGTTCCATCATAAATCAAAAATCAGGGTTGCCCCTGATTGCCAATATGTTAGCATTTTCCGGCTTTTCTGTCAATAGTCAGACCACTGATTTTCCTGTCAGTCAAATATAAACATACGGCTCTATAAAGCCATATTTTACCGATTTTTGACTCCCATTTTTGCTATCAACTTTGCTGCATTTATTGAAGCCCGGGGCAATTGGCGGCCGGAGTGAGGCCGGCGGCTTCGGCGGCGGCGATCGACGGGAACCAGACCCGGTTCTCGGGCTTCACCCGCGAGGCGCCGGAGCAGGTCGGAGAGTAGTATTTCGAGCCTGATTTCGAGGCGAATACGACGCCTTGCCCTTGTCCCGTCACGGCGGGAGACGTTGGCAGGGCGCTCGCCGCGCTTGCGGTCTCCCCCGCCGCCGATATGGCGATCGGCGCCCGGTTGTTTTCAAGGACGGAAAGTCTGCCGAGAGCAAAAGATGCGAGGCCCACAAGGATGATGAGGATGGCGACGAACATATCGGTTTTGGCGATGGCGGCAAGGGCCATGGGAACAGCCTGGCCGATACGGTCGGCAAGCCGCTTGATTTTGAAAGAGACATCTTGTATACTCACCCGGCTAGTATAACACGCGAATTCCATGGCACATAAGAAAGCAGCAGGCGCATCAAAAAACGGCAGAGATTCCGGGCCACGATATCTCGGCGTCAAGATCAACGACGGCGAAACGGCGTCGGTCGGCGATATCATCATCCGCCAGAAGGGCCGCGACATGCTCGCGGGCAAAGGCGTCGGCATCGGCAAGGATCACACGCTCTTCGCCCTTGCGAACGGCACCGTCAAGTTCGGCTCGAAGCGCAAGAACAATTTCGACGGCACGATGACGCGCCGGACGCTCGTGAGCGTTGTCTAAAATTCCGAAACGGAAAAAACAAAGGGCGGCCGCTTCGCGGCCGCCCTTTGTTTTTTATCTTTTTGATTTTATTTCCCCGTTTCCACGAGAACGGCGAGCTTGTACGGCGCGTCGCCGATCTTCACTTCGATCACGTGCTCGCCGGCCTCCTTGATCGGTTTTTCAAGCTCGAAATGCTCGTCCGAGAGCATGACGCCGGTCTCTTTCCGGAAATTCTCGATAATATCCGCTTTCGATATTGCGGCAAAGAGGTGTCCTTTGTCGTTCGCTTTGCCAGAAATTTTCAGCTTGCCGCCGGGCAGTTTGCCGATGCCGTATTCGAACGCCTTCTTGAACTCTTCGCGCATGAGGGCGTCCTGCTGTTTCTTCGCTTCGACGAGCTTCACATAGCTTGCCGTCGCCGGCACCGCATAGCCTTGCGGGATGAGCATGTTCGTCGCGTAGCCTTCCGCCACGTCCTTGATCTCGTACTTGCGCCCGATCTTCTTTGCATCTTTGAGCAATATGACTTTCATGTTCGTGTGATTATCATTCCATACTATTCTACCGTGACAGATTTTGCAAGGTTGCGCGGCCGGTCGACATCAAGCTTGCGCAGTGTCGCGATGTGGTAGGCGAAAAGCTGGAGAGGTACGACGGCAAGCAGGGGCGAGAGCATTTCGATCGTTTCCGGAATGAACATGGTATCGCTTGCAAATTGCCTCATCATTTTATCCCCTGCCGTGGAAACGGCAATGATCGGGCCTTTGCGAGCTCGGATCTCTTGGATATTCGAGAGCATTTTTTCATAAACACTACCGGACGGCGCGATAGCGACGGTCGGGAACGATCCATCGATCATGGCTAAGGGGCCGTGCTTCATTTCGCCCGCGCCGTAGCCCTCGGCATGAATATAGGAGATTTCCTTCAGTTTGAGCGCGCCTTCAAGCGCGACCGGATAGTTGTACGTGCGTCCCATGTAGAGGAAATCTCGGCAATCCTTGTATTTTTTGGCGACCGCTTTTATTTTTCTCTCATCTTTGAGGATTGAAGCTATTTTTTCCGGAATGCGCGTAAGTTCCTCGGCGATCCGCTTCCCTTCCGCAAGGGACATGCCGCGCTGGCGGCCGAGGAAAAGCGTGAGGAGAGCGAGGGCGGTTAGCTGGGAAATGAACGCCTTTGTCGAGGCGACGCCGATTTCCGGACCGGCATGGTTGTAGATGCCGGCATCCGTTTCTCGGGCGATCGTCGAGCCGACGGCGTTGATGATGCCGAGCGTCAATATTCCCTGCCGTTTCGCTTCGCGCACCGCCTCGAGCGTGTCTGCCGTCTCGCCGGATTGAGAAATGGCGACGAGGGCCGTCGAGTTGTCGAGCACCGGTTTGCGGTATCTGAATTCAGAACCGACCTCGACCTCGACTGGCAATCCGGCATGGCCTTCGAGCATGTATTCCCCGGCAAGTCCGGCGTAATACGCCGTGCCGCAGCCGACGATGATGATGCGTTTTACGCCGCGAAGACGTTCCGCAACCGATTCGAGTCCGCCGAGTTTTGCCAAGCCGTTTTTTGTGAGGAGCCGTCCACGCAGGGTGTTTTTTACGACATCTGGTTCTTCCATAATTTCCTTCAGCATGAAATGTCGGTAACCGCCTTTCTTGATCGCTTCTGCATCACCTTCGATTTTTTCTGCAGCGCGGTCAATCCGGTCGAAGTTGAGATTGTAAACCGTATGCGTATCGGGCGTAATGACAGCCACTTCGCCGTCTTTCATGAAAATCGCGTCTTTCGTATGGCGCATGATGGGCGACGGATCCGACGCGACAAAATTCTCGTGTGAGCCAAGGCCGAGGACGACCGGCGCTCCCATCCGCGCGGCGACGAGCTTGTCCGGTTCGGTTTCGTACGCAAAGACCGCGCCGTATGTGCCGCGCACCTCACGGAGCGCCTGCACAACCGCAGCTTCGAATGATTTCTTTTTTTTCAAATGTTCCTCGACGAGATGCGCAAGAACTTCGGTATCGGTGTCGGATGAGAATCGGTGGCTTTTCATGGCGAGCTTCTTTTTCAAGTCGAGATAATTCTCAATGATGCCGTTGTGGACGACCCAAACCTTGCCCGTACAGTCGCGGTGCGGATGGGCGTTTTTTTCCGTCGGTTCGCCGTGCGTCGCCCAACGGATATGCGCGATGCCGCTTTCGCCGGAAAGACCGTCGATATTTTTCAAGAGGTTGCCGACCGCGCCGACTGATTTCACGCTTCCGGATGCCGGACAATAGACGCCGGCGGAATCATAGCCGCGGTATTCGAGAGACGACAGGCCGTCGAGGAGTATCGGCACCGCGTTCTTTCTGCCCGTGTACGCGAAGATGCCGCACATAAGCTATTGTTGGTCAAGCAGTTCGATCGCCTTGTCCATCTGCGGGTCCTTCCCCGCCGCGACGTCGGCATCGGTCATCGGCACGTTGTAATCAGGTGTCAGACCGTTGTCGGAAATGGAAATGCCGTCGGGTGTCAGCCAGCGTGCGACCGTGACTTTGAGCGATGTGTCGGACGTGATGGGCAGGAGTTCCTGCACTGATCCCTTGCCGAAGGTGCGCGTGCCGACGAGCTTCGCCACGCCGTGCTCTTGCAAGGCGCCGGAAAGGATCTCGGCGGCCGAGGCTGAGCCTTGATTCGCCAGGATGACCATCTTCAGATTGTTATTGAACACATTATAGCCTTTGCTCCGGTAGACGTTTTCCGGCGTCGAGGAACCGAAATTCTCGCGCACGACGACATCATTGAGCGGCAGGAACCAGCTCGCCATGTCGACGGCCGCGTCGAGGTAGCCGCCCGGGTTGCCGCGCAGGTCGAGGACGAGCTTCGATTTTCCGGACTGGACAAAATCACGGAGCGCGCCGCGGAAATCGTTCGCCGACGGTTCGTAGAAATTGTAGAGATGGATAACGAAGATATCGCCTTTCGTCTCGGTATCGATCGTCGGAATGTTGATGACCGCGCGCATGAGCTTGATGTCGAGCGGCTTGGACGATCCGGCCCGGTCGAAGGTAAGATCGACGGTCGTCCCGGCTTTGCCGCGAATAAGCCCGACAGCAGTATCGACGTCCATGTTCGCGGTCGACGTGCCGTTGATCGAAAGCAGAATGTCGCCGGTCTTGATGCCCGCCGCGTATGCCGGAGTGCCTTTGAGCGGCGCCACGACGACGATATCGCCCGCATCGTCGGCCGCAAGTTCCATGCCGACACCCTCGAAGTCGCCGCTGATGTTCGAATTGAAATCGTTCGATTCGACCGGCGGCATGAAGACGGTGTACGGATCGCCGTAAGCGGCCGCCATGCCCTGGATCGCGCCCCAAAGCTTGTCCTGCTCGCTCGGCAATTTCTCGTTCTTGTGCGTGGCGACGAATTTCTGGTCAAGATCGTTCCAAACGGTCCAAAACGGCGCCATGTTGACGGTCGTCGAGGAGACGGTATTCGATCCGTCGTCGACGATGTTCACCACCTCTCCCGCCGCGACATGCGGCGTGAAGCGCGCGCCGACATAGACGCCTGCGCCGAAGACGACGAGCGTAATGACGGTCGAGAGGATGACGATTTTCGGTGCTTTCAGACGGTCTTCGCGCATAGTCCGGCCATTATCTCAAAATACGGGCGACGTGTCCACCTGGATTCGATGTCCGGCGCATGATACAATTTTGCCATGAACGACGAACAGCCGCTCTCCCGCGAAGAGCTCCGCAAACTGCGCCCGTCATTGCGCAACCTCTATATTCTCCGCCGCGAACACCTGACCGGCACGCAGAAACTTGCCGCTTGGATCACGGACAAGGTCGGATCGATGGGCTTTTTCTATGCCATCATCGTGTGGACCCTGCTGTGGTTCGCCTGGAACATCTTCGGCCCGGTAAAATTCCATTTCGATTCCTTCCCCTTCTTTTTCGTCTGGGCGCTCGTGTCAAGCATGATCCAGCTCATCCTCATGCCGATCATCATGGTCGGACAGAACTTGCAAGGTCACCATGCCGACATCCGCGCCGAGGCCGATTTTGAGCTGAACCAGATCGCCGAGAAGGAGATCGACACGATCCTCATCCATCTCGAGCGGCAGAACGCGCTGATGCTTGAGATCCTGAAACGGCTCGAGGAACAGTCGGCGGGGAAAAAATCCGTCGCGAAGAAAAAACCAGACGCCCATGCTTGATCTCGCTTCCCTCTTCGGCGGCAGGAAGCATCCGCCGCTCCACCTCTACAACACGCTCACGCGGAAAAAGGAATTGTTCGTGCCGATACAAAAGAATTCCGTCGGCTTGTATACGTGCGGCCCCACCGTTTACAACTATCCGCATCTCGGCAACATGCGCACCTATATATTCGAGGACATTCTGCGGCGCGTTTTGCAATATGATGGCTACCGCGTAAAACATGTCATGAATATTACGGATGTCGGCCACCTGACAAACGACCGCGACATGGGCGAGGACAAAGTCGAAGCGGAAGCGAAAAAGGAAGGCAAGACGGCATGGCAGATCGCCGATTTCTATACGAAGGAATTTTTCAAGGACGAGGATCGGCTCAACATCGAACATCCGGCGATCATTTGCAAAGCGACGGATCATATTTCCGAACAAATCGCGCTCATTGAGACGCTCGAGAAAAAAGGATTCACCTACCGGACATCCGACGGCATCTATTTCGATACGGCGAAGTTCCCTCGCTACGCCGAGCTTTCCGGCCAGAAGCTCGAATCGCTCAAGGAGGGCGCACGTGTCGAAGTGAATATCGAGAAAAAGAACCACACCGACTTCGCGCTCTGGAAATTCTCGCCGAAAGGCAAAAAGCGTGAAATGGAATGGCCGAGTCCCTGGGGTATCGGCTTTCCCGGCTGGCATATCGAATGTTCCGCAATGAGCATGAAATATCTCGGCGAGCATTTCGACATCCACTGCGGCGGCGTGGACCATGTGAATGTCCACCACACGAATGAGATCGCCCAGTCCGAAGCCGCGACCGGCGTGCATCCGTGGGTGAATTTTTGGATCCATGGCGAATTTCTGAACGTGAAAGTCGGCGAGAAGATGGCAAAAAGCGCGGGCAATTTCCTGACTGTTTCAAGCGAGACAGTCGCGAAAGGCATCAATTCCCTCGCCTATCGCTTCGCGTCGCTCTCCGTGCATTACAGGAAGCCGATGGAATGGAATGAAGAAATTCTTACTGCGGCGAAGAATGGTCTCGAAAATCTGTATACAAAACTTGGAAATCTTAATAAAGAAGGTGGAAAAATAAATCAAGAATGGAAAGAAAAATTCATAGAAGCTATTAATGATGATTTGAATATGCCGAAGGCGATGGATGTATTGAATGAAATGCTCAATTCAGATTTAGCAGCAGATCAAATAATAGCCACGGCGATAGATTTTGATAATGTGCTTGGATTAAAATTAAAAGAAGGTGGAGAAAATAAACAAATTAGTAAAGAAAAAATTGAGCCAACATATAAAGTAATTGGTAGTAATGTAACTTTTTTGCTTATCCGTGGAGAAGTAAATAAATCTCTTTCTGAAGGAAAAAAACAAGAGTTAAATAAATTGTTACAAGAAAGACAATCTGCACGAAATCAAAAAGATTGGGTAAAAGCAGATGAATTGCGTAAAAAAGCTGCTCAAGAATTTAATGTTTTTGTAAAAGATACTCCTGCGGGACAAGAGGTTGAATTGCTAAAGTAAGGCTAGTTTTCTCCACAATTTAAACACACTTTATTGGTTGTTTTGAGATTGCGAGTCTTTTTGTGCTTGTTAAAATGAATTTATCAAACCCATGGCGACCGAGACGAGAAAGATACAGATCCGCATTCCGCCGCAGAACAGCGATGCCGAAATCGCGCTCCTCGGTTCCATCATGCTCCGGCCGGAAGTCCTGCCCGAGATCATGGACATGCTCGTGCCGGAATCGTTTTACACCGGAAAGCACAAAATCATCTTCATGGCGATGCAGGAGCTCTACAGGCGCCAGGAGCCGATCGATCTCCTTACCCTTTCGTCAAAGCTCAAAGAATCCGGCGATCTCGATCGCATCGGAGGCGCAAGCTTTCTCACCGAGATTCTCGGTTCGGTTCCCTCTTCATCGAACGCCGAACACTATGCCGGCATCATCCAGAAGAAATACGTCATGCGCCGCCTGATCGAAGCGGCGGAGCGGATCGGCAATTTGGGCTACGACGAGGAAGCGGAATTGCTTTCCATTCTCGATCAGGCGGAGAAAAACCTTTTTGACGTGACGAGCAAGAATCTTTCCGGCAAATACGTCGCCCTCAAAGACATTCTGCCGGAGGCGATGGAGCGCCTTGACAAATTGCACGAATCGAAAGGCCAATTGCGCGGCATTGCCACCGGTTTCAACGATCTCGACAATCTGCTCTCCGGCCTCCAAAAATCCGACCTCATCATCCTCGCGGCGCGGCCGTCCGTCGGTAAGACGTCGCTTGCGCTCGATATCGTCCGGCATGCGGCAGTGAAGCTCGGCGTGCCGACGGCGCTCTTCTCGCTTGAAATGAGCGCACAGCAGCTTATTGACCGCATGCTTGCGGCGGAGTCGAACGTGAACTCGTGGCATTTGCGCTCGGGACAGCTTCGCGGCGACGACGTCTTCGACCGCATCCGCTCGGCGCTCGAGCCGCTGTCGAAGGCACCGCTTTTCATCGATGACCAGGGTTCGAACAATATTTTGAAGATGCGCAGCATCGTCCGCCGCCTCAAGCATGAGAAGAATCTCGGTCTCGTCGTTGTCGATTATCTCCAGCTCATGGCGCCGGTCTCGACGAAAGGCAATGACAACCTTGTCCAGCAGATCACCGAAATCTCGCATTCGCTCAAGCAATTGGCGAAGGAATTCGACATCCCGGTGGTTGCTCTCTCTCAGCTCTCCCGCGCCGTTGAATCTCGCGGCGGCAAACCGCGGCTCTCCGACTTGCGCGATTCGGGTTCGATCGAGCAGGACGCGGACGTGGTCATTTTCATCCACCGCGAGGCGAACGATGACGGCGGCGGCAAGAAGCAGAAGGCAGAAATCCTCGTCGAGAAGCACCGCAACGGTCCGACCGGCCGCGTCGAGCTGTTCTTTGACGCCGACCGTTCGTCATTCCTTTCCGTCGACAAGAATGCCGGTTTCGGCGAATTCTAACTATATGAACGCGATCGAAAAGCTTGTTAGGAAATTTTCCGAATTCCCCGGTATCGGGCCGAAACAGGCCAGGCGTTTTGTCTATTTTCTCATCCGGCAGAGCGACGCGTATGTCGGCGAGTTCAAGCGCGAGATCGATGAATTGCGTTCGGATATCACCGTCTGCGCGGAGTGCAAGCGGTATTTTGCGAAAAACGGCGCGGCGAAGATCTGCAATATCTGCGCGGACGGATCGCGCGACCGCACGGCGCTTCTTGTCGTCTCGCGCGACATCGATCTCGAAAACATTGAAAAGAGCGGATCGTTTGCCGGAACCTATTTTGTCCTCGGCGGCGCGGTGCCGGTGCTCGACAAGGAACCGGAAAAAAGGATCCGGCTGAAAGACCTGCTCGCGCTTGTCGAAAAGCGCGCGGCAAACGGACTTCGCGAGATCATCCTCGGTCTCGACGCGAATGCCGAAGGCGAATATACCGGCGAGATTGTTAGCCGATCGCTCGTTCCCCTCGCCGAGAAACACGGCATCAAAATTTCCGAACTCGGCCGCGGTTTGTCGAGTGGCACCGAGCTCGAATATTCCGATCCAGAGACGATCAAGAATGCGTTGAAGAATCGTCAATAAAAATCCCCGAGGTAAAAGCCCCGGGGTTATTTTTTGGTGAGACGCGACCTCGCTTTCTGCCTGAAATGATCCATTTCGGCATGTCGCTTCTCTTTTTCTCGCACGCAATCGGCGCACGAATGTTCGAAACAGGAATGCTGTTTGCAATGATGCTTCAGGTACCGCTTCGGCCTCTCTTTTTTCTTCCTGAAAATCTTCTGCATGATCCTTTTCACGGTCGGTCTCGCTTTCTGTTTTTTTGAAAGAACTGTCAACTTTAAAACATACGGAGAGATTCTATCATCCGGTGCATCAAAAACGGCCTTTCGGCCGTTTGATCGTTACTTGATCGCGGTGATCTTCACCTTGAGATACGGCTGGCGGTGGCCGTTCTTCTTGAAGTAGCGGCTCTTCTGCTTGTAGTGCATGACCATGATCTTCGGCAGGCGGCCGGCGGCTTCCACCGTTCCCTCTACCGTCGCGCCCTTGATGTACGGCGTGCCGATCGATGTGTCCTTGCCATTGTCGACGAGCAAAACCTGGTCGAAGACGACCTTGTCGCCGGCTTTCGAAGCGCCGGAAAGCTTTTCGATCTTGATCGAATCGCCTTTCGCCACCTTGTACTGCTTGCCGCCCGTTTTGATGACCGCAAATTCCATGGATGGTATAATACACGAAAATAGGCATTTTGCAAGAGTCCGTTTGCTTTTTTTCTGCCGGAGTATGATAGAATAGCGTCCATAACCTTTAAATAACATGAATCCGAACGAAACCTCGAATCAAAAAAGCAATCTGTCGATTCCGGCGGCGATCATCATCGTCGGCGTGCTTGTCGCCGGCGCGATCCTCTTGTCCGGCAAGATGGGAGCTACCGCACCCGCGAACAATCCGGCGCCTGCGAACAATCCGACCATTTCGATCAAGCCCGTTTCCGCGAGCGACCACATTCTCGGCAATGCGGATGCGCCGGTCGTCATCGTCGAATATTCGGATTTCGAATGCCCGTATTGCAAGCAGTTCGAGAGCACGATGCAGTCCCTGATGGGCACCTACGGATCGTCCGGCAAGATCGCCTGGGTCTACCGCGAATTGCCGCTTACTGCCATCCATCCGCAGGCCCTGCCGGCCGCGCTCGCCGCCGAATGCATCGCCGCCGAAGCGGGCAACGACGCCTTCTGGAAATTCGGCATGACTGTCTTTGCCAATCAGGACAAAATGAGCCCGGCGTACTACGCATCGCTTGCCGCGGCAGACGGCGCGAACGCCGCCAAGTTCTCTGCGTGCGTTGCCTCGAGCACGTACCAAAGTGTGATCGATGCCGAAACCGCGGACGCCCAGGCGGCGGGAGCGCAAGGAACGCCGTTTTCCGTCATGGTCATGAAGACCCCGCTCTCTTCGGCCGTGAAATCGGACGTGGAAAATTATCTCGCGACCACCTATTTCGGCACGACGCCGCTCTCGCAATACGTGAACGTATCGAGCGACGGCAAATATGTCGTTGTCGACGGCGCCATGCCGATCGCCAACATGACGGCGATCCTCGACAGGATCCTCGGCAATCAATAGACCGATTCCGGCAGTTTGCCGCTCCAGACAAAATCGATAAGTGTCTCTATTTCCCCGCGCAGCTTTTCGATGTCCGCCGGAGTGATCGGAATGGTCACAATCGGACAACGGCCTTTCTTGTCGGGTGAAACGAAAACGAGCGACGTTTCCCGCTTTTTCATCCGCCAGCGCGGGTCGCCGGAGAGGAGGAGGGCATAAAACGCCAGTTGACGAAGATAATTGCCGTTCGAATTCTTCGTTTCGCCGCGGATCTCGGCGAGCGACATGCTTTCGCGCGTCTTGTAGTCGAAAACGGAAACCATGCCGTCCTCTTCGATCACGGCGTCGAGCTTGCCGTGGAGCGGAATGCGCACTTTTTCTCCGTCCGGCGCGCTTTCAAAGAATGATTCGATCCAGTATTCCGTCCGGACAATGCCGTGTGTTTGAAAATGCGCCAGGAGCGCCCGTGCGACGGCCGGCGCGTCCGCGACGAGGTCCTTTTTCGCGATCTCCTTCTCGCGCGACGGCAGGAAGGATTCGTTCACGTATTCGATGATTTTTTCTTCGAGAGTCCGGGCGATATTCGTTTCCGTTTTCTCTTCAAGCTGCCAGACATGCTCTAAGGCGTAATGCATCGCGCTTCCCTTTTCGGACGGGACGGACGGCGCCTGCGGCAATTTCAAAATGCTTTCTTTCAAAAAATCGGCGGGATTTTCGAGGAAATGATTGAGCGCAGTGACGGAGAGACCCGATGTCAAAAGCACGTGCTTGGCGAGGTCGGTGACGGCGGACGAGCGAGGCAGGGCTTTTTCTTCCGCCGGCAAGGATACGTCGGCGCGCGGCAGGCGGACGATGCCGACGTGATCCGTGCCGAGCTCGTTGATGAACCGCACGGGAACAAACGCCGTGCCGTCGGATTCCTCAAGCGGAATCATGATCGTCACGCGCTCTTTCGCGCGCGTCAAGGCGACGTAGAACAGGCGGCGCGTGTCGCGGATGTCGTCGCGCGCCGCCTGTTTTTTCGGCAGAACGAAATGCGCGCCGCGGGCGCGGCTCACCCACGCTTCCTCGGTTGCGTACGGCAGGAAAACATAATCGAATTCAAGACCTTTCGAGCCGTGCGCGGTCATGGCGCGGATCTGGGCGTCCGGCGCGCCGACCGAGATTTTGATCGCCTTTGATTCCGCGGATCGGCGGTAATCGAGCATGGCGCGCATGAGATCGTCCGGACTGACGAGCGCCCGATCACGGACCAAGGTTTCGGCCAATGTCATGATGCCGCGCCAGACATATACGTACGCCGGATCGCGGGCGGCGAGATCGGCGAATCCAGATTCGCGGGCGGCGGTGATGAGAAAACCGATCGGATCATCGTCGGATTCTTTCCGGAGAATTTCCTGCAGGGACGAAAGTTTTTCTTCGATCTCGACGGGCTTGCCGCTCCTGATGGTGCGCGCGAAATCCGCGGCTTCGGAGAGCGGCATGGCCCAGAGCCCGCCGGCCGCGGTCTTGGCCAGGGCGTCAAGGCGCGTCTTGTCGGAAAGGTATTCGAGCAAGTCAAAAAATATCGCACCGACAGGATGTTTGAAAATGTCGATCGAGCGTTCGGACGATACCGCGACGCCTTCGGACTCGAGGAGACGCACGACCCGCTCGAGCTCGCGGTTGCGGCGGGTGATGACCGCGACCGTCGCCCGCGGCTCGTTTGCGGAAATTTTTTGAAGTTCTGAGACAAGATACTGTTCCATCGCGGCCGCATTCTCCGCCGTGGCAACGACTACGGAATCGCTTTCATCCGCGCGGTTCGATTCGAGCCTGATGCGGAGCTCTGCGTGCTCGTCACCCGCATAATTCTGCTCGATCATGGCAAAGGAGGCGTCAAGAATGCCCCGGCGCGATCGGTAGTTTTTCTCGAGATTGATGACCTGCATCGCGGGATATTTTTCGCGCAGGCGCATGAAATTCTCGACGGATGCTCCCTGGAAGCGGTAGATCGCCTGTTTCTCGTCGCCGACGATGAAGATGTTCGGCGTGTCAAAGAATTCCGCGAGGATGGCGACGATCGCGTTCTGCGCATCATTCGTGTCCTGATGTTCGTCGACGAGGATGGAGAGAAAACGCTCTTGGAGGAGCCGCAGGAAGAGCGCATCGGTCCGCAGGACGGCGAGAAACTCGATGATGAGATCGTTGAAATCCAACATCTTCTTTTCCCGCTTCCTTTTTTCATACTCCGCATACGCGCCGGCGAAGAGCTTCGTCCGCTCGCATTTCCCTATCTGTTCGAGCGCGTCGGTCTTGAGCTGTCCCTTGCTCTTCCCTCTCGTTGAAATCGACGATTCGTCGTTTTTTATTTTCTCGATCTTTTCCGCGGCGAACGACGCGACCATGTCGGGCGTCAAGGCGTCGCGCTTGGCTTCGTCGATCGAACGGATGATGCCTTCGAGAAACGCGTCCGGCCTGCCTGCGGGCCGCAGCTCGGCAAATTCCGGCTCAATGAGAATATCGCGGATGAGCGATTCTGTTTCGACATCAGACGCCGGGCGCGCGTCTTTCATATGGAGGAAGTGATCCTGATATTCGGCCATCATCGCCGAGGCAAAATCATGGAAGGTATGAATGGCGACTTCATCTGCGCGGCCGCCGATGATATTCCGGAGGTTCTCGCGCACGGCTTTTACGCCTGCCGAGGTATACGTGATGGCGAGGATGCCGGACGGCGGCGTGTCGGTGCGAAGCAGTATGTTCGCGATCCGCATCGTCAAAATGGTCGTCTTGCCGGTGCCCGGTCCCGCGATGACCATGACCGGCCCCTCGATCGCGTCAACCGCCCGTTTTTGGGCGGCATTGAGCCCCCGATACCGCTCCTCGAATGTCATGACGACATTCTAACATTATGAAAATATTTGCCTATTCGTACCGCAAGGCGTCGATCGGATTCAGATCCGATGCGCGGGCGGCCGGATAGTAGCCGAAGGCGATGCCGATGATCGCCGAAACGCTGAAAGACAGGATGATCGGAAAGACCGTCACTTCCGCCTTGACAGCGCCGGTGAGCGAGAGAGCGAATGCGATGCCAATGCCCAAAACGATGCCGACGACTCCGCCGATCGTCGTCATGGCGACGGATTCAAAGAGGAACTGGAGACGGATATCGCGTTTTTTCGCGCCGATCGCTTTGCGCAGGCCGATCTCTTTCGTGCGTTCCGTGACGGTGGTCAGCATCATGTTCATGATGCCGATGCCGCCGACGAGAAGCGAGATGCCGGCGATCGCGGCAAGCAGATACGTGAGGGTGGAGGTGACGGATGACGCGGTCGAAAGAATATCCGACTGGTTGATGGTGCTGAAATCTGCCTGCGTCGGATCGGAAATGTTATGCCGCGCCAACAGGAGCGACGTCGCCTGGTTCTGGGCGTCGGTGACGAGGTCGGGCGATGCCGCCTCGATGCTGATTTCCGAAACGTAACGGTTGCCGGAGAGATACTGCTGGGCGACGGTGATCGGAATGTAAACGGCATCGTCCGGATTGTTGAAGCCCGAGCCGCCTTTCGATTTCATGACGCCGATGACGGTGAAGATGTTGCCCGCGATGCGGACCGTCTGCCCCACGGGCTCGGTGCCCGTGGCAAAGAGATCGCTCGCGGTCGTCGGACCGAGGATGGCAACGCGGGACAGTTCGGTCACGTCGGCGTCGGTGAAAAACGAGCCGTCGTTGACGGAAAAATTGCGCACATCGAGATATGCCGGCACGGTGCCGATGACCGTCGTATTGGTGTTATTGCCGCCGGCCACGACCTGTTTGCCGCGCGTCGTGACGTCGGGTGCGACGGCTTTCGCGCTTGTCACATCGCTTGCGATCGCGTTCGCATCGTCCATGGTAAGGGAATTTGCCGTTCCCCTGCCGGTCGACACGATGCTGCCCGCGTTCCGCTGGGCAGCCGGCGTGACAATGACGAGATTCGAGCCGATCGATTGGATGGACGACTGGATCGATGCCGACGCGCCCGTGCCGATGGCGAGCATGGCGATGACGGACGCGATGCCGATGACGATGCCGAGCATGGTAAGCGCGGTTCTCACCTTGTTCGCGAGAAGCGCCGATGCGGTTTCATGGCTGAGATCGGAGAATGTCATGGGATTAGCTTGTTTTGGCGATGCGTTTCGTATGGTTTGCGCTGTCGGAGACGATGAGCCCGTCGCGGATGTGGATGATGCGGTCGGCGTGTTCGGCGACATCCTGTTCGTGGGTGATAAGGACGATCGTGTGGCCTTCTTTCTTGTTCAGTTCCTGGAACGTGCCGAGGACGATTTCGCCCGTGCGCGTATCGAGGTTGCCGGTCGGTTCGTCGGCCATGATGAGCGACGGATCGTTGACGAGCGCGCGGGCGATGGCGACGCGCTGGATCTGGCCGCCGGAGAGCTGGTTCGACAGGTGCGTCCAGCGATCTTCCTCGAGGCCGGCCGATCGAAGCGATTTTTCCGCCTGCACTTCGCGTTCCGCGGGCGGCACGTGCTGATAGACGAGCGGCAAGACGACATTGCGCAGTACCGTCGTGCGTTTCAAAAGGTTGAATTGCTGAAAGACGAAACCGATCTTCTTGCCGCGGATGTCGGCAAGCTCGTCGTCGGAAAGCTTGGAGACGTCATGCCGATCGAGAAAATACGTGCCGGACGTCGGCGTATCGAGGGCGCCCAGAATGTGCATCAGGGTCGATTTACCCGAACCGGACGGGCCCATGATGGCGACGAATTCGCCGTCCGCGATGGTAAACGTTACGCCGCGGAGCGCGTGCGTCTCGGAATCGCCGTTGACGTACGTTTTTGTGATGTTTTTGATCTCGATCATGCTCGTTTACCGCCCGCCGGTGAATGCGCCGACCGCGCCGCCGCCGAAGCCTCCGCCGATGCGGATCGCGCCTCCCGCGCCGCCGAAATTGCGGCTCGTCGCCTGCGTCGCTGCGGATTTTGCAGTCGAAACCGCCGAGCCGGTCAGCGTCCGCGTGACGACGAGCTGTCCTTCGGACAGACCGGACAGGATTTCAGTTTCCGTCGCATTCGCAATGCCGATCGTCACCGGCACTTCCGTGACCTGCGGTTCGGAACCGGCCGGAAACTCGATAGATGCGTTCATGCCGCCCGTGCCGCGCATCCGTGTCGAGCTTGCCGGAAAGCCGCCGCTCGTTGAAGCGAAAGTCGAAGAGGAATTGCGGAAACCCTGGAATGTCGATGAGGAGAATGCGCGCGTCGACGAGCCGAATCCGAGCATGCTGCGAAGGCTCGATGTCGAGATATCCGCCACGAGGACGTACGTCGTATTGCCGGACGTCTTGACGGCGGACGTCGGCACCATGAGCGCTCCGGGATGATCGGCTACGGTGATGTTTGCCGTTGCCGTCATGCCGGTCTTGATCGCGCCTGATTGCTCGTCGAGCGAAACCTGGACGCCGTAGCTCACAACGCCTTGCGAGACGGTGCCGAGCGGATCGACATAGTTGACGTGGCCCTGGATGGTCAGGTTCGGCACGGCATCGAACGTGACGGTGACCGGATCACCGCCCGCGACTTTTGCCGCATCGACTTCGTTGAGCGTTACGTTTACGACCTGCGCGGCGGTGATGAGCGTGCCGAGCGAATCGGACGACGAGACCTGCTGGCCGATCTGGGCGTTGAGCCCCCCGATCTGCCCGTCGAACGGCGCGGTGATGATGCGCGAAGCGTAATTTGTTTCGGCGTTCGCGAGGTTTGCCGTCGCATTGTCGAGCTGGGATTTCGATACGGTCACATCGTCGGGATTCGCCGGTGCGGTCTCGAATGCGAGGGATTGCTGATCGTTCGCAAGCTTGGTCACGGCATTCTGGTACGACTGGAGCGACGACGTGATCGAACTGATGGACGAATTGACACCCGAAAGCGCGGCGGTCGCGGCTGATTTGTCCAACGAGAGGGTCGAAGCTCCGGACGATCCGTCTGCGACCGCATAGAGCGAGAAGAGCGACGTCATGTCGTCAAAATACTGCCGGATCTGATTGAGGTAGCTGAGCGAGTCGGACAGCAGGATTTCGGTCGATGATGCGGCGTCTTGCGTCGAGCTTGCCGCTGTATTCACTTCTGCGTCCCATGCGGAAAGGGCTGCTCCGAGCGCTCCGCGTTCGCTTTCGACCGCATGCTGAAGCGTCTGATTCGTGAAATTGACGCCTGAGACATCGAGCGCCGGATTGACGCCGGTCACGTTTTCGTAGAAAGGGTCGGTGTTGATGAAGACCGAGTTCGCGATCGACGCGTAGGTGCTCTCGAGAAGGATGATCGCATTTTGCGCATCGTTCACAAGCGCCGTCTCATCCGATTGGACGTTGTTTTGGAACGATTGCAATTCGGACGCCGTCGGGCCGTTGACGAGCTTGTTATAGCTTGCCTGCGCGCTTTCGACGGACGCCTTTGCTTGGTTTAACGTTTGCAAGGCATTCTGTCCGTCGAGCACCGCGATGACCTGACCTTTTTTCACGAAGTCGCCGTTCTTCACGTTGACCGAAACGATTTGGCCGAGCGTCTGCGCTTGGCCGACCGTTTGCGGTTTGATGGAGACCTGGCTCAGCGTGGAGACCTGTCCCGAACCCGATACCGTCACCGCAAGGTCGCCGCGCGTGACGCGTCCGAAGGCGTACGTTGTGGCGCTTGCCGATCCTCCCCTGCCGACGACCGCCGCGGCGATGAACACGACGACGATGCACGAGACGATCGTGAGCGGTTTATGGGCCGATGCGAAATTTCTCATTTTTTGCCAGCGAGTCTCAGGCTTGGCGGAAGCGGCGGTATTCATATTTTTTCAAAAGTGATTTATGTGGATTAATTCGCGGGCGGAGGCGGCAGGATGCGGATGAGGCGCGCGACAAGCACCGCATCGGACGACGATGCCGACGCCGGCGAGCCGAAGGCGACAATAAAATCGCCGACCGCGACGGCGCTCGCCGCTTCGTCTCCGTCGGCGTCGCGAATGGCGGTCGAGCTTGATATTTCGACCGTCTTTTCAATGCCCGAGCGATCATTGATGACGGCGAATGGTAATTTGACCGAGACGACCGTTCCCGCGGTGCCGTGCGCGTTGTCGAAATTACCGGTCATCATGACGCCCATATTCCTTCCTTCGAGCGTGCGGAAATAGCGCTCGCCGATCCTGTCGGCGAATCCCGCCCGTTCCGTCCCGACATACACGCCCGCCTGAAATGCGATCATGACGACGATGATGCCGAAGATCGCAAACAGGGTTGTCTTGAACGCTCGCGACCGGACGATATTCTTCAATTCTTCCATGGCATGTGCAATTATGTATGACGAATAATTATGCGTATTGTATGACCGTTTTGCTGTTCGCCAGGTACCTGGCGGCGGCGAGAACGGCAAGAAATGCGGCAAGAGCGAGCGTCAAAGCGGCTACGGGCAAAGAGTCGGCGAGCGAAAGCGCGAACTGGCCAAAATTCGCGAGGACAAGCTTGCTGTCCGTGAAAGCGAGCGATGCGTATGTCGAGAATCCGGATTTCCCGATTTCTTGGATAAGGATGACGATACAGTACGAAAGCGCGGCAAAGGACGCAACGAACGTGCCGATGCCGACGAATTTCCGTGTCGCGTTCCGCCGTATGATCGCGGCGTCGACGCGGGCGATCACGAGACTTTTCAACCCTGCGGGCGGATCGATATCATGCCAGGCAGCATTGTTCATGACGGTTCATACGTCGGTCGCCGGTTTTTCGGTGCATCGCTCATCTTTTTCCGCAAAGCGATCAGCGCCCGGCGATGCTGGCTTTTGACCGTGTTGAGCGGTTTTTTCAGGATCTTGCCGATCTCCTCGAATTCCATTTCTTCGCGATACCGCAGGACGACGACGGCGCGGTATTTGTCCGGCAATTCGCCGACGAGCTGTTCGACTGCCGCGGCGTTTTCCGCCGATTCGAAGATCTCGTGCGCGAGCTTTTCCTCGTCAACGAGACGTTCCGCGACGGGATTATTCCCTTCCTCGTCTTCGAAGGCGGACAGCAGGACATGCCGTTTCCGTCGCATCACATCGATCGTCGCGTTGCGCACGATCGTATAGAACCATGTCTTGAATTTTTCGCCTGCACGGAACGAATCGATGTTTTTCCAGAGCTTGACGAAGCTTTCCTGCACGATTTCCTCGGCATCCCGCGCCGGCGCGCCGAGGCGGATGCTGAAATTGTACGCCGGCTTCAGGTAGCGGTCGACGAGCGCGGTGAACGCTTCATCGTTTCCTTCCCGGTATCTGATGACGAGTTCTTCGTCGGTGTATGGGAGCATGTCGTGCATGTGCCGTATCGAAATAATACGAAATCGCGCCTTATGCGGTGCGGGGTTTTATCACGGCGAATGCGGCAAGACCAGCCGCGATGACGAGCGCCGCGATGACGAGCGTTTCGTTATCTCCCGCATGTTGCCAGAGGTAACCGCCGAGAATGCCGGATACGAGCGAGCCGATGCCGATGACCGCATTCAGATATCCGTACGAGCTTGCCGCATGTTCGGCATCGACGAGCTCAGCCGCGTACGCCCGTTGCGTGCCGTCGGTGAGCGCCGCCTGCATGCCGGCGAGCAGGAATCCGGCGACAAGCACCATCACGGTATGCGATACGGTCAAGACGAGATAGCCCACGATCAGGAACGCATATCCGGCGAAGATCACCTTCCGCTTGCCGACCCGGTCGCCGAGACTTCCCGCCGGCAGGGAGAAAACGGCGTACGAGACATTATAGATCATGTAGAAAAGCGGAATGGAGGCGATCATGAGACCGAGATCGGCGGTCTTGAACAAAAGTACCGCTGTCGGCAATGATCCGACAGACAAGATAAAGAGCGCCGCAAGATAGCGTTTGAACCCGCGCGGCATACGATAGCCGATTTTCGCGTCCGCCGCGCGCGTTGCGGCGATCATTTTTACGTCTGATACGACCGCAAGGCTTGCCACGGCGGCAATGCCGATCACGAATGCGGTCACGAACACCGTATTGAAAGCGTGCGGATTGCGAAGAAGGACAAGGTACGCGACAAGCGGTCCCGCGATGGCGCCGATCGTATCCATCGTGCGGTGGTAGCCGAACGATTTCCCCATTTCGCCGGCCGGCACGGACGCGCGGATGAGGGCGTCGCGCGGCGAATCGCGCAAACCTTTGCCGAGGCGGTCGGTGATGCGCAGGCCGATGACGCCGCCGACGTTTTGCACAAGCAGGTAGAACGGCCGGGTGGCAACCGAGAGCGAATAGCCGATAACCGCGAAGATCTTCTTCCGGCCGATCCTGTCGGCGAGCTTCCCGGAATATATTTTCATGAAGTCAGACGCCGCTTCGGCGATGCCTTCGACGATGCCGAGCGATTCCGCGCCCGATCGAAGGACGGAAATGAAGAACGCCGGCATGACCGACAAGATCATTTCGGAGGAAAAATCGTTGAAGAAGCTCGTCAAACCGAGCAGGAAGACGTCCTGTTCAATGCCGAATACCCGTTTGCGTTCCATGCAAAAAGTATAGCATGTTGTTGCGGCATTGCGCATGCAAAAAAATCCGCGGGAAGCGGATTTTTTTGCTGGAATATTTTTTTATTTTCCGTTATTGGTTGACCGTGGTTGATGCGGTCGTCGTCGCGTGGAGTCCGCCGCGCGGCGTGATTTTCCTGATCCCGATGATCGCGGCTTCCATGTCTCTTCGCACAGCCTGCAAGTCGGCATTGCCGGCCTTGATGTCGGCTCTGCCGGTTTTGAGCGCCGCGGCATTGGAAGCGGCGACGGTCGCATTGCCCTGATCAGGAGTCAATGATGCGGTCGCGCTGACCGCGGCGGACGACTGCACGCCGGCATCGCCGAGCTTTGCCGAAATGTCGGCGGTCGTCGAAGCGAAGGCGGACACATCGATTCCGGCCGATTGCAGGGCCGCGATCCTCGCGTTGATCTTGGTTTCAACTGTGGTCATGAGCGAAACGATCTGGTTGATCCTGTCCGCTGCGGCGAGGATCGCTATCTGCGGCTCGACGAGCGCGTAGACGCGGTAATCGCCGGTGATGGATTTCAGATCGGTGCGAAGCGTGGTCGTCCCGGTGTCGGCATCGACTTTCGCCTTGAGCGACGTCATCGCGTTGATTTCTGCCTGGATCGTCGCCGTGATGCTCGCCTTGTCCGAGCTCGAGACTTTCGCCATGGCATTCACCTTGGCGATCAGGTTGTTCAGCGAATTGATACGGTTCGTGATCTCTGTATCGGCGGTTGTCATTTCCCGCTGCATCATATTCGCCTGGCGCGCTTCCATGTTCGCCGCGCGGGTCGAACTGGCCTTGGTCCTCATTTCCGCACGTGTCGTGCTCGACGACCCTTGGAATTCCGCCGTCGCGCTCGCATTCACGACCGAGGTCGTGATGTTTGCGTTGACGTCGCCGTATATTTGCGCCGAAGCGGCGAACGGCGCGACAAGAGCGAACACTGTCGCGACCGCAAGGATGTTTCGTGATGTTTTCATACTGTTCGATGGATTAAAGTGATAATGTTTCTTACTGCGTGCTCGAGG
>JAGWZI010000020.1 GCA_018968925.1 Patescibacteria group bacterium | reverse complement strand
TTTCAAAACCTGCTCGTGGATGAGATCGTCGAGCCTTTTTTCGATATACGCTTCGGCGAAATGCAAATCTGCCTCCGGCAAGTTTTCTTTCGCGGTGGAAAGCCACAGATCGGTCACTTCGTCGATCTTTGCGTGCCCCGGCGTGCCGCTCATCACATATTTCTCAAAATTTTTTTCGATCTTCTCGGCGAACAGTTTCTTCACCGATTCCGGCGTGGCCGGTTCGGGAATGGAAATTTTCTTTTTGCCGATCTCGGCGACGATTTTCTTCTGCCAGGCGTTTATCTTTTCGATCTCTTCGGATGCTTTCGCGAGTGCTTCGACGGCAACCGTCTCCTGCGTTTCATCGCCGGCAAGCTCGATCATGTTGATATTGCCGTCCTTGCCGCAGGCGACGAGGTCAAGCTCGTAGATCTCGTTCTCGCGCTCGGTGTAAGTCGGGTTCGTTTCATAGCCGTTGTTTTTGTGCTTGCCGATGCGCACGCCCGAGACCGGTCCGTTCCACGGAATGTCCGAGACGGAAAGCGCAAGCGATGCCGCAATGACGGCGAGCACGTCCGGATCGTCCTCGTCGATGGCGAGCGTGGTGATGACGACCTGGACCTCATTCCTGATCCACTGGTCGAAGAGCGGCCGGATGGTGCGGTCGACGATGCGGCCCGAGAGGATCGCCTCTTCGGACGGCTTGCCTTCGCGGCGCGTGTAGCGCGAGCCGAGGATCTGTCCCGTCGCGTAGAATTTTTCCTCGTAATCGACGGTAAGCGGAAAGAAATCGCCGCCCTCCTTTTCGTATTTCGACATGACCGCGGTCGCGAGGATCGCCGTCGCGCCGTACTTGAGCACGACCGACCCGCCCGCGTTTTCCGCCCAATCGTTGAACTCGGCGACGAGCGGCTTGCCGCCGAGTTCCATGGAGAATTGTTTCTTGTTCATGCAGGCATTATAGCCCAAAAAGATTCCGAACGGTATTTTGCCGGCTGTTTACAAAACAAAACGGCGGTGCTATCGTTTTTCGCAGAATGTCGCCGCAAAGGAGGCGCATATGCGAAGTTCGGATCAGCTCGCAGGGATGTATCAAAAGGATCTTTTTATACAAGGCATGGAAGCGGAAGACGTCGTGCTTTCGATTTTCGAGGGATTTTTCCAGGAAATTTCGCTCGAAATATCGCGACGGCGTGCCGGGTCGGCGGATGACGTATCGCTCATCGTCGACGAAGCGTCCGATGTGTGGGAGAGGTTCGCCGATCAGGTCAGCATGCTGTCGAACTTTTTCGTCAAACCGCTTCCCGATCTGATCAGGGAAGAAAAGCCCGATTTTTTCCGCCGCTGGCTCGCCTTCACGATCATGCGGCCGTGGATAAAATGATCGCAGACAAAAACCGGTCCCCTTTCGGGAACCGGTTTTCTTTTTTACCGTCTGCGGCGCGGATGCGTGCCGATGAGATACGGATGCGGATTCTCGTCGAGGTCGAGGAAATCGTCGACCGCCGCGATGAGCTTCGACGACGTCGAGCGGCCGAACGAGACGCATTCCACCTGGCATCCTTCCGTGACTTTCAGGTATTCGACGAGCGGCACGAAGTCGCCGTCGCCCGTCACGAGGATGACCGCGTCGAGCTTCGGCGCGAGCGAAATGGCGTCGACCGCCATGCCGACGTCCCAGTCCGCTTTTTTCGCCCCGCCGGCGAAGATTTGGAGATCCTTCGTCTTCGTGGTGATGCCGACCTTGCCGAGCGCTTCGAAGAAGCTTTTCTCGTCGCCCGATTCCGTCGTGATGACGTACGCCGTGGCGCGGATGAGATCGCGTCCCGCAAGAGCGTCTTCGACGACCTTGCCAAAATTGACCTTGCCGCCGTAGAGGTTCTTGGCGGAATGATAGAGATTCTGCGTGTCAATGAACATGCCGACACGCTGGCCTTTGTGTTTAATAACTGCCATAAAAAATAAAACTAAAAAACTTATAAAAATATTGACCTTCGGCTATTGTAGCACAGAAATCGGTGCAACTCGCCTCGC
This sequence comes from Patescibacteria group bacterium, assembly GCA_018968925.1. Classification (GTDB taxonomy): domain Bacteria; phylum Patescibacteriota; class Minisyncoccia; order Phycocordibacterales; family GWA1-40-21; genus Bog-1340. The sequence continues at coordinate 9,794 of JAGWZI010000020.1, read as the reverse complement.
GCGAGCAGCTTATTTGAGTCCGACCTTCTTCATGATCGCCTCAGCGCGCTTCGGGGCGTTCTTCTCGAGGTATTTCAAGTGCTTCCTGCGGTCGGCGACCATGCCGATGAGCCCGCGGCGCGAGTGATTGTCCTTCGCGTTCTTCTTGAGATGCTTTGTCAGCTCGTCGATCTTCTTCGACAAAACGGCGATCTGGACTTCCGGCGAGCCGGTATCCGTGGCATGGAGCGCCACGTCCTTGATCACTTTCTGCTTTTTGACCTTGGTCAACATGCCGAAAGAATAGCATATATCGGGCAAAAGCGCAATATCCTGCCTGTTTGTTCAAAAATATTGTGCGACATATGGTAAAATACGGGAAATGGATCTCGCCGAACTGAAAAAGCAATTCCTCGAATATATCGAGATCGAAAAGGGCCGGTCGCTCCATACGGTCGAGAATTACGACCATTACCTTTCCGTATTTCTCGCGCAGACGAAAGTGAAATGGCCGGAAGACATCACGAGCGACGTCGTGAGCGGTTTCCGCGTATGGCTGAACCGCCAGCCGAACGGCAAGAAAGGCGGCCTCGCCGGCACGATGAAGAAAAAGACACAGAACTATCACCTGATCGCCCTGCGAAGTTTCCTCAAGTTTCTCCTGCGCCGAGGTATCAAAAGCCTTTCGGCCGACAGCATCGAGCTTGCAAAGGTCGGCGAGCGTTCGATCGATGTCGTCACGCCGGACGAGCTTTCCCGTCTGCTCGCCGCGCCGGATTCCGAAAAAGATCCGGAAACGCGCGCCCGCGGCAAGGCGATCCTCGAGCTACTCTTTTCCACAGGACTTCGCGTGTCCGAGCTCTGTTCCCTTCCCCGCGATCTCGACCTGTCGGCCGACGAATTTTCCGTCCGCGGCAAAGGCGACAAGGTCCGCGTCGTTTTTCTCTCGGATACGGCCAAGAAATCGGTGAAAGATTACCTTGCTGTGCGCAAAGATATGGGCGGATTCCTCTTCGGGCCGGTCCGCGAAACAGAAAAGAACACCAAGGGCGATTATGAAGGCTTGAATCGCCACACGATCGAACGGATCGTAAAACGATATGCCGCTGTCGCCGGCATATCGAAAAAGGTGACGCCGCACGTCCTGCGGCACATGTTCGCGACCGATCTGCTCTCGAACGGCGCCGACGTGCGCAGTGTCCAGATGATGCTCGGCCATGCGAACATCTCGACCACGCAGATCTATACCCACGTCACGGACGCCCATTTGCGCGATATCCACAAAAATTTCCACGGCAAAGGCAGGAAATAAAAAAAGAGCGTCCGGCTTATGCCGAACGCCCTATCCCAATTCCCGCTGGATGAACAATTCCGCTTGCACCGCGTAGGTCTTTGCCTTGAGCACGAGCGTTTTCGTTTCAGCGACGCTCGCCGCCGGCTGCAAAGCACGGAACTCCGGCTCATTCACCATGAGACCGAGGTATTTTTCGAAATGCGGGTCTCCCAGCTGCAGGTTCTCGATCCGGACCGCTTGCTCCTCCCTATCGTGTTGCACGAGGCGGGTAAGCCATGCCATGTACGCTCTCCACAACTGATTCTCTCTTTGTGAATCCACGAGATCACCTCCGGTATTTGACTCCGGAAATACTCTACACTTTATTGTATTTTTTGTCAAATATCGGCGTTCATGCTACCATGGCTTCATGCACAAGATCGAATCGTTCGGCGAGACGGCCGAATTCCGGGGACAGAATCTCGAAGAAGCCTACGCCCGGATCCTCGGCGGAAAAATTGTCGGCGGTTTCGGCGACAAGGGAAAGGACATCGTTTTCGAAGACGAGCCGGGCATCGGCGTCATCCAGGTGAAAAGCTCCGGACAGGGCGCGATGAAATTCCTCGCCGAATGCGTCGATCACAAGGATTTCATTCCCGTCGTTATCGGCGATCCGGGGCAACATCCGAAGGACGAAATTTTCCAATCGATCAGGAATTACGGCGTCTTTATCGGTGATGTCACCGATCTCGCAAGTTCGCATCAAAAGACGCTCGAATTGTTCAAAACAACCCGTGCGGCAATTGCAGCGGGCGGTCCTCGCCTCAAGGAAATCCAAAAAGCATTGCACCTGCTTTCCAAAAAGCAGAAAGAAGCCGTTGCCGCCTAAATAGCCTTATTTTCCTTCCTTTTTCTCCGCTTTGATGCGCGGGCGGTGCTCGACGAAGTAGTAGATCAATGCGCCGATGATGCACGTGAAGATAATCACGATGACCCACACGAGCTTCATTTTTTCCGGCGCATACTTGATCGCGTCAATGAGCATCCAGATCCAGAGAACGAACACCGCGAGACAGAACAAGAACCAGATGACCGGGATGAATACGAGGAAAAAGAGCGGCACGTGCCAGCCGTAATTTGCATATCCGTAGTCGCCGCCGTAGTACATCATGTAATGTTGGGCGGACGCGATACCCGGAACAAGAGCGAGAGACAGCGTCGAGAGAAATTTTTTCATAGGATTAGTTAATCTAATAACCGGACCATTATACCATGTATGCTATACTTTTCACATGAAACTCGTTTCATGGAACGTCAACGGCCTGCGGGCCGTGGCGAAAAAGGGCGCGTTTCCGGCTGTTTTTGAGACCGATCCCGATATCGTATGCCTTCAGGAAACAAAAGCGCATCCGGATCAGCTTTCCCAAGAAATCCGCTCCATTCCAGGCTATTTCTCGTTTTTTGACCATTCGAGGGTGAAAAAAGGCTACAGCGGCGTCGCTATCTTTAGCAAAATAAAGCCGGAAAAAGTCGAATATGGCATCGGCATAGCGAAATTTGACGACGAAGGGCGGACGCTCGTCGCCTATTTCAAGGATTTTGTCCTTTTGAACGTATATTTCCCGAATGGCGGCGGCGGACCAGTGCGTTTGAAGTACAAGCTTGATTTTTATAACGCATTCCTGAAATTCATAGAAAAATTGCGCAAGAGCGGAAAAAGCGTCATTTTTTGCGGAGACGTGAACACGGCGCATGAGGCGATCGATCTTGCTCGGCCGAAGGAAAACGAGGGAAATACGGGCTTTTTGCCTGTTGAACGGGCGTGGCTCGACAAGGTCGTGAACTACGGTTATTTGGATACCTTCCGTCTTCTGCATGCGGAGGAAAAAGATGCATATTCCTATTGGGACATGAAAACGTTTGCCCGAGATCGGAATGTCGGCTGGCGGATAGACTATTTTTTCGTTTCCGATGATCTCAAGGACAGAGTGAAAAAAGCGGAAATCCTTGACAACATTTTTGGATCGGATCATTGCCCTGTTTTACTTGAATTAAAATGATCTGCGCGGGATTTGTCGTATTTATCGTTTGTCAAGATATTCCCTGTTTTAAATAACCCTTTATTTATGGCTATATTTTTACCTGTCCTTTATAAAGGACAGGCTGTCAAGAGTTATCCACATTATTGTCCTTTACATGTCTTCTAGAAGGAATATAATTTCTGCCAGATCAACGGAGAGAAAATATTCGACTTGTCTCGGGAACGCAACTCACCCGCCACAAGATCTCCTGGATATTTCGAACCGAGTACCTTCCGGGAAATAGCTAATCCCAAAATTGAAAGTCCCGTTTGGTGAAATTCCATTCTGCAACCTTCTGTCGGCTACGATTTTTAAAAAAACGCACGACAAAGGAAATGATGTTTCACGAGACGGTTTCTTTCGCCGCTCCGTGAAACTATGCTCAAGGTTTCCTAGGAGCGGTTTTTTATTACAAAATGACGTTTTCCAGCATGAAAACCTTTGAAATCCGCCTATTTTTATCAATATAGACCGTGATCACGTCGAATTGCCAGTCCATTTCACGTGAAACAGTATGACTAGCCAGATATGTTTGAATTGTTCGTGAGAGCCGAAGTAGTTTCCACGGATGGAGATTATCTTCCGGCCTATAACCTTCGGTTTCACGTGAAAAGCCGGCATCTATTTCACGTGAAACGCTTTTTACCTCGATAAATCGGGTCTTTTTCTCTTTTTCGGCAATAATATCTATTTCTCCCCACTTACGGAGATAATTTCTCTCGATGATGGAGAATCCTTTTCTTTGGAGGAATTTGCAGGCGATATCTTCGCCAAGATCACCAAGAACTCTTTTTTCTGTTCGATTTTCTTTGTTCATCTGATGAAATTTTACATCATTTCACGTGAAACTTTATATTATGTTACTTAGAAACATACCAGATAACGGACAAAGGTATTTTTAAAGACGTATTTTTAGAAATATCTATATTTTTCAATGTATTTTCAATAAAAGACCTATAAAATACCTTTTGTCGCATAGATAGAAAATCTGTCTTTCATTCACATATTCACAGCTTTATCAACAGTTTCATGTGAAAATATCCTTATTTTTCAACATAAAAATACATGAGGTGTTTCTTTATGAACAAAAACATGATCAAGCGTGTCTTTTATCTTTGACGGCCGGTGCGCTCGGGAGGATTCGAACCCCCAACGACAGTTCCGAAGACTGTTGTGATATCCGTTTCACCACGAGCGCAGAAAAACAGTTTCATCATACGGCAAAAGAGGAGGAAATCAAACGCGCCGCGCGATGCTTTGCGATTTATGGTTTTTGTGTATAATGCAACGGTCGCGGGTATAGTTTAGTGGTAGAATGAGTCCTTGCCAAGGATTAGATGAGAGTTCGATTCTCTCTACCCGCACAGAAAAGCAATGGCGAAGCAGGAATACGGCCCCGTGCCGCCGGAAGTCGTCTCGGTATCCGAAACCTTGAAAAAGGCCGGTTTCGAGGCGTATCTTGTCGGCGGATGCGTCAGGGACATCGTGCTCGGTTTGCGGCCACAGGACTGGGATTTCACAACGAACGCCAAACCGGAAGACATCATCCGGATCTTTCCGGAAACGTTTTATGAAAATATCTACGGCACGGTTGGCGTGGTGAACAAGGAGACGGCGGATGAGAAGGCGAAAGTCGTCGAAGTGACGCCATATCGGCTTGAATCCGGATATTCGGACAATCGCCGGCCGGACGCGGTCGTATGGAGCGAAAAGCTTGACGATGATTTGCAGCGCCGTGATTTTACGATAAACGCGATCGCGCTTGATTTGGAAAAAAAGGCTGGAAAACAAGGATATTTTGACGGGACGGTCGTCGATCCGTACGGCGGGATTGTCGATTTGCACAAGAAAATTTTGCGGACGGTCGGCGACGCGCACGAACGGTTTCGCGAGGACGGCTTGCGTATCTTGCGTGCGGTGCGTATCGGGAATTCTCTCGGCTTTGAGATCGAGCGCGTCACCGAGAAAGCGCTTGCCGAAGAATCGCATTTGCTCGGCAACATCTCAAAAGAGCGCATCCGCGATGAATTCACGAAGATGATCATGTCCGACCGGCCGATGGAAGCGCTGAAACTTTGCAACAAATTCCACTTGTTGCCATATATCATTCCCGAACTTGAAAAGACGATCAGCATCGAGCAGGGCGGCGCGCATGCATATGACGTTTGGGAACATACTCTGCGGACGCTCCAGCATGCGGCGGATCAGAAATGGTCGCTTGAATTGCGGCTTGCATCGCTCCTTCACGATATTGGCAAGCCGAAAGCGCGCCGGCAGGGGACGCCCGGCAAGAAAGAATGGACCTTTTACGGACACGAGGTTGTCGGCGCGCGCATGGCGGAAAAGATCCTCACGGAATTGCGCTATCCGAAAGCGATCATCGAAAAGGTGACGAAGCTCGTGCGGATGCACATGTTCTTCTCGGACAGCTCGGTGGTGACGCTCTCGGCGGTGCGGCGCGTCATCGCGAAGATCGGCAAGGACAATATCTGGGACCTGATGAATCTGCGCGCCTGCGATCGCATCGGCACCGGCCGGCCGAAAGCCGATCCGTACCGCCTGCGGAAATATCACGCGATGATCGACGAGGCTTTGCGCGATCCGGTCTCGGTCGGCATGCTGAAGATCGACGGCAAGAAGATCATGGAGGCGACCGGCGAGATTCCCGGGCCGAAAGTCGGCTTCGTCCTGCATGCGCTCCTTGAGGAAGTGCTCGATGATCCGAAGAAAAATACCGAGGAATACCTGAACGCGCGGGCGATAGTACTCGTCAAACTGCCGGAGCGGGAATTGCGCGCGATGGCAGAGGAAGGGAAGAAGAAAAAAGAGGCGGAAAACGAGGCGGAGCTCGCCGAGATACGCAAAAGCCACCGCGTTTCATAGCGAAGCCGTTTCATGTTAGGATGCGCGCATCGGGGCGTGGTGTAACGGTAGCATACATGCTTTGGGAGCATGCAGTCCGAGTTCAAATCTCGGCGCCCCGACAATATGCAAGAGAAAAAATTCAAACGGACGGTCGAAGATTTCATCTGCGAACATTGCGGCGCGGCGGTGAAAGGGAACGGCTACACGAATCATTGCCCGAAATGCCTTTGGTCGAAACATGTCGACAAGAATCCGGGCGACCGGGCAGAGAAATGCGGCGGCATGATGCGGCCGGTGCGAATCGAACAGGAGGGGGGGAAAATGATGATCGTGCATGAGTGCGAGAAATGCGGTTTTGTCCGGCGCGCGGAATTGCGGCGGCAGGATGATCCGGCGGAAGCGATCGAAGTGGCGAAGAAGGCGGATTTCTGATACGATTTTCCGGCAAGCGGGCATAGTTTAGTGGTAAAACAACAGTTTTCCAAACTGTGGTCGGGTGTCCGATTCACCCTGCCCGCACAAAAAAGTTTGCAACAAAAAATCCCCGCGAGGGGATTTTTTGTTTTTGAAGCTTCAAAACTTCTTATTTAACCGCGTCCTTGAGCGCCTTTGCCGGGCGGAACTTCGGCACTTTCATCGCCGGGACCGATATGGTCTCGCCGGTGCGCGGATTGCGCGCCTGCCGAGCCGCACGGGCTTTGACGGAGAAGATGCCGAGACCGGCGATCGAGACCTCGCTGCCTTTCTTCAAGGTCGCGACGATCGAATCGAATACCGTGTCCACGACCTGCTCTGCCTGCACTTTCGTGCCGCCGAGGACCTTCTGCACCGCTTCCGCGATAGCTTGTTTGTTCATGAATATGGGGAATCTTGCGATTCCGTTTGTTTTCTCCGCTCGAGCGGAGCTGGTTCGACCCCTCCTTGCGGAGGCATTCACCACGGAACCATTATACTGCAAGGGTTTTTCGGGGCAAGAGGAGAAAAATATGTCGGGCTCGTTATCTCGGCAAGTCATTTTTGCTGACCAGACCTGGTCCCGCCTCGCAAAAATGACTTGCCTCGAACGAGCCGCGCCTTTTTACCTCGCGTATTCGATGACACGTGTCTCGCGGATGATCGTGACCTTGATCTCGCCGGGGTACTTGAGGTCGGCTTCGATCTTGTCGGCGATGTCGCGGGCGAGCTTGTGCGCCTCGATATCCGAGACTTTCTCCGGCGTGACGAAGACGCGGATCTCGCGACCCGCCTCGAGGGCGTATGATTTCTCGACGCCGCTGAAGGAGTTGGTCAATGCCTCGAGGTCGCCAAGGCGCTTGATATAGCTTTCCACGGAGTCAGAACGTGCGCCCGGCCTGCCGCCCGAGATGGTGTCGGCGACCTTGACGATGACGGATTCGAGCGTTTCGTAGGGATATTCCTCGTGGTGCGACTGCATCGCCTTGATGATATCTTCCGAAACACCAAATTTTTGAAGGATGCGGCGGCCGATCTCGACGTGCGTGCCTGCCACTTCGTGGGTGAGCGCTTTGCCGATGTCGTGGACGAGCGCGCCTGCGACCGCAACCTGCACATTCGCGCCAGTCTCCTCGGCGATCATGCGGGAAATGTAGGCCATTTCGATCGAATGCTGGAGGACGTTCTGGCCGTACGAAGTGCGGAAGTGAAGTCTGCCGAGGATGGCGAGGACGCGCGGGTCGAGGTTCACGACGCCGCATTCGTGCGCGGCCTGCTCGCCTTTTTCTTTGATGATCTTGTTGATGTCGGCCTGCGCTTTCTCGACGACTTTCTCGATCTTGGCCGGCTGGATGCGACCGTCGAGCAGGAGGTTCTCAAGCGCGATGCGCGCCACTTGGCGGCGGATCGGGTCGAATGACGAGATGGTGATGATGCCCGGCGAATCGTCGACGATGACTTCGACGCCGGTGACCCGCTCGAACGCCTTGATGTTCTTGCCTTCCTTGCCGATGATCTTGCCTTTCATTTCGTCGGACGGCAGGGTGAGGATGGTCGACATGGTGTCGGCCGCGACGGAAGTCGAGAGCCGCTGGATCGAGGTGATGAGGATCTCCTTTGCCACATGCTTGAGCTTCTCCTCGCCGGTTTCCTCGAGCTTCTTCATGCGGCCGACGAGATCGTCCGCATATTTCTTTTCGAGGTCGGCGACGAGCGAGGTTTTCGCCTCTTCTTCCGTCATTTTTGCGACAGCCGCGAGCTCGGCGGATTTGTCCGCCTCAAGCTTGTCGGCGCGCGCCTTGACCTCGTTCACCTCGGCGACTTTCGCCTTCACGTTCTCGACCTCTTTGTCGAGATCGGTCTGTCGCTTGTCGAGCAGGCCTTCTTTCTTGATCAGGCGGTCTTCGGTCGCTTTGAATTGTTCGTCCTTTTTCCGCGTTTCCTCTTTCACTTCCTTCATGATCTCGACGGATTTCGCTTCCGCGTCGATCACGATCTTTTTGGCCTTTCCTTCGGCCTCGAGCATCATGCCCTTGATCTCAAGCTCGATCGAGCCTTTCTTGCCGAGCGCCACGATGACGCGCAGGAAATAACCGAGCACAATCCCCGCAAGGCCTGAGCCGGCGAGGAACAGGATTACTTTTAATGTCATATCTGCGAAACCGATTTCGCTTTTTTCGTCCTTCGAGCCCTATGTAGTTTGCTATCCGAAGCCTTTTTATTCGTCTCCTCCGTACATAATCGCGGAATTCCTAAAAAACGAGAATCGTGAATTAAATTTCAATAAATAAGGTAACAAGGCCAGAATACTGCATTCCGGCGGAAATGTAAAGCAGAGGAAGAAGCTTACTTTTTGCTATCGAGCACCTTGTCCACAATGCCGTATTTCTTGGCTTCGTCGGCGTCCATGAAGAAGTCGCGGTCGACGTCCTTTTCGATCTTGGCGAGCGGTTGGCTGGTGTTTTTCGAGAGCATTTTATTCAAGTTTTCGCGCATTTTGACGATGTGTTTCGCCGATATTTCGATATCCGACGCCTGGCCTTCTGCGCCACCGAGCGGCTGGTGGATCATCACTTCGGCGTTCGGCAAGATATAGCGTTTTCCTTTTGTTCCAGCAGACAGGATGATCGACGCCATGGACGCGGCAAGACCGACGCAAACGGTCGAGACGTCATTCTTGATATGGTTCATCGTGTCAACGATGGCAAGACCGGCCGTCACAAGACCGCCCGGGGAATCGATGTAGAGCTTGATGTCCTTTTTCGGATCTTCGGACTGAAGGAAGAGGAGTTGGGCGATGACGATGTTCGCCGTCTCAAAATCGATCGAACCGGAAAGAAAAATGATGTGTTCTTTGAGGAGGCGCGAGTAAATATCGTAGGCACGCTCGCCGAACTGGCTCTTTTCGATGACGGTCGGAATGAGGTTCATGCGGGCACTATACACTGGAATTTCCTGCAAGGCAAATTTGCGATTTTGCGCTATACTTTCCACATGCGATTGCACCGATTCTATATCCCGGAGCCCGTCGGCAAGGACCAGACGATCCATGTCGGCAACCGCGACCTGTTGCACCAATGGACGAAAGTCTTCCGTTTCGCGATCGGCGACCGCATCATCCTTTTTTCCGGCGACGGCAACGA
>JAGWZI010000001.1 GCA_018968925.1 Patescibacteria group bacterium | reverse complement strand
GTTTATATATTACAAAGTAATTATCCCTGTTTTTTCTTACGTTATTTTCGGTTCGAAGACTCAACTCAAATAAATTTCTCCCATCCTTTCTTCCACCAACCCTTTCAGCTCCATCATCGAAAGGATGACGCTCGCTTTTGAAATCGGCATTTTCATCTGGCGGACAAGCTCGTCTTTCTGAAGCGGCTCGGCGAGAAGTTTTACCACAAGCATTTCTTCGTCCGAGCAGTCAGCATATTTCAATTTCAAATTTTCTATCTTTTGCTCCACTTTGAAACCGAGCGCTTCGAGGATATCCTCGCTCGTCCGCACCGGAGTGGCGCCGAGGCGGATTAGCATGTGCGGTCCGTCAGAATTTTTTGAAAATATACTGCCTGGCACCGCCAATACGTCGCGATTGTATTCGGTCGCGAATTTTGACGTGATCAAAGTGCCGGATTTGAGCTCCGCTTCAATGACAAGCGTCGCATCGGCAAGTCCCGCCATGATGCGGTTCCGCTGGGGGAATGTCCACGGCGCGGCGATGGTGTCTGCGTCGAATTCAGACATGATCGCGCCGCCGGCAAGCAAGATTTCCTCAGCGAGGCGTTTGTTCGTCACGGGGTAGAGGACTTTTTCATCAAGACCGGAACCGGGCACGGCGATCGTTTTCAAATTTGCGGCAAGCGCCGCGCGGTGGGCGACTGCGTCAATGCCGAGAGCGAGACCGGAGACAATGCATATATCGTAGCCGGCGAGTCCAGCGATCAGTTTCTCGCACGCTTCTTTGCCGTAGGCAGTGTGCTTGCGACTGCCGACGACGCAGAGGATCTTCGTATCGGGATGCGGTAGCGTGCCTTTCACATGCAGGATTTTCGGCGGATCATTGATCTCGCGCAATTTTTCCGGAAACTCGTTCGGACGAAGGTCGAACGTTTCGAAGTCGCGGTACATTTGAAATTATTCTACCATTTGCTATCATGGAACGAAAGGAAACATCATGCTCGACATCAAATTCATCCGGGAAAATCCCGATCTCATTTCGGAAGCGGCACGCAAGAAGCATGTGAAGTTCGACGTGAAGGATCTGGTCAAGGCGGACGACATGCGCCGCGAACTGCTCGTCTCGATCGAATCGAAACGCGCCGGCCAGAACGAAGCGTCGCAGCGGCTGCCGCAGATCAAAGACGACGCGGCGAAACGCGAGCTTCTCGGCCAAATGAAGCTCTTGAAGGAAGACCTGCAGAAAGAGGAGGAAAAATTGAAAGAGGTAATGAAGAATTGGCAGGAGCTGATGCTTCGCGTGCCGAACATCCCGGACGTTTCCGTGCCGGAAGGCGAGAGCGATGCGAATAATAAAGAGGTGAAGAAATGGGGTGAGATACCGAAATTCGATTTTGCGCCGAAAAGCCACATCGACCTTGCCGAATCGCTCGATCTCGCCGATTTCGAGACAGGCGCGAAGGTCGCCGGTTTCCGCGGCTATTTTCTGAAGAACGAAGGCGCCGAACTCGAATTTGCCGTCTGGCAGCTTGCCGTCGATCTCTTCCGCGAGAAGCATCCGGAATACCACATGATGCTCGTGCCGTCTCTCGTCCGCCGCGAGACGCTCCTTGGCACGGGATACTTGCCGCAAGGCGAGGACGATCTCTACAAGACGCAAGACGCCGACTATCTTGCCGGCACCGCCGAGGTGGCGACCATGAGCTATTTCGCCGACAAGGTTTTGAAAAAGGACGAACTGCCGAAAAAAGTGCTCGCATTCTCGCCGGCCTTCCGCCGCGAAGCGGGGAGCTATTCGAAGGACGTAAAAGGTCTCTATCGCGTGCACGAGTTCATGAAATTCGAACAGGTCATTCTTTGTGAAGCGTCGCACGAAGAGAGCGTGAAATTCCACGAGGAACTGCTCGCGAACGCGGAAAACATTCTGCAGACCTTGCAGATTCCGTATCATGTCGTCGTCTCGTGCGGCGGCGACCTCGGTTTGGGACAAGTGAAAAAGTACGACATCGAGGCGTGGATGCCGTCGAAGGGGAAATACGGCGAGACGCATTCCTGCTCGTATTTTCACGATTTCCAGACGCGCCGCCTCAATATCAAATACAAAGACACCGACGGTAAACTGAAATTCGCGCACTCCCTGAACAACACGGCGATCGCCACGCCGCGCATCCTCATCCAGATCCTCGAGAACTACCAGCAGGCAGACGGAACGGTGAACGTGCCGGATGCTTTACAGAAATATATGGGCGGCAAGAAAGTGATCGGGAAAAAATAACCGATGCGGCAGCAGTCGAATATCAACGCGATCCTGAAAAGGAAGAAGCGCTCAGGCGCGAGGCGCAAGTTCGCGTGGACGGCGGCCCTCGTTTTCCTTTTTCTCGCTCTTTGCACCGTCGCGCTTTCGACGAAATGGGTGCGGATCGGCAATGTCTCGGTTTCCGGCAACAGCGCCGTATCGACGGCGGATATTCGAAATGCGATCGCGCCGGTTTTGGACAGGCATGTGATCGGCATCGTCCGCACGGACAATTTTTTCCTGCTCGACCGCGACGGCGCCGAACGCGCGATTCTCGCCGAGCCGCGGATCGCGACCGCGAAGGTTTCCTTTGCAAGTTTCAAAGATCTTTCGATTTCCGTGACCGAACGCGCGGCGGCCGCGCTCTGGTGTGGGGGCGATCCGGCGAAAATGGGCGATTGCTTTTCGATGGACGACGCCGGTTTCGTGTTCGCGAGCTCGTCCGCGACGAGCTCGCTGATTTCCTATTTCGGTTTGCTTTCCAGCGATCCGGTAGGACGGCAATATTTCGATGCGGTGCGATTCCGGGAGATAAGCGCCTTCGTTGCGGGCATCGCGGCGCTTGGTTTTGCGCCCGTATCGTTTGTCGCTACGGATGCGCACGAATATAGCGTGTATTTGAAAAATGGCGGAACGATCATCGTGAACGACTCGAAACCGCTTGAACAGTCCCTTGCCAATCTCGCGGCGGTCGTTGCGAACAAATTGTTGAAGACGGATGTGGCGACCCTACGGAAGATCCAATATATAAATCTCGAAGCGGACAACAAGGTCTACTGCGCGCCGGCCGCGGTGTGCGGCGGAAAATGAATCACAGAAGACTTTCCGGGTCGACCGTGACCGAAATGGACGAAGGCAGGGCGCGGAGCGCGGCAAGCAAACGTTCGTCGGGCCATTTTTCCTGCGGAATCTTCATGATGCCGATGACGGCGTGCTCGTCCTTGCCATGGGGCAGGAGCGCCGGAAAGATATCGAGGGTATGCGGAGCGATCATCGTTTCGATTTCCGTGACCGAGCGGGCAACGGCGGTTTTCGATCCGCTCGCCGAGATCTTTATGATCGTCGAGAACGGCGGATAGGAAAGCGCCTGCCGGTCAGCGATCTCGTCTTTGACGAAATCGACGAGACTGCCCGAACACGCCGCGGTGAAGACGCCCCGCGCCGCGTCGCGCGTCTCGATGATACAGACGCCGCGGGAGATCGAGCGGAGCGACAGCATGATATGCATGACGCGTTCGTCGATCCGGAAGTCGGGAATGGCAAAATAGGCGTCGAGCGTCGCGATCGTATCGTCCACGCCGCGTGCGGCGAGATACGGAAGCGCCATCTCGGTGCCGACGAGGATCGCGGACGGTGCGGCAGAGAACGCTTCGACGGTTTCCTTGATGCGGGCAGACGTCTTGGCGGCGTCGGCATCAAGACGGAATACATTCGCGTCAGGATATCTTTCTTTCACCGTTTTTTCGACAAGGGCCGTACCGATGCCGAGCGTGTTGAGCTTCCAGCTGCCGCAGGTCTTGCACGTCTCGCGGGCGTCGCGCCGCGCGCCGCAACGGTGGCAGAGAAAGAAATTGCCGGCGCGGGATTCGTGGAGCACCACGTGCGCGCCGCAGGATGCGCATTCGACGATCGTGCCGCAGTCGCCGCAAACGGTGACGGGTGCGAGGCCGCGCCGCGCCGCGAACAGGAAGATGTGGCCGCCATTTTTGATATTTTTTTCAATAATGTTCTCGGCATTTGGCGAAAGAATGCGGAAGGGCGCTTTTTTGCCGCCTGCCGGATCGGGTTTCTCGCGCAGATCCGCGATCTCGATCTCTTTTCCCGCCGTCGGACGGAATTGCAAGGGCGCGACCTCGACGATCTCGCCGCGCCGCACGCGCTCGATGGTCTCGATCCGCAAAAGACTGTCGCCGAAAACCATTTTCGCGCCGATCCGTTCCGCAAAAATTTCCGCAAAGTGGCGGATGTCGGCGTATGGCCGCGTCATCGTCCTGTAGCCGCGGGCGGATTCGTTTTCGGCGATGATGCAACCGATATCGCCGCGCGGCAGGGAAAGGTATGCGCCCGTGCCGACGAGGAGGAGCGGATGCGTCTCCGCAAGGATCCTTTTCGCCGATCCGAGGAGATTCTTTTTCGAAATCGTCCCGTGCAAAAGAAAGGAATATTTCTCGATGCCTTTGGACAAGAGTTCATGGCAAACCGCAGCGCGCTCGGCCGACGGCGCGAGCAGGAAGACCGATCGGCCCTTCGCGAATTCTTCGCGGATGATGCTCCGGTAGCGGGCGAAGCGGTCCTCGTCCGCGGATTGGACCGCGAATTTTTCCGCCGCCTCCGCGTGTTCCGCATGGGCGCTCGGCGCGAGTCCGTCAGCTTTTTCGAAAAATATTGCCGGCACGAGCGAACCGAGAACCGCGCCAGTGAAACCTGCGTATCGGTCGGCAACGACGCGCGCCGTCTCGACGAATTCCGGGCGCACAAACGGCGAGAAGGGAAGCCGCTCGACGCGTTTCAGTGCGAACGCGGAACGGCGCAGCTCGGATTTTTTTTCGGCGGCGGGAGAGCTTGCGACGACGAGCGCGGGAACGATCTTTTTCCGCAGCGGCACGCGGACGACCGCGCCTTCCGGGACGTCGTTCAGCGAAAAATAGGACAAGGTTTCCGTGCCGATGCCGCGCGCGATCGGGATGACTTCGAGGACTCGCATATTCGCTATGATGACAGAAATGGCCGCGTTTTTCAATTTGCAAATCGGGCGAAAAAGGGTAGTATGTCCGCATATGGCATTCCTTACGAGCAAGCTCGGCATCGATCTCGGCACGGCGAACACGCTCGTTTTCATTCCGAAAAAGGGCGTGACGATCTTCGAACCGTCGGTCGTCGCCATCGCCGAGCAGGACAACAAGATCCTCGCCGTCGGCATCGAGGCCAAGAACATGATCGGCCGCACGCCGGACTCCATCATCGCGTACCGACCGATGAAAGACGGCGTGATCGCGGACTACCGCGTGACCGAAGCGATGCTCCGCTATTTCATCGACAAGGCGCTCGGACGCTGGAATATTCTCAAGCCCGAAGTCATGGTCTCCGTTCCCGCGGGCATCACCTCGACCGAACGGCGTGCGGTGGTCGAGGCCGCGATCCGCGCCGGCGCGAAGAACGCGTACGTGGTCAAGGAGCCGATACTCGCGGCGATCGGCGCGGGCATTCCCATTTACGAGGCGAAAGGCCACATGGTCGTCGACATCGGCGGCGGCACGACGGACGTCGCGGTCATCTCGCTCGGCGGCATCGTGGCGTCGAATTCGGTGAAGGTCGCGGGCAATAAAATAGACGCGGCGATCGCGGACTATATCAAGAAAACCTTCAACCTCGCCATCGGCGACAAGACGGCGGAAGAAATAAAGATCACGATCGGCTCCGCAGTACCGATGGAGGATGAGCTTTCCATGACGATCAAAGGCCGCGATTTTCTCACCGGCCTGCCGCGCTCGACCGAGATCAAAACGAACGAGATCGTCAAGGCGATCTCGAAGGAGCTGAAGGATATGGTGAAGGCGATCAAGGACGTTCTGCAGGACACGCCGCCCGAGCTTGCCGCCGACATCATCGACAACGGCATTATCATGACCGGCGGCTCTTCACAGTTGCGCAACCTCGCCGAGCTCGTCTTCCGCCGCACCGGCGTAAAGGCGGTCATCGCCGACGAGCCGCTCTACTGCGTGGCAAAAGGCACCGGCATTGCGCTCGAGCATCTCGATACCTACAAAAAGAGCATCATCGCGAAGCGATAATGGATTTCTTTTCAAACAGCGGCACTCTCCACCACGCGTATCTCGTCATCGGCGAGTTTGATGCGGTGTCGGCGGAACTCGCGAAATTTTTCGAGAAGGAGCTCGATTTTACAATCGCAGGCAATCCGGATTTTTGGAGAGGAAAATATGCGACGTTCGGCGTCGACGACGCGATCGCGCTTGCCGCGCTTTCCGTTGGGCTTCCGGTCGCGGGCGAGCGGAAAATTTTCATCGTGGGCGCGGATGCCATGACGCCGCAGGCGCAGAACGCTCTCCTGAAATCGCTCGAAGAGCCGAAGGGCGGCACGCATGTCTTCATCATCATGCCGTCTGATGCGAACGTTCTGCCGACGCTCCGCTCGCGCCTTTTTATCGTCCGGCACGGCGGCGCGGCAGGAACGCCGATCGACGCGAAGACATTCCTCGCCGCGTCGTTTGCCGAGCGGCTTGCCACGGTGAAGGAACTTGTCGAGAACATTTCCGACGAGAAAGCGGCGAAAGCCGATGCGGTGAAATTCATCAATTCTCTTGAGGCGGAGCTTGCGAAAAAAGATTTCAAGAAACTTTCTTCTGCGGAGCGGCAATTGCTCGAGCGCGTTGAGAAAGCCCGCGGTTACGCGTCGGATCCGTCCGCGTCCGTGAAAATGCTCCTCGAGTATCTCGCCATCATCGCCTAGTTTTTCGCCGATATTCTGCTATACTGGAACATATGGAAGAAATGCCGACAGCAGAGAAAAGACCGATTCTCGTCCGGTTTGGAGAGATGAATCCCGAGCAATTGATCGCTTTCTACAAGGAGAACAAGAATCTGGTGATGCAGGTGCAAGGCAAGAAAATGGAGGAAGAACACCGTGCCGGCGGCATCAGTCCGGAAACATTCCGCACCGCGCTCCGTCGCGTCGTGACGAACGTGCCGGGGCCGGGCGAATCCGAAGAGCTTCTGAAAAAAATCAAAGAAAACAATTAACATGACCTACGATTTCAAAAAACTGAAGGACAAGATGAAGGGCGCGGAAGAGTGGCTGAAGAAGGAATATGCCGGTTTGCGCACCGGCATCGCGTCTCCGGCGGTGCTCGACGGCGTCGAGGTTGACGCGTACGGTTCGCGGATGAAGCTCAATCAGGTCGCGACGATCGGCATCGAGGACGCGCGGGCGATCCGCATTTCTCCCTATGACAAGACGCAGGCGAAAGAGATCGAGAAGGCGATCACGGCGGCGAACCTCGGCGTATCGGTCGCGGTGGACGACAAAGGCGTGCGCGTATTCTTTCCCCAGCTTTCCGGCGAATCGCGCGCGAATCTCGTGAAAGCGGCGAAGACGAAGCTCGAGGATGCTCGGGTGAATATTCGTTCGATCCGCGATGAGACGGTAAAAGAAATTGACGCAAAGGAAAAGGAAGGCGGCATGAGCGAAGACGAAAAGTTCCGCTTCAAGAACGAGATGCAGAAGATCGTCGATGACGGCAACAAAGCGCTCGAAACCCTCTTTGAAAAGAAGGAAAAGGAAATCGCGAGCTAAATGACCGTCATCCTTTTCATCGTCATCCTTGCCGTCCTCGTCTTCGTGCACGAGGCGGGGCATTTTATGGCGGCGAAAGCGTTCGGCATCCGGGTCGACGAATTCTCGATCGGCTTTCCGCCGCGCATCTTTTCGCGGCAATACGGCGAGACGACCTACGCGATCGGCGCGATACCGTTCGGGGGCTTCGTGAAAATCTTCGGCGAAAATCCGGACGATGCGGGGAATCCGTCGCCGCGTTCGCTTGCCAATGCCGCAAAGTGGAAGCAGGCGGTCGTTTTCCTCGCCGGCATCGCCATGAATTTCTTTTTCGCGTGGATTTTGATCGCCGTCTCTTTCAATATCGGACTCATCACCTCGATCGACGGGCAATATGCGGGTGCGGCGCAAAATCCCTTCACGCTCGTCCTTTCGGTCGAGCAGAATTCTCCTGCCGAGCGGGCAGGCATCGCAGGCGGCGACGAGATCCTTTCCATTTCCTCCGGCAAGGCGACCGTGGCGCACCCCGAACCGTCCGATATCCAGAACATCATCGCCGGCGCAAACGGTGCGGTCGAGATCGCGTACCGCCGCGGCGGGACAACGGACACGGTATCGGTTACGCCCGGCGCGACGGCGGGAAGCAAGAAAGCGATCGGCGTCGCGCTTGCGCTCGCCGGCACGGTGAAGTTCGGATTTTTCGGATCGATGTGGCAGGCAGGGAAGCTTGTCGCGATCGAGTCGTGGAACATCGCCGGAAGCCTCGTTCATCTTGTCGCGAACATTTTCAAAGTAGGAGCGCTCGACGGTGTTGCCGGACCGGTCGGCATTGCGAGCATGGTCGGCCAGGCGGAATCGGTCGGCCTTTCGTATTTGCTCGGCTTCGTCGCGCTCATTTCCATCAATCTCGCGGTGCTCAACCTCGTGCCGCTGCCGGCGCTCGACGGCGGACGCGTGTTCATTCTCGCCATTGAAGCGGTCGTCCGCAGGAAAATACAACCGAGTCTCGTCGTTTGGATCAACTTTGCCGGCTTTGCGCTCATCATTCTTTTGATGGCTGTCGTCACGTATCATGATATCGCCGCGTTCGTGCACTGAGAAACAAAACCGGTGTTTGTCAAATCCTTGTTTTTGTCCGTATATACGCTATGATTTGCCTCTATGAGGCAGTCGATGTTGCTCACAAAGACCAGGAAAGATGGTCCGAAAGACGAAGTGTCGAAGAATGCGAACCTTTTGGTGCGCGCCGGTTTCATTTTCAAGGAAATGGCCGGCGTCTATTCGTACCTGCCGCTCGGCCTGCGCGTGATGAAAAAAATAGAAAATATCATCCGCGAGGAAATGAACGCGATCGGCGGACTCGAGATGAAGACGTCGATCATCCAGACGAAGGAAGTTTGGGAAAAATCCGGCCGCTGGTCGGACGAGGTCGTCGACAACTGGTTCAAGACGAAACTGAAAAGCGGCGCGGATGTCGGTCTGTCGTTCACGAACGAGGAGGCGTACGCGAACATTTTGAAGCAGTACGTCAGTTCCTACAAGGACCTGCCCGCGTATCCGTACGATTTCAAGGAAATCTTCCGCAACGAAGCGCGGAGCAAGTCGGGGATTTTGCGCGGCAGGGAATTCTCCTGGAAAGCGCTCTATTCGTTCTCGAAAAACGCGAAGGAACACGAAGCGTTTTATGAAAAGGCGGCCGAGGCGTACCGGAAAATATTCGATCGCGTCGGCATCGGCGACCGGACGTATAAGACGTTCGCCTCAGGCGGCACGTTTTCCAAATTTTCCCATGAATTCCAGGCTTTGACCGATGCCGGCGAGGACACGATCCATCTCGACGCAAAGAAGGGAATCGCCGTGAACAAGGAAGTCTACGCCGATGAAATTCTGAAGGATCTCGGCATCAAGAAAGCCGATCTTGAGGAGAAAAAGGCCATCGAAGTCGGCAACATCTTCTCGCTTGGCACGAAATTCTCGGAACCCTTCGGCTTGAAATATAAGGATGAGAAAGGGGAAGAGAAGCTCGTCGTCATGGGTTCGTATGGGATCGGCCTTGGCCGCCTGATGGGCACGATCGTGGAAATTCTCGCCGACGACAAAGGTCTCGTCTGGCCCGTGTCCATCGCGCCGTTCGCCGTCCACATCGTCGAGCTTTCTTCCGATGATCCGGCGGTCAAAAAGGCGGCGGAAGATATCTACAAGAAATTGCAGGCTGCTCGCGTCGAAGTCCTCTACGACGATCGCGATGCGCGCGCCGGGGAGAAATTCGCCGATTCCGATTTGATCGGCGTGCCGCTGCGCGTCGTCGTGTCGGAAAAAGGTCTTGCGAAGAAAGAATTCGAAGTGAAGGAACGCGCGAGCGGAAACATTTCAATGCTGAAAGAAAAAGAATTGCTCGATTTCGTCGCCAAATATCAATAGCATGCTCGACAACCTGAAGAAAAGAATATACAAGCAGTTCTCGAACGACATCGGCATCGATCTTGGCACGGCGAACACGTTGGTCTACCTTGCGGGCAAGGGGATCGTCGTGAACGAACCGTCCGTCGTCGCGCTCAACCAGAAGACCGGCCGTGTGGTCGCGGTCGGCGCGCAGGCGCGCGAGATGCTCGGCCGGACGCCGCCGCACATTGTCGCGGTGCGTCCTTTGGTCGACGGCGTCATTTCCGATTTCGAAGTGACCGAGGAGATGATCGCGTATCTCATCAAACGGGCGGAGGAACTTTCTCCGAAAATGCTCGGTCCTCGGGTCGTTGTCGGCGTGCCGTCCGGCGTGACGAACGTCGAGATTCGCGCCGTGCGCGACGCGGCGAAAAGCGCCGGCGCGCGCGAGGTGCACATCGTCGAGGAACCGATGGCCGGCGCGATCGGCATCCGATTGCCGGTGAACGACCCGGTCGGCAGCATGGTCATCGACATCGGCGGCGGCACGACGGACATCGCGGTCATCTCGCTCGGCGGCATCGTGCGGTCGAAAAATCTGCGCATCGCGGGCGACAAGCTGAACGCCGACATCGTGAGCTACATCCGCGGCGAGTTCAAGATCCTGATCGGCGAAAAAACGGCCGAAGCGGTGAAGATGGCGATCGGCGCCGTCGTGCCGAACGAACACCTTGAGACGCCGGTCAAAGGGCGCGATCTCATCACCGGTCTGCCGCGCGAAGTCATCCTCACCGATGCCGACATCCGCGAAGCGATGTCATCGTCGGTCGAAGCGATCGTCGAAGGGACGAAGGAAGTTCTCGAAACGACGCCGCCCGAGATCCTCGCCGACGTCATGCAGAAAGGCATCCATCTTTTCGGCGGCGGCGCGCTCATCATCGGTCTTGACGAACTGCTCCGCGAATATCTGAAGATTCCCGTGCGCATTGCGGACGACCCGCTCACTGCCGTGGCGCGCGGAGCGGGCGTCATTCTCGAAAATATGGACATGTACAAAGAAGTGCTTATCCAGAAAGAAGATGAACTTCCGCCGAAGAAATAGCGATTTTGCGGCCGGAGGACGCGGCGCCTTCCTCACCGGTGCGAGCATCACGCTCGTCATCCTCGTCATTTTGTCTTTGTCCGGACCGAAAAGCTTTCTCTTCGCGGTAAGCAGGCCGTTCTGGGAAGGAAAGAATCTCGTCGCATCATGGCTTTCGAACTTGGGCGCGATCGCGCGGACGAAAGAGTCGCTTGCCGCCGAAAATGCAAGCCTCGCGGCAGAACTTTCCGCCGAAAAGGCAGATGCGGCTCTCGTCGAAACGCTTCAGAACGAGAACGCGGGTCTGAAGGCGGCACTCGGCCGGAAGACGGCGGGCAAGAACGGGATTCTCGCGGCCGTGCTCGCCAAGCCGCCGTTCTCTCCGTATGATACGCTCGTCATCGATGCGGGGACGGCCGACGGCGTCGCGGCGGGAGACCAGGTGGTCGCGGATGGTTTTGTGCCGATCGGTTTCGTTTCCGAGACGTTCGCTCACGAGTCGAAAGCGACCCTCTATTCCTCTTCGGGCGTTTCAACGCGCGTGCTCGTCGGGTCAAGCTCGATCGAGACGCTTGCGACCGGCATGGGCGGCGGCGCGCTTGAGATACGGTTGCCGTCGGGATCGGATGTTGCCGTCGGCGATGCCGTGAGTGCGCCGTCGATTTCGACGAACATCGTCGGCACCGTCGAAAGCGTCGCGTCAAAGCCGTCCGATTCTCTTGAAACCGTCCTTGTGTCTTTGCCGGTCAATATCGCGAACATCCGCTTTGTCGAAATTGTCTCGCCAAGCCGCCACTGATATGAAGCGCTTCCTTACCGACTGCCTTCTCTTCCTGTCATTGTTTTTTCTGCCGCCGCTCGCCGCATTCATCCTCGCTGTTTCAGCCGTCTTTTTCTTCGATCTGTTTTTTGAGGCGATCGTCTTCGCCGCCCTCCTCGATATTTTGTATTCCGGCGGCGGATTCCTCGGTATTAGGTCCGGTCACGTGTTTCTTTTTGGGGCAATCGTTATTTTCCTCGCCTCGTTTCCGGTCAAATCGTCGGTTCTCTGGTATCATCGGCAGTAATCGGCATGTCGCTTTCGTTCAGAAAAAAAAGCATGAGTTTGCGGCAGAAAGGCATCCGGGACATCGAGCCGGACGAGATTTTTCTCGATGCCAAGAATTTGCCGAAATTCGACACGAACCAGTTCGAAGGCAGGCTTGAAAGACCGATCTCGCGCCGAGCTTTCGTCGCGCTCGGCATCGTCTGCGCGCTTGTTTTTGCCGGTTTCTTCGCTCGCGCGTTCGTGCTCGAAGTCGTCCGGGGAGAGTATTATGCGGCGCGCAGTGATGCGAACGCTTTGCATGCTACCGTGCTTTTTGCGAACCGCGGCGTCATTTTCGACCGGAACGGCGTGAAGCTCGCCTGGAACGCTCCGGCCGCGAGCGGTTCGCCCGTCGCTTTGCGCAAATACGATCCGGCTCCGGGTCTCGGCAATCTTCTCGGCTATGTCGCGTATCCGCAGAAGGACAGCTCGGGTTTCTATTATAATGACGATTTCACCGGCATCGGCGGAGCGGAAAAATTCTTCAACGGCGAGCTTGCCGGCACGGATGGCAAACAGCTCGTCGAATCGGATGTGAGCGGCAAGGTCGTCTCGTCGAGCGTTGTCAGTCCGCCATCAGACGGATCGGATGTCACGCTTTCCATCGATGCGGACATCACGTCAAAACTGTACGGTTCGATCGCATCCGTCGCAAAACAATCCGGATTTACCGGAGGCGCCGGCGTGATCATGGACGTCGATACGGGCGAAGTCGTCGCCATGACGAGTTTCCCCGGTTACGATTCGCAGACGATGACCGATCACACCGATGCGGCGGCGATCAAACAGATGCTTTCGAACAAGAACAATCCGTTTCTCGACCGCGTGACGGACGGTCTCTATGCGCCCGGTTCGACGGTAAAGCCCTTCGTCGCCCTTGCGGCTCTGGCCGAAAACATCATCGATCCGGCGACGAAGATCCTTTCGACCGGATCGATCACGGTGCCGAATCCGTACGATCCGTCGCATCCGTCTGTCTTCAAGGACTGGCGCGCGCAAGGCTGGGTGGATATGGAGCATGCCATCGCGGTTTCGTCCGACGTCTATTTCTATGAGGTCGGCGGCGGCTTCGAGGATCAAAAAGGTCTCGGCATATCGCTTATCGACAAATATATGAACATGTTTGGTTTTGGTGAGGACATTCCGAACGGCTTCTTTTCCGGCGCAGGCGGCACGGTGCCGAGCCCGCTCTGGAAGGCGGAACATTTCGACAATGAAGACTGGCTCATCGGCGACACGTATCACACGGCCATCGGGCAGTACGGCTGGCAAGTAACGCCGATCCAGATGGCGCGCGCGGTCGCAGCCGTGGCGAACGGCGGCAAGCTCATTGCGCCGTCGATTCTCGCCGGCGGCAATCCGTCTGATCTCACGGAGATTCCCGGCATGAATCGGTCATATTACGATATCGTGCGGACCGGCATGCGCATGGACGTTCTTGGCGGCGTCGCGACGGGGCTCAACGTGCCGTATGTGGCCATTGCGGCAAAAACGGGCACGGCGCAGATCGGCGCCGAGAATCAATATTTGAATTCCTGGGTCACCGGATTTTTCCCGTACGACAAGCCGAAATACGCTTTCGCGCTTGTCATGGAGCAGGGGCCGTCGACGGCATCGGTCGGCGGCGTGGCGGCCATCCGGCAGGTGCTCGATTGGCTTTCGACGGCGAAACCGGAATATTTGAAAGGCTAGGCATGTACTTCCGTCGGCTTTTCTGCTATACTCGCCGGCAAGAATCATTTCGTTTTAGCGGCACAACAAAAATACCATGACGGAACCGCATCGGGAATATCTGACCCAGCAGAAGTATGACGAGCTCACGAAGGAGGTGAAAGAGCTCAAGAATGTGAAGCGCAAAGAAGTGGCGGAAGCGCTCGATTACGCGCGGAGCCTCGGCGATCTGTCCGAGAATGCCGAATATCACGAAGCACGCGCCGAGCAGGCCGAGGTGGAGGAGCGCATTGCGAAACTTGAAATGATCCTCAAGAACGCGACAATCGTCGAAGATCGCCACGGCGACCATGCCATCATCGGTTCGACGGTCACGGTAGAAAAGAAGAAAGACGGCACGCGCCGGACATTCATGATCGTCGGCTCGGCGGAATCCGACATGGCCTCGGGCAAGATCTCGAACCGTTCGCCCTTGGGTGCCGCGGTCCTTGGCAAGAAGAAAGGCGAAGTGTTCTCGTTCACGTCGCCGTCCGGCCCGATGGAATATTCCGTCGTTGAGGTCAAATAAATTTTTATGTCATCGCTCGATGAATTGCGCGAGACGCGCATCGGCAAACTGAAACGGCTCGAGAAGCTCGGCAGGAACCCGTATCCGGTCGAATCGAAACGTGACGTCTCGCTTGCCGATGCGGTCGTCGATTTCGAAAAACTGTCGAAGAAGAAAATCCTGCATCTTGCCGGCCGCGTCATGGCGATCCGCGCGCAGGGCGGCCTCGTTTTTTTCAATATCACGGACGGCACGGCGACATTCCAGGCGCTCCTGAAGAAGGACGATGTCGACGAGAAAATTTTCAATGACTTCATGGAAACCGTCGATGTCGGCGATTTCGTCGGCGTCGCGGGAACGCTCTTTGTCACGAAGCGCGGCGAGAAAACGCTTGCGGTCTCCGTTTGGACGATGCTCGCGAAATCGCTCCGGCCATTGCCCGAGAAATGGCACGGTCTCACAGATGAGGAAGAGCGGTTTCGTCGCCGCTATCTCGACATCCTGTTCAATCCGGACATCAAAGCGACGATCGAGAAGCGGGCGAAATTCTTTTCGGCGATCCGCACCTATCTTGAAAAGAACGGCTTCATGACCGTCGATACGCCGGTGCTCGAGAACGCCGCAGGCGGCGCCGAGGCGCGGCCGTTCCTCACGCATTACAACGCCTACGATACGGACGTATACCTGCGCATTTCGCTCGAACTTGCGCTGAAACGTCTCCTTGTCGCCGGCTTCCCGAAGATCTACGAGATGGGCCGCGTCTTTCGCAACGAAGGTGCCGACGCCGAGCATTTGCAGGATTATACGCTTGTCGAATTCTATGAAGCGTATTCCGATTACGAACATGGAATGAAGTTCGTCGAGGACATGTACAAATATGTCGCGAAGGAAACGTTCGGCACTTTGCAATTCAAGATCCGCGGCTTCGAGATCGACCTTGGCAAAAAATGGGAGACGATCGATTTCGTCAAACTGATCAAGGAAAAGACCGGCATCGACATCCTGTCGGCGAGCGAAAAAGACATCGAGAAGAAACTCCGTGATCTCAAAGTCGAATATGATAAGAAAGGTTTCAACACAAACCGCGGCATTGACACCTTGTGGAAATATTGCCGCCGGCAGATTGGGGGACCTGCGTTTCTTGTCGGTGTGCCGGTTATGCTCGAGCCGCTTGCCAAAAAGAGCGAGAAGAATCCGGCCGTCGTCGAACGCTTCCAAGTCATTCTTGCTGGCAGCGAAATGGGCAAAGGTTTCAGCGAACTGAACGACCCGCTCGATCAGCGCGCGCGGTTCGAAGAGCAGGCGAAACTTCGCGCGGCGGGGGACGAAGAGGCGCAGATGATGGATGAAGAATTCGTCGAGGCCATGGAATACGGCATGCCGCCGGCCTTCGGCTTCGGTTTCTCCGAGCGACTGTTCTCGTTCCTTGCCGACCTGCCCGCCCGCGAATCGCAGATTTTTCCGTTTATGCGCTCGAAGGAATAGAACGCGGAACCAAAATTTCAAAAAACCCTGATTTTACAAGGTAAAATCGGGGTTTTTTCGTGCAAAGTTATCAACAGGAAAATGTTGTAGTGTGGGATAAAGTGCTATAAAATAGTAAGTGCGTGGGAGAAAGTGGGACAAAAGAATTTTCATAAAAAATTTCGCCCGCGCGCAAAAGGTCATGCTTATCGGCGAATACATCCACACGCTCGACGAGAAAAAGCGCGTTTCGCTGCCGGTGAAATTCCGCAAGGAGATCGGCAAGACGATCGTCGTGACGGCGGGCCTCGACGGCTGTCTCTGGCTCTTCACGCTCGCGCAATGGAAGGATATTTCGTCGAAGCTCGGGCAGTTCTCGATGCTCGCCGCGGACAACCGGAGCTTCAACCGCTACATGTTCGGCTCGGCGACCGAAGTGGCGGTCGACACGATCGGCCGCATCCTCATCCCTGACTTCCTCGTGCGGCGCGCGGCCCTCAAGGCCAAAGTCGCCGTTGTCGGCGTGGGCAACCGCGTCGAGATCTGGAGCGAGGAAGCGTGGAGCGAGCACAAGTCGGTCGTGGAAAAGCGCGCCGACCAGCTCGCGGAGAAACTGGGCCAGGCGGGCGCGCTCTAACATGATCCACCGCGCAGTTCTTTTACATGAATCGATAGACGGATTGAACCTTTCTTCCGGCAAGACGTATTTTGACGGAACGCTCGGCGCCGCGGGACATGCGGCAGAAGTCTACCGCCGTTTCGGCAAAGACGTGGCGATCATCGGCACGGATCGGAGCGAAAGCGCCGTCCGGCATGCAGAAGAGAAATTCAAAGATCTGCCGGGAGTTCACCGTTTCGTCGTCGGCAATTATCGCGACATGGATGCGGTGCTCGCGAAACTCGGCGTACGGAATGTCGACGCGATCCTCCTCGACCTCGGCATTTCAAGCGACGAGCTTGAGCATTCCGGCAGGGGATTTTCTTTTCAAAAGGACGAACCGCTTCTCATGACGATGAGCGAAGGAAAGGAAACGATCACCGCACGGACGATCGTGAACACTTGGAAGGAAGAGACGATCGCGGACATTCTCTACGGCTATGCGGACGAACGGTATGCCCGACGGATCGCGAAAGCCATCGCCCGTGCGAGGAGAGCAAGACCGATCGAGACGACGTTCGATCTTGTCGAGATCGTCCGCAGCGCGGTGCCGGCGGCATACCGGCGCGGAAAAGTGAATCCCGCGACAAAGACGTTCCAGGCTCTGCGGATCGCGGTGAACGACGAGATCGGCGCCTTGCAAGAGGGGATGGCGAAAGGACTCGATCTCCTTGCAAACGGCGGGCGGATGGCGATCATCACGTTTCATTCCGTCGAGGACCGCGAAGTGAAGAATTTTTTCAGGGATATGGCAAAAGGAAAGAAAGCAAAATGTATCAATAAGAAACCGATTGCGCCGTCGGCGGAAGAAGAAAAGGAGAATCCGAGGTCGAGAAGCGCAAAATTACGAATCATCGAAAAGGTCTGAAAAAACATATGGTAGCCCAAATCATCAAAAGCCAAATAGAACGGATCGAGTATCGGGAGAAAATGATCTTCTGGACGCTCTTCGGATTGCTCGTCATGCTCGGTCTCTCGTACGGTTTCCTGGTCGAGAGGTCGATCGAAAACGCGGTCGCGAAACAGGGTCTTGAATCGCAAATGTCGTCGCTCAATGAACAGGTCGGCACCCTCGAATCCTCATATCTCGCCCTCGAAGACGCTATCACGATGGATCTTGCCAAGACGAAAGGGTTCGTGGCGGTGCCGGAAAATGTGTTTGCCGTCGCTGAGCCTGCGGAGAAGGTCGCCGCCCTGTCTGTCAATGAAAACTAAGTCGTTCCAGCATCGTATCCGGTTCATTTTCGGCGCTTTTGTCCTGTTCGCGCTCGTCATGCTGGTACGGCTGTATTTCTTGCAGATCGTGCACGGTGAATATTATAGCGATAAGGCGAACAGCCAGTACGTGAACGTCGTGAATGACACGTTCGACCGTGGCAGCATCTTCTTTACTTCAAAAGACGGCACCGAGGTCACCGCCGCAGGGCTCCAGTCAGGCTACACCGTCGCGATCAACAATACGGTCATGGCGACGGATACGGACGAATATTATGCCAAGCTCTCAGCCATCCTCCCGCTTGATAAGGCGGATTTTTATGCAAAAGCGGCGAAAACCGGCGCGGTCTATAACGTCATTGCCGACAAGGTGCCGGAAGACCAGGTGCAAAAGATCGACGCCTTGAATCTGCCCGGCGTGGTCATTGCGAAGGAAAAGTGGCGCTACTATCCCGGAAGCGACTTGGCCTCGCGGGTCATCGGTTTCGTGGCATATGACGATACGGGCACGAACCTGGTCGGCCGGTACGGTCTTGAGAATTATTACGACAGCACGCTTTCGCGCAATGATTCGAACGTGACGATGAATACGTTCGCCGGCCTTTTTTCCGACATCAGGGATAATTTTCTCGGGCACGACGAGAGTGAAGGAGACGTGGTGACCGGCATTGATCCCGAAGTGCAGGGTTTTGTCGAGAAGGAGATCGCGGCGGCGAACGCGAAATGGCATTCCGCGGAGACCGGCGCGATCGTCATCGATCCGGCAAGCGGGCAGATCGACGCCATGGGCATGTATCCGAATTTCAACCTGAACGATTTTCGCAATCAGACGGACGTGAGCATCTATGCCGATCCGCTCGTCTCGAATGCATACGAGATGGGCTCGATCGTCAAGCCTTTGACGCTTGCCGCCGGCATCGATTCGGGCGCGGTGACCGCGACGACGACCTATGACGATACCGGTTCGATCACGGTCGACGGCAAGACGATCCATAATTTTGACGGCAAGGCACGCGGTATCATTCCGCTCCAGGTCGTCATCAACGAATCGCTCAACGTCGGGGCGTCGTTCATCGCGACCAAGATGGGCAAGCCGACCATGCTCGATTATTTCCAGGCCTTCGGCCTCGGACAGGAGACGGGCATCGATCTGCCGGACGAGGCGGCGGGAGACATTTCCAATCTCGTTGACAATCTGAACAACCAGAAGCAGGTCGAATATGACACCGCATCCTTCGGTCAGGGCATTTCGATGACGCCGATCGACACCGTCCGAGCGCTGTGCATTCTGGCGAACGGCGGCAAGGTCGTCACGCCGCATGTGGCAAGCAAAATCGACTATCTTACCGGGCTGTCGAAGACAGTCGACGATTCCGATAATGCGGTCGAAGTGCTGAAACCCTCGACCGTCGAGACCGTCACGAAAATGCTCGTCACCTATGTCGACACGTCGCTCTCGGCGGTCAATCCGAACGCGAAGATAGCGCATTACAGCGTTGCCGCGAAAACGGGCACGGCGCAGATCGCGCGGCCGGCAGCCGAAGGAAGCGGATATTATCCGGACCAGTACCTGCATTCCTTTTTCGGCTATTTCCCGGCTTACCATCCGCGTTTTCTTGTCTTTCTCTATACCTACAAGCCGCAGGGTGTGAACTATGCTTCGCAGACGCTGACCGATCCGTTCTTCGACATCGCCCGCTTTCTCATCAATTATTACGAGATTCCGCCGGATCGATAGTAAAAATATGGACAATTTTCTGAAACAGATCGTCGAATCCATCATCGCCTGGCAAGCCAGCCTCGTTATCCGGAAGCATGCGCCGCAGATCGTCGCGGTCACGGGCAATATCGGCAAGACGTCGGCGAAGGACGCGATCGTGACCGTTCTCTCCCGTTTTTCTTATGTCCGCAAAAGCGGGACAATAACCGCGAACGGCATCGGCATCCCGCTTGCGATCATCGGCGCGGCAGATCCCGGCCGGGATATTTTCCTCTGGCTTTCGGTGCTCTGGAGAGGCCTATCGGTGGCCCTGTTCCATACGAACTATCCGGATTATCTCATCCTCGAGATCGGCGCTGACCGTCCGAGAGAGATCGCCAAGATCGCAAAATGGCTTTCGCCCGATGTCGTCGTCCTGACCGGATTTGCCAAGGTGCCGGTGCACATCGAATTCTTTCCAAACCGCGACGCGATCGTCCGCGAAAAGCAATACCTGGTTGACGCGCTCAAGCATGACGGCACGCTCGTCGTGAACGCCGATGACGACGATTGCCTCGCGATCCGCGCCGCATCGCCGAACGCGGCGGTCGTGTACGGCACGACGAACCTCGCCGATATCCGCGCTTCGGAAGCGTCGATCGTTTCCGAAGACGGAAAACCTTCGGGAATGACGTTCAAGATATCCCAGGGCAACAATGTCGTGCCGGTCCTCATTCGCGGATCGGTCGGCATCCATTCCGTCTACGCGTCGCTTGCCGCGCTCGCCGTTGCGCTCGCGGAGAAAGTCAATCTCGTCGATGCCGCCCAGGCGCTTGCGGAATATGAGACGCCCCCGGGCCGCATGAAGCTTGTGCCCGGCAAGAACGGCGCGATCATTGTCGATGACAGCTACAATTCATCGCCGGCCGCGGCGGCAAGCGCGCTTTCGACGCTTTCTGATATGAAGACGAAAGGCCGGAAGATCGCCATTCTCGGCGATATGCTCGAGCTCGGCGCCCATTCCTTGGAGGAACATACGGAAATAGGCAAGAAGGCCGCCGCATCGGCCGACATTCTCGTCACGGTCGGCATCCGCGCGCGGAAAATCGCCGAAGGCGCGCTCGACGCCGGCATGGCTGACGACCGCATCTTCGAGTTCGATGATTCATTTGAAACGGCGGACCGTATCGGAGAAATCCTGAAAAACAATGACATTATCCTTGTCAAAGGCTCGCGTGCCATGCGGATGGAACGGATTGTGAAAACAATCGCTCTGGAATCCGCCGACGAAACGTGATACGCTTTTCGCATGTTCGAACAGCCTCCGCACCGGGTCATTATCGATGAAAATGTGGATGAACATCATCCGGATTATGAGCATTTCGATTTGGCAAAACGAAACGATTTCCAGATGCGCCTCATGGTCGAAATGATCGGGAAAGACGCCACATCCGCCGAAAAACTCGCCTGGTCTGACGCGTACGGGAAAAGATTCAGCGCCATTCTCGACAATAAAAAGAACGAATATGTGCGCAATTGCGTCAATGCGGGGGAGTATGCCGAAGCCTCCCGCCTGATTCTGACCGCTCTACGGTATCAGGAAACCGCGGCGGCATGACACCACTTATGGACGCCATTTTTATTTTTTCTGCGCAATATCTTTTTGTCCTTCCGCCCGTCATTCTCGGCGTGTATTTTTTCAAGCGTTCCCGGGCCGAAATGAAACGCATGGCCTTCTTTGCGGTTCCATCGGGACTGCTGACGTATGCTGTCGGCGTTGTGGCAAGTCACGTCTATGTCGATCCTCGTCCTTTCGTCGTCGGTCATTTTACGCCGCTGATTCAGCACGTCGCGGACAACGGATTTCCTTCCGACCATACCTTGCTGGTCGCTTCGCTTGCCGCAGTGGGCATGTACTGGAATAAAAAATTGGGGATTGCGCTCTGGGCGATTGCTCTTGCAATAGCGGCAAGCCGTGTCGCGGTCGGTCTCCATCATCCCATCGATGTGGTCGCAAGCATGCTCATCGCCCTTGCCGTGACCGCTTTCTGGCATAAGATTTCAGAGAAATATCGCCCGGCCGTTTAAATTTTATAAGTTGGTGACCCTCTGTTCGAAAAATTCAAACCAGATTTTCGAGTATGTCAAAAACTTCAGAAAAAATTTTGAGAACACCGAGGCTGATAGGGAATTAGTCGCCTGAATTTTGCCTCGGATCTGATTGTATCGCGCCACAATATCCCGCCAAGGGACCAAATGGTCGCATTCTCGATAGGTTTTGTAGATAACCACTCTTAACAGCCCAATATTTGACAGATAGTATCAAAATGTTACTGTCCTGTTAGAAGTTAAATATGTTCTTCAAATAGAAGGAGGGCTCAATGATTAGCCTTTTGATTTTCTTCCTCGTTGGCGTTGGGTGGTGTATCAACCTCATCATCCTTAGCAGAAAGGGACTTTCTTT
Source organism: Patescibacteria group bacterium (assembly GCA_018968925.1). Classification (GTDB taxonomy): domain Bacteria; phylum Patescibacteriota; class Minisyncoccia; order Phycocordibacterales; family GWA1-40-21; genus Bog-1340. The sequence continues at coordinate 28,084 of JAGWZI010000001.1, read as the reverse complement.
CCGGAATGACTGGACCATGTTTATTATTGGTCCGTTTTTTTTCGGAGGTTGCGGAGTTCTTGGAGGACTCTTTATTGTGGGCCTTGCCACTATGTTTCTTCAAGGAATATTCCCGAAAGAGAATCTCAAAGTTAGCGAGATACCCCTGGTTGCCTTCAATGATGGGCAATCGTTCCACGGTTCCTTTATCCTGGGGACTGGATCAGTTGATCGTGGGGGTTCCTATCTTTACTACGCTGAACAGAAGGATGGAGGAATTGTTCAAGGACAGAAATCGGTAGATTCTTCAGCTATCTATGAGCAGGAAAGGAAGGATGCTGTTCTTGAGACATGGAACGAGAAAATAATTTACACCGGAAAATGGTCATACTTTTTGTTGGACCCAAAATTAAAGGTGTATTACAAGTTTCTTGTTCCTAAAGGAACAGTTATTCGGCACTTCGTTGCAGGTTTGCATTAGCGTTTTCGCTTTCGAGACCTCGGATTTTTCCGAGGTCTTTTTCTTTTGTTGTTGATGATTCAGTTTGGACCGGTAAGGGCTAGTAATCATAGGGAGACCAAGTGGTCTCATTTGGGAGTCTTACGCTTTCCTAAGGACTATCTATACTCATCTCCATGAGTATCAATCATATCGAATGGGGGAAATATCGAAAGAAGAGATCGGAAATCTACCCGGCACCACCGTAAGGGGTTTGATTCCCCGTAGGGGTGCCAACAATAAAATCGAGACACGTTCACAAATAACCCAATATTTTCTGGGGGATTTTGGAATACGTAGATTTAAACGGTGGTGACCCTACGGGGAATCGAACCCCGATTACAGGCTTGAGAAGCCCGTGTCCTAGCCGTTAGACGATAGGGCCGGCAAGAAACCGGCATACTGTAACAATTTTTTGCACGTTCAGCAAATAAGGCGGTTTATGCGATATAGCGCCTCCGTTCTTTCTTTTGCGGGGTGAAGCGGAGCTTGATCGGCTCTTTCGGTTCGGAACCGTCGGCTTCATAGGCCTCTTTCAATTTTTCCGCGGAGATTTTGTATTCTTCGGCGACCATGGCGAACACTTCATCGCTCGTTTTGTCGCCGTCCTCCATAAGGCTCCTCGAACGCTCGAGCGCCGCAAGAAGGGGATTTTGTTCGCCGTGTTCCGGTTTGAAACGCATGCGCGCATTGTATCACGGCCGGAGAAAAGAAAAAGAGGGATGGCATCCCTCTTTTTTAAAATCGAAACTATTTCCGTCAGGAGGCTGAAAGCATCTCACGCATTTCGGCGTTTGAAACAGGACTGTGCAACTGCCGTTTGATCTCGGCGATGCTTTCCGGTTCCCGGACTATTTCGGTCGTTTCAGCCACGCTTCTGCTTCGTACGGCCGGATAGTCCACGTAATCTCCGTATTCGTCAAATTTCCGGACGAGTTCCGGAGAAATGAGCTTGAGAGGTTTGATGACTTCCTGGTACGCCCGCTCTTCTTTTACTCCGCTTTCCATCAGCCGGTAATACTGATCAAGCGCGGCTCCAAGCAGGTGTTGATCAGCTTCCGAGAGTCCTTCGATCGAACAGCCGGTTCTTGGCTTCATACGGCACCTCGCAATAATTTATTTTGTACGCAAGTCTGTCCGGTATTAAATACCAAGACGCCCGGGATGTCAATGCGTGCGAATGTTATTTTCCGACGATTTCCTCCACCACCTGTTTGACCAGGGCGCCGTCCGCTTTGCCTTTCAGATCCTTCATGATGCCGCCCATGAACTGCCCCATCTTCGCCTTGTCGATCGTACCGGCTCTCGCTTTTGCGGCCTCAACGACCTTCACGATCTCCTCTTTGCCCATTTGGGCCGGCAGGAAGGCCTCGAGGATCTTCATTTCCGCTTCCTCGCTTTTCGCGAGATCCGCACGACCGCCTTTTTCGAACTGTTCGATCGAGTCTTTCCGCTGCTTCACGAGGCGCCGAATGACGGCGATCGCGTCCTCGTCCGGCATTTCGTCGCCATTGATCTTTTTGGCAATAAGCTCGTTCACGAACGCGGCCTGAACGCCGCGAAGCGTCGTCAGACGAACCTCGTCTTTCTTGATCATCGACTCCTTGATGCCGGCTTTGATTTGCGCGTGGATAGTCATGAGAATATTTTAGCATATGACGCCAGTTTTTGATACAATGGCGGGATGACCGCAATCATCGTCATTCTGTTTCTCATCATTCTCGCGCTCGCGTTTGTCCTCTTCCGCAGGAACGAACCCAAAGCCGACGGCGGCCTGAACCTGATCCTCAACCAGATCAATGAGCTTTCCCGCACGGTGGATGCAAAGATCAGCGCGAACGCGAAGGATATGCAGGAATCGCTCAAATACCAGTCGACAAAATCCTTCGACATCATCCGCGACATCACGGAGAAGCTCACGCGCCTCGACGAGACGAACAAGCAGGTCGTCTCGTTCGCCGATCAGCTCCAGTCGCTCCAGGATATCCTGAAGAATCCGAAACAGCGGGGAATCCTCGGCGAATATTATCTCGAAACGCTTTTGAAGAACGTTCTGCCGGCGGGCAGTTATGAGATGCAATATCCGTTCAAGGACGGCACAATCGTTGACGCAGTGGTGAAAGTAAAGGGCAAGATCATTCCGATCGATTCGAAATTCTCACTCGAAAACTACAATCGTCTGGTAGACGAGAAGGATCCGGCTGAAAAAGCCCGGCTCGAAAAGCTCTTCAAGGAAGATTTGAAGCGGCGTATCGACGAGACGGCCAAATACGTGAAGCCGGAAGAGGGGACGATGGACTTTGCGTTCATGTTCATCCCGCACGAGGCGATCTATTACGACCTCCTGATCTCGCAGGTCGGCGCGGTGAAAGTGAACACGCGCGACCTAGTGGAATACGCGTTCAAGGAAAAGCACGTCATTATCGTTTCGCCGACGTCGTTCCTTGCCTATTTGCAGACGGTCTTGCAAGGACTCAAAGCTTTGCAGATCGAGGAATCGGCGAAAGACATCAAGAAAAACGTCGAAGCGCTCCAGAAGCATCTGCGGAGCTTCGAGGAATACCAGAACAAGCTTGGCAATGCGCTTTCAACGACCGTCAATCATTTCAACGCGTCGAGCAGGGAATTCAAAAAAATAGACAAGGACGTCGTGCGGATCACCGGCGGGGAATCGGACGTTGAGCTCCTCGATGTCGCGCGGCCGGAGATCGGAGAATAAAAAAACTCCGTCCAGTTGCGTTTGCAATGAACGGAGCTTACGGCTGGTTGACTATGCTCAAGAGCTCTTCGCCGTTTTCTTTCGCCTGTTGCTTGAGTTCGTCTACGAATGCTTGCACCTTTTCGGTATCGACATCTTTCCGAATCGTATGCTTTTTACCGTCCTTGTCTTTTATGATGTAGACAAGCGTTACCATACCGGACCTCCTTCCCGCGATCCCGGATCGCAAAGTGCTCACTGATTTATCCAATGGTATCCCCATGCGCCGCGATTGTCAAACGCCGCTTTTCTTCCGGTTTTTTTTATTATAGTATGCATGCATGACAGCATCACCGGACGGCGCATACGATCATTCCTCGATCGAAGGGAAATGGCAGAAAATCTGGGCGGAGAAAGGCGTCTTTGCCGCCGACAACGGATCGAAAAAGCCGAAGAAGTACGTTCTCATCGAATTTCCGTATCCGTCGGGCGCCGGCCTCCACATGGGCCACATGCGGCCGTACATGGCGGGCGACGTCGTATCCCGCTATTTCCGCATGAAAGGTTTCAACGTGCTCTATCCGATCGGCTGGGACGCGTTCGGTTTGCCGGCGGAAAACTACGCCATCAAGCACAAAGTGCATCCGCGCATATCGACGGCGGAAAATGTCGCGAACGCGAAACGTCAGCTTCTTTCTTGGGGCGTCGGCTTCGACTGGTCGCGCGAGGTGAATACGACCGATCCGTCGTATTACAAATGGACGCAGTGGATCTTTCTGCAATTTTTGAAACACGGCCTCGCGTACGAAGCGGAAGGCATCATCAATTGGTGTCCGCAGGACAAGACCGGTCTTGCGAACGAAGAGGTTGTGAACGGCAAGTGCGAACGGTGCGGCGCAACGGTGGAGAAAAAGAAACTTCGCCAGTGGTATCTAAAGATCACGGCATATGCCGACGAGCTTGTCGACGGTCTCCTGCATGATTTGCCCGAATGGCCGGAACCGATCAAGCTCCAGCAGGAAAATTGGATCGGTCGGAGTGAGGGAAGCGAAATCGAATTTAAAATAAAGGATTCCGAGAAGAAGATCGCCGTCTTCACGACCCGCGCCGATACGCTCTTCGGCGTCACGTATGTCGTGCTTGCGCCGGAATGTCCGCTCGTCGACGAATTGAAATCGAAAATTAAAAATTGGAAAGACGTCGAGAAATATCGGGAACAAGCGAAGAAGCGCACGGACATCGAGCGGACCGCGGAAGACAAGGAAAAGACCGGCGTAAAGCTCGACGGCGTCTTTGCCGTGAATCCGGCGAATAACGAGGAAGTGCCGGTGTTCATCGCCGACTACGTGCTTGCAACCTACGGCACCGGTATGGTCATGGCAGTGCCTGCGCATGATGAGCGCGATTTTGCGTTTGCGAAAAAATACAACTTGCCGATCAAGGAAGTGATTATTGAACGGATGGTGGACGCGGGAAACCCTCATGTTCCAGGAAAGGAAACGGTATTTCGAGACGCGGTCATCGTCGCCTTGAGGAATCCAAAGAACGGCAAAATATTGTGCCTCAAATGGAAGAAACAGCCGTGGACGACATTCGTCATGGGCGGCATCGAGAGCGGAGAAAACCCGGTTGAAGCGGCTCTCAGGGAGATCCGGGAAGAGACCGGTTATGTGCATGTGAAGCTCGCAAAACAACTGCGCGACGCCCAGTCGGAATTTTTCGCCGCGCACAAGAATGTGAATCGGGTCGCCCATACGCGGAATATGATATTTGATCTTGTCGATGAAACCAGGGAAGCCTTGAGCGACGAGGAATCGGCCATCCATGATCTTGTCTGGATGACGCTTGATGAGATCAAAAAGACGAAAATGACTCATTCGGAAATGCCGATTTTACTCGGCGGTCTTGAAGGCATTGAAACGGCATTTACTGGAGAAGGTATTCTCATCAATTCAAGTCAATTTAATAATCTGGTAAGCACCGATGCCGTTTCAAAAATCACCAAATTTGTCGGCGGAAAAATGGTGACGAAATACAAGCTCCGCGACTGGCTTTTTTCGCGCCAGCGGTACTGGGGCGAGCCAATCCCGGTCATCCATTGTCCGACATGCGGCGTCGTGCCAGTGCCCGAAAAGGACTTGCCGGTCATGTTGCCGGACGTGAAGGAATACGAACCGTCCGGCACCGGCGAATCGCCGCTTGCGAATGTCGCGTCGTGGGTCAATGTACCGTGCCCGAAGTGCGGCGGCGCGGGTAAGCGCGAGACGAACACCATGCCGCAGTGGGCGGGAAGCTCCTGGTACTGGCTGCGGTACACCGATCCGAAAAATGAAAAGGAATTCGCCGGCATGAAACCGCTTGCGTACTGGACGCCGGTCGACTTGTATTTCGGCGGGTTCGAACACACGACCTTGCACCTCCTGTATTCGCGCTTTTGGAACCAATTCCTCTACGATCGGAAGCTTGTTGCAACGAAAGAACCGTATGCGAAGCGCGTGCCGCATGGCATCGTCCTCGGCCCGGACGGCGAAAAGATGTCGAAGTCGCGGGGCAATGTGGTGAATCCGGACGATATCGTGAAATCGTACGGCGCCGACACGATGCGCCTCCACATGCAATTCCTCGGCCCGCACGGCGCCGAAGTCGCCTGGAACGACCAGGGCATCGTCGGCACGCGCCGCTTCATCGAGCGCGTCTGGAACACCAAAGACATGATCGCTCAAAAAATGTCCCCGGAAACGGATCAGCTCCTGAACAAGACCATCAAAAAAGTCTCGGAAGATATCGAAAAATCAGCTTTTAACACGGCCATTTCGGCGATGATGGTCTTCGTCAAATTCGTCCATGAGGGCAACGCGCTTTCACGCGCCGGATATGAATCGTTCATCAAGATCCTCTCGCCGTTCGCGCCGCACGCGACCGAGGAGATTTGGGCGAATCTCGGGAACACAACCTTGCTCGCGACGGAAACCTGGCCGGCATATGACGAATCGAAGCTTGCGTCCGCGACGGTGACGATCGCCGTCCAGGTGAACGGCAAAGTCCGCGCCAGCGTTGAAATGAAAAGCGACGCATCGCAAGAGGAGACGGAGAAGGCGGCGCTCGCGGATGCGAACGTTGTCAAGTGGCTTGCCGGCAAGCCGATCGCCAAGAAAATCTTTGTCAAAAACCGAATCCTCAATTTTGTCGCACCTGAGTCAAGAGGTGCTTGACGTATTTCGAGATAGGTGATAGTATGCCTTGACATAAGAGTTGTGCAATCAGTGCGGGGCGCTTTATCAGGATTAGCGGGAACGAATGAAAACGTCACTCAACTTCAAGCCGAAACAGTCCGTCAAGCGTCTCCTGGCCGCTCTCCATGACCGCTCCCGCGACATCATCACGAAGCGCTACGGCCTCGGCAAGAGTTCCGAGCAGATGACGCTCGATGCCATCGGCAAATCCTACGGCATCACCCGCGAACGCGTCCGCCAGATCGAGAACCACGCCATTGCCGTCATCCGCAAGTCCAAGCAGTACGGCGAGGAAAAGTCTGCGTTCGAAGGCATTGAAAAGCTCATTCGCGAGCTCGGTGGCATCGTCGTCGAACAGGACCTGCTCGACCACGTCTCGAAGGATACGAGCGTCCAAAATCAGTTGAACTTCCTCCTGACCGTCGGGCATCCTTTCAACAAAATGAAGGAAGACGAGGATTTCCGCCACCGCTGGTTCATCGACAAAGATCTCCGCGAGCGCATTGAAGGGTCGCTCAAGAAGCTGTATGAATCGCTCAAAGACGACGAGCTCGTCGCCGAGCCGGAAATGATCAAGCGTTTCCTTTCGTATATCGAGAACGTTTCCGAGGAATATAAGAACGAAGAGATCGCCCGCCGCTGGATGCGTTTGTCCAAGAACGTCGGCAAGAATCCGCTCGGCGAATGGGGCAAGACGAAGTCGCCGAACATCTCGACGAAAGGCATGCGCGACTATGCGTATCTCGTCATCCGCAAGCACGGTTCGCCGATCCATTTCCGCGAGGTGGCGCATGCGATCGAGACGGTTTTCAAGAAAAAGGCGCACGTCGCGACGACGCACAACGAGCTCATCAAGGATCCGCGCTTCGTCCTCGTCGGCCGCGGTCTCTATGCGCTCTCCGAGTGGGGCTACATGTCCGGCGTGGTCAAGGATGTCATCAGGAAGCTTCTTGACAAGCACGGCCCGATGACAAAGAAAGAGATCGTCGACCGCGTGATGAAGGAGCGGTACGTCAAGGAGAACACGATCGTCATCAACCTCCAGAACAAGAAATATTTCAAAAAGAACAAGGACGGCAAGTACGAGATCGTCAAGTAGGGAAGAATGTCCGCCTGAGGCGGACATTTTCTTTATGGGCCGGTTTTGATATAATTTCCACGATGCAGAACATTTTTTTTCATTCGGTATCGACGGGACTCCTGCCGGTCGTCGGACGCATGCTCGTCGTCGCATTGCCGATCTTCATACCCGTCATTCTTGTCATTGTCTGGTGGATCCTGCGTTTCCGATGGCTGACGCTCAGGTTTGTGAGCGAACAGAAACCGTGCCTGCTCGAGATCAAACTGCCCAAAGAAATCGTCAAATCGCCGGCCGGCATGGAGATCTTCTTCTCGTATCTTGCCCAGAGCGGGGCGGGGAATTGGGGCGAGGCATTCATCGACGGCAAGACGCGTCCGTGGTTCTCGTGCGAACTCGTCTCGACGGGCGGCACCGTGCATTTCTATGTCTGGATGAGCCAGGCGAAATTCAAGACGATCATCGAGGCCCAGCTCTACGCCCAATACCCATCGATCGAGATCCATGAGGTGGAACCGAAAGACGATTACGTGAACGGAATCCATTTTGACATGGACAAATATGCGCTCTCCGGCGTCCAATACACTTTCACGAAAAAGGACCCGTATCCCATCAAGTCCTATATCGATTATGAGCTCAACGAAGACTCAAAAGAGGAGTACAAGATCGACCCGCTCTCGTCCGTGCTCGAATTTCTCGGATCGCTGAAGCCCGGCGAGAACGTCTGGACCCAGATCATGATCCGCAGGCATGATTCGGAAAGTTGGAAGCACGGCGTCATCCATCTCGAGGCCGATGAAAAAAAGGACGGTTTCGTCAAGAAACAGTGGCACAATCTCTTCGGCAAGGCGCGCAAGTATAAGGATGAGATAAAGGAAGAGATCGAGAAGGTCCGTCAGGAGGCGATTCCGAAATCGGACGATAAGGAGACCTTCAAATTCCCGAATCCGACGAAAGGGCAGAACGAGATCATCGCCGCGCTCGAGCGTCACGCCGCGAAGACCGCCTTCGACTGCATGATCCGGAGCGTCTATGTCGCAGAAAAAGCAGCATCGGTGCCGGTCAATATCGGCGGCATGATCGGCTCCATGCGGCAATACGGTTCGAATTACCTGAACGGCTTCAAGCCCGGCTTCACGACCGACGTGAGCGATACGCGCAAGGACATGGCGCGCATTTTCCCGTTCGTCAAGAAAGAGAACGAGAAGCGAATCTTCAATTTCAAGAAGAACATCTTCCATGCCTACAAGCTCCGCTCATTCTTCGAGTGGCCGTACAAATATTGGAAATCGAAGCCGTTCATCATGACGACCGAGGAGCTTGCCACGATCTTCCACTTCCCGTCGAATGTCGTGTCGCAGACACCGACCCTCAAGCGCGTCGGGTCAAAAAAGTCCGAAGCGCCGGCCAATCTTCCGGTCTAGCATGCCTCCCGTCTCCGAACAAAAAAGCTGCGCTCGATGGTGTGCAAAAGAAATCATCGCTTTTCTTTGCGTTTTTGTTTTTGTCCTTTTTTACGCGTTTTTCTGGTCAGTTCCGGCGGGATTTCCCTCAGGTTCTGTGTATGAGGTAAAACCGGGAGAGACGTACACCAAGACCGCCCACGGGCTTGCGGATATGGGAGCCATCCGCTCGCCGTATTGGTTCAAAACGTTCGTCTATATTTTTTCACTTGCTAACCGGAAGACGCTCGCAGGCGATTACGCGCTCGCGAAGCCTGAGAATGTCCTCGTTCTCGCGTGGCGCTTCTCGCACGGCGACTTCGATATCGCTCCGGTACGGGTGACGATTCCGGAAGGCTCTTCCGCCGCGGAGGAAAGCGCCATCCTTGCGAAAGCCCTGAAGGATTTCAAATCGGATGATTTTCTCGCCGGGATAAAATCCGGGAATCTCGAAGGGTATCTTTTTCCCGACACGTATCTTTTCCTGCCGAACGCGACCGCGAGCGATACGATCGGTCTGATGCGGCAGACCTTCGACGAGAAAACCGCCCCGCTTGAGGGCGCGATCGCGACATCCGGCCATCCGCTCGCCGATATCGTCGCCATGGCCTCCGTTCTCGAAGGCGAAGCGAGGACCGATTCCGACATGAAGCTCATTGCCGGAATCCTCTGGAAGCGCCTCTCGATCGGCATGCCGCTCCAGGTCGATTCTGCGCCCGAGACCTACCAAAAGCGCGGCCTGCCCGCACCGATCGGCAATCCCGGCCTGTCCGCCATCACCGACGCACTGTACCCGACACCGTCAAAATACCTTTATTTCATCAGTGACAAACAGGGGAATATCCACTATGCGAAAACGCTCAACGAACAGAATACAAACGTGGCAAAATATTTGAAATAGCTAGAAGGGCAAGGTGAACGTCATCGCCGATCCCTCCTTTTCATCCCATTTCGACGTATCGATCCTCATTTCCTTCACGTCCTTGCCGTCCGTATATTTCAGAGACTTGTTTTTCAAGGCGTATTCATAGACGTCTTTGGTGATCCGCACGTCCTCAATGCAGTAGTCGATGACCTTCTGCTTCTCGCCGTTTTTCCACCAAATGATCGCGTCCATGCCGTGACCGGTCTTGTTCCGGCCAAGCGTCGCTTCGGCGATGGTATCGAGCTTGATGCGCCGGCCGAGGGAATTCCTCACTTCTTTCAAAAGATCGAGCGATTTTATTTTTGACAGATCGCCGGCGTAATATTTGTTGAGGACGGGAATATCGAAATGGTCGCTGTTGAAGCCGATCAAAAGATCCGCTTTCTCGAGGATCGGCCAGAGGTCTTTCAAATTTTCCTGGGTGAACGAGGAATATGCATCGGTCTCATAATCGTAGATGCAGACGCAGGACATGTCGAGCGCGGCCGGATCGCTCGAACCGGCGGTGATGAAGTCGTTCGACGTTTCGATATCAAAGACGATTTTCTTCATTGCAGGATGACGCTTGCCGCGGTTTTCGCGGTCGCTTCGGTTTCAGTGCCGCTTGAGAGGTTTTTTATTTTGAACGTGCCGGTCTTCGTCTCATTCTCGCCGATGACCGCCACGAACGGGATGCGGCTCTTGTCGGCGTATTTGATCTGTTCGCCGACTTTCTTGCCGGAATAGTCGACGATGACCCGTGCGCCCGCATCACGGATGTTTTGAGCAAGCTTTTCCGCATATTCAATTTCTTTTTCGGACATGGGGCACAGATATAGGTCGGCCGGAGCGGGAATTTGCGGTAGAAGATTGTAAGTTTCAAGCACATTTTTGATGCCGACATCGCCCATGCCGAAGCCGGTCGCCGGAACCTTTTCCTCGCCGAAGATATCGAGCAGGTTGTCATATCTGCCGCCGCCGAAAAGGGCGCGGGGATTGTCTTTTCCGGTATCGTACATTTCAAAGGTGATGCCAGTGTAATATTCCATGCCGCGGACGATTTCCTCGTCAAAACGGGCGTTCTTGATGCCGACAGCCGCGAGCTTTTTCATCAAAGTTTCCGCGTCCTGTTTCGTCGCATTCACGCCGACGTTGATGCGGATCTCGAATTGCTTGTCGTTCAGACCGAAACTCTTCATGATCTGGTAGGCGAGCATGACCATTTCCATATCGGCTTGCATGCGGTCGAGGCCGAAGATGTCCGCGTTGAACTGGTAGAATTCCCGCAATCTACCACGCTGGGGCTTCTCATAGCGGAAGAGGTTCGGGATCGAGTACCAGCGGATCGGGAAACGGAGCTCCTTGCGCTTCGCGGCGATCATGCGGGCCACGGTCGGCGTCATTTCCGGGCGGAGCGTCACGTCGCGCTCGCCGCGGTCGGTGAAGGAATACGTTTGTTCGTTGATGATCTCCTGGCCCGATTTCGCCTTGTAGAGCTCGGTCGGCTCGAGGACGGATGCGCCGTATTCCTGATAGCCGAAACTTTCGGCGGTTTTCCGCCAGACGGAAAAAATATAATTCTCGACCGCCATGTCGTCAGGATAAAAATCCCGCACGCCTTTGTACGGTTCGGTGGAGAGTTTTTGCTTGCTTTCTTTGTCTGACATGGAAACAGTGTAGCAGAAAAGTACCTGAAAAAAAAGCCGATTTTCCTTTCAAAAGGAATCGGCTTTTGTCCTTCAAATTATTTTGTAGAGGAACAGTATCACAAGATAGAAAACTCTAAGGATAAGGAAGAGCCAAAAGATAATAATGGCCAATGCAACCAAAATGCCACCGATCTTTTGAAACCCGCTCATTTTCACCCAGCCATTTCGATCGTCTATCAGCTGAAGCTGAAAACCAAATCCGAAGATAGCAAATACAAACGGCAAAATGACAATGAGAGCCAAACAGGTCAATGTGCCCACGGGATCCTCCTGAAATGCAGAATTATTTCCTGTTACATTCTACCTACTAAGGTAGTGGAAATATTTCATATTGTCAAATTCCAGTTATTTCTTCCTCCCGTTCTTGTCGCGTTCCTGTTTCGTCAAATATTTCTTGCGCAGACGGACGGATTTCGGCGTGATCTCGAGGTATTCGTCCTCGCGCATGATCTCGAGACCTTTCTCGATGTCAAGCTTGTACGGCGGCACAAGGTAGAGGGCTTCGTCGCTTGAAGAGGCGCGGACGTTCGTGAGATTCTTGTTCTTGATCGGATTCACTTCGAGGTCTTCGCCGTTCAGCACATGTCCGATGACCATGCCCTCATAGACTTCGGTCGCCGCGTCGATATAAAGGACGCCGCGTTCCTGCAAATTCCAGAGCGAATACGCCATCGCCTTGCCGGTGATCATGGACGTCATCGAGCCGAATTCCTGTTTCTGGATCTCGCCGGCGTACGGACGGAAACCGACAAAGCGCGACGCGAGGATGCCGAGACCTTTCGTATCCACCATGAACGCGCCGCGGTAGCCCAAGAGACCGCGCGTCGGCACGTCAAAGACCATGCGGATCTGGTTGTCCTTCACTTTCATGTCGGTCATGATGCCTTTGCGCTTGCCGAGCTTCTCGATGACCGTGCCTTGGAATTCTTCCGGCACGTCGATCGTCACTTCCTCGAACGGTTCGGACTCGACGCCGTCAACAGTTTTCAAGATGGCCTGCGGCTGGGAAACCTGGAGCTCGAATCCTTCGCGGCGCATGTTCTCGACAAGGATTGCGATGTGAAGCTCGCCGCGGCCGTAAACGGTCATCGGTTCGGTGTTGAAATCGACCTTGAGGCCGACGTTCACCTCGAGTTCCTTCTCGAGCCGCTCGCGGATCTGCCGTCCGGTGACGAATTTGCCTTCGCGCCCGGCAAACGGCGAATCGTTGACGAGGAAGTTCATGGAAATGGTCGGCTCGTCGATATTGATGGACGGGAGCGGCGTTTGGTTTTCCGTTGCGCAAATCGTCTCGCCGATGTACGCGTCCGTGATGCCGGCGATCATGACGATATCGCCCGCGGACGCTTCGGCGACCGCTTCCTTTTGCAAACCTTTGAAGGTATAGAGCTTGGTGATGCGCGCGGTTCTCGTTTCGCCGGACGATTTCTTCACGAAAATGTTCTGGCCGTCCTTGACCGTGCCGGTGTAGATGCGAGCGATGCCCATACGGCCGAGGAAATTGTCGTAAGCGAGATTGAAGATCTGTGCGGAGAACGGCATGGCCAGATTTTCCGCCGTGGATGCGGACGGGATTTTCTCGAGAATGAGGTCGAGCAACGGCGAGAGGTCCTTCTGCTCGTCGGAGAGATTCTTCATCGCCACGCCTTTCCTGCCGATCGCATAGATGACGGGGAAGTCGAGCTGGGCGTCGTTCGCGCCGAGCTCCATGAAAAGCTCGAGCACCTCTTCATGCACCTCGGCCGGCCGCGCCGCGGCTTTGTCGATCTTGTTGATGACGACGATCGGTTTGAGACCCAGTTCAAGCGACTTCTTCAGGACAAAGCGCGTCTGCGGCATCGGGCCTTCCTGCGCGTCGACGACGAGAAGGACCGTGTCGATCGAGCGAAGCACGCGTTCAACCTCGGAGCCGAAGTCGGCGTGACCCGGCGTGTCCACGATATTGATCTTCGTGTCTTTGTAGAAAATGGAGGTGTTTTTCGCGTAAATGGTAATGCCGCGCTCCTGTTCGAGCTTGTTCGAATCCATGCTCACGCCCTCGGCGACCATGCCGGTCTGCTTCAAAATGGCGTCCGTGAGGGTCGTTTTGCCGTGGTCGACGTGGGCGATGATCGCGATGTTGCGGATTTCCATAAATAAAAGCGCTTGCGCGCAAGGCGGACATTAAAACATATTTTTAATAAAAAAGAAAGGAGTATCAGTTTTCCACGATGACAAAAGTATGAAGCGGATGGTATACTTCTCCCATATGAACGCTGAAATCGAGCGAATCAAGAAATACGTCCGCGCGGCGAATTATTTGTCGGCGGGGCAGATCTATCTCGAAGGCAATTTTTTATTGAAGGAAAAGCTCACTTTTGACCACATCAAAACGCGACTCCTCGGCCACTGGGGCACGTGCCCGGGCATCAACTTCACCTATGCCTGTTTGAATAACCTCATCGTGAAGACCGGCGCGAACATGCTTTTTGTCCTCGGTCCGGGACACGGTTTCCCGGCGGTGCAGGCGAACGTCTTTCTCGAAGGAACGCTCGCCAAATATTATCCCGAGGCGAAGAAGGACGAAAAAGGCATCGGCTACATCATGCATAATTTCTCCTGGCCGTACCAGTTCCCGAGCCACGTCTCGCCGGCGACGCCGGGGGCGATCCTCGAAGGCGGCGAGCTCGGCTATTCGCTTGCCACGTCATATGGCGCGATACTCGACAATCCTGACCTCATCGTCACATGCCTTGTCGGCGACGGCGAAGCGGAAACGGCGACCGCGGCCACGGCGTGGCACCTGTCAAAATTCATCGATCCGGCGACAAACGGCGCGGTCTTGCCGATACTTCACTTGAACGGCTACAAAATCTCCGGACCGACCGTTTTCGGCAGGATGAAGAACGAAGACTTGCTTTCGCTCTTCCGCGGTTACGGCTACGAGCCGATGATCGTCGAAGGATACGACGACAAAGTCTACGCGGACATGGTCAAGGCGCTCGATCGGGCCTATGCGTCCATCCGCAAGATCCAGAAAGAGGCGCGGGCGAATCCGAACCGCAAGCTCGAGGACTATTTCCGTTTTCCCATGATCATTCTGAAGACGCCGAAGGGCTGGACCGGTATCAAACATCTTTACAGTTGGGACATCGAAGGCCGCGGCAAAAAATTCGACGCGAAGGTCGAAGGCAACTGTTTTGCGCACCAGGTCGTCGGCCGCGAAATGAAGACCGATCCGGCGGAACTTGCCGCGCTCGACGCATGGATGCGGTCGTACAAGTTCGAGGAGTTGTTCAATGCAAAAACGGGTTTTATCAAAGATATCGAAGCGAACGTGCCGCGCGAGGGTTTGCGCATGGGTGAAAACAAGACCGCATTCGGGATCCCGAAAGGCGACCGGTCGCGCGATCTCTTGTTACCGGACATCTCGGCGTTTGATGCGAAAATTTCAGCGGCCGGCGCCTCGACGGCGAGCTCGATGATACAGATGGGGCAATATTTCCGCGCGGTCGTCGATGCGAACCATGATCGGCGCAACTTCCGCCTCTTTTCGCCCGACGAAACCTATTCAAACCGCTTGCAGTACATTTTTGCCGCGACGCCGCGGGCATTCGCCGGGAAAATCCAGGATTGGGACATCGATCTTGCCCGCGACGGCCGCGTCATCGAGATGCTGTCCGAAAACGCCCTGCACGGTTTGGCACAAGGCTACGCCCTGACCGGCCGCTTTGCCGTCTTTCCGTCATATGAGTCATTTCTCATGGTTGCGGCAAGCATGGCGGAGCAATACAGCAAGTTTTTGAAGATCGCGCGCAAGACCGATTGGCGCGGCGATGTTCCGGGCCTCACGTACATCATCACCTCGTCCGGCTGGCGGCAGGAGCACAACGGCTTCTCGCATCAGAATCCCGGCTTCATCGCAGACATTCTTTTGAAAAAGCATGATTTCATCAACGTCTATTTCCCGGCGGACATGCACGAGGCGGTGCTCGTCGCGGAGAAATGCCTTTCGGCGAAGAACGAGATGAATGTTATCGTTGCCGAGAAGACCGTCGAGCCGATCTGGCGCACGTTCGGCGAGGCGAAGGAAGAGATCGCGAAAGGCCTGTCGATCTGGGATTTCGCCTCCGATGAGAACCCGGACATTGTTATTGCCGGATGCGGGCAGTATCTCGTGAAGGAAGCGCTTGCCGCCGTGGAGATCCTGAAAGAGGAGGCACCGGAAGCGAAGGTAAGGTTCGTGAACATCCTCGAACTCTCGCCGAATTCCGCAAACGGTCATAACAAGATCACCGAAGCGGAATTCGAGCATTATTTCACAAAAGACAAGCCGGCGATCTTCAATTTTCACGGCTATCCGGAAACCATGGAGCAGGTCCTGTTCTATTACGTCAATTCGCTCGACCGCTTTTCCGTGCACGGCTACCTTGAATCAGGTTCGACGACGACGTCGCTCGACCTCCATATCAGGAACAAGACCGACCGGTGGAATCTTGCCGCCGAAGCCGTCCGGATGCTTGCCGACCGCGGCGTGATCGAGCGCGGCAAGGCGGATGCGATCGTGAAAAAGTACGAGCAGAAAATCCGCGACCACAAGGATTACATCATGCAATACGGCGAAGATCCGGAGGAAATCCTGAAATGGCAGTGGAAAGGAAAAAAATAACATGAAAAAATACCTCATCGTCAATACGGGTTCGGTTTCGGCGAAATATTCGATCTATTCGGAGCTTGCCGAGCTGTTCTATGCCTACTTCGAGACCGATGGCGGCAAGCCGGCGGTGGATTTCTACGATTCTGGACGGAAAGGGAATATGCGGACGGAAAAAATCACCGGGAAAGATTTTGATGATTCGCTCGAATGCTTTCTTGACGAAGCCGAGAAGAAGGGGATCATCGCGAATCGCGACGAGATATCGTCAGTCGGCGTGCGCGTCGTGGCGCCCGGCACGTACTTCCAGGAAGACCGGATCATCGACTCGTTCTTCATGGACCACATCGTGAAGGAGAAAGACGAGGCGCCGCTCCACGTGAAGAGGACCCTTGCCGAGATCGCCGAACTGCGGAACATTTTGCCGAAGACGCCGATCGTCGGCATCTCGGACAGCGCGTTCCATAAGAATGCGCCCGATTTTGCACGGCTTTACGCCATTCCGAAAGACGTTTCTGACAAATTCGAGATCTATCACTACGGCTATCACGGCATTTCCGTCGGTTCCATCGTTGAGAAGCTTGCAAAAAGCGGCGCACGTTTCGCAAATGTCGTCATCTGTCATTTGGGCGGCGGCTCGAGCATTACGGCGGTCAAGAACGGCAAAAGCTTCGATACGTCGATGGGCTATACGCCGCTCGAAGGCCTCATCACCTCGACGCGGGCTGGAAACATCGATCCTGTCGCGGTGTTCCATCTCGCCAGGAAATTGAAAAAGAATGCGGCGGAAACGGAAGAGTATCTGAACACCGAATGCGGTTTGCTCGGTCTTTCGAAGAAAAGCGGCGATATGCGCGATGTCATCGAAGCGGCAAAGGCGGGCGATGCGGCGGCGAAGCTTGCGTTCCAGAAATTTGTCATGGCGGCGAAAAAATACGTCGGCGGCTTTGCGGCGGAAATGGGCGGCATTGACGCACTTGTTTTCTCCGGCGCGATCGGCGAGCGGGCGGCGGCCGTTCGTGCCGAGATCTGCGACGGACTCAAATATATGGGTGTAACCGTTGATCGGCCGGCAAATGACGCTGCGATCGCTGTTGCGGCCGATATCGCCGCGGCGGATGCGCGGGTGAAAGTGCTCGTCATTCCGACCGATGAGATGGAATCGATGGCGGAGCGCCTGCGCGCTTTCCGCGTTCTCAAGCACGTGCCGATGGAGAAGAAAAAGCCGGGGAAGTGATCATTTCCTTCCGTACCTGTCCTCGAGCCGGACGATGTCGCTCTCATCGAAATCGCCGAATGAAATCTCGAGAATTTTGGCAGGTTTCGTGCCGCCGATGAGACGGTGGTTCGTTTTCGGCTGAACCTCAAATTCATCGCCAAGCTTTGCGGCTATCGTTGCCTTGCCGATGATGACCGACAGGTTTCCTTCAATGATTTTCCAGAATTCCGTCCGATGCTCGTGATATTGCAAGGAACACGCCTCGCCTGGATTCACGGTCAGGATTTTCACGGTTGTCCGCTCGTTCATCGTGAAGATTTCTTCCTCGCCCCACGGGCGCTTGTCATATTTCATTTTCATATGCACCTTCGATTATTTTCCGGATGATAGCTTTTGTCTCATTATAATCTTTCACGATTGCGGTGTCCACGCCGGTTCGGGTGACGGAAAAATCATTGCCGCCGGGATAAATGGCATCGCCAATATAGAGGACATCCGCGATCGAAAGATGCTCGCGTCGGCAGAATTCCTCGAGCGCGAACGCCTTGTCCACGCCCTTCTTCGTGATATTGATGGATGTGGTGCCGCCGATCTCGATTTCAAAATCGGGCAGAAGCGGTTCAAGAAGCGCTTTCAGGCGTTCGCGTTTTTTTGCATCCGGGTCCCAGGGCTTTTTTTCCATGATCGGAGCGTGCTGGCCGAGCGCAGAGAAGGTGACTTCCGCGCCGAGATCCTCGAACACGGGACCGAAATGTTCCGACGGCAGAAAATCGACCCCGGTCGAGACCTTTTTGAACGCCGTCCGAATCGCATTCCGGTCTTCGGGAGCGAGCGGTTTTTCGTAGATTCGCGCCCAATCATCGCCGTTCCAACAATACATCGCTCCGCCTTTTTCCGGAAAAAGAAAGAGATTTTCGAATCTGTCGGCATCGGCAGGCAGATGGTCGAGAACTTGTTTTTTCATCTGCGCAAGACCGCCGCCGGAAATGATGCCGACCTTTTTCTTGGCGAGAAGCTGATATAGCAGGTTTGCCGTAACAGGATCTACCGGTTCCTTGCTTTCCGACAGGGTTCCGTCGACATCGAATACGACCGCTTTTTTCATAATGCTTCTGATTATAGCGGTTTTTTGTGATAAAGACGAATGTTCACTTTCCATAATTTGCGCCGAAAAGAGAATATCGTATAATTGCAATGAAAAGGCGCTTTGCACCTTGTTTTTTGTTTTTTGCGATGCCCATGAAAAAAACTGTTACACACACCGTTGATAGTCTCGAACCCCTCGGTTTTTGGGAGGATGGAAAGAAACTGTCCATGTTCTGCCGTGTGCGCAGCGATCCGCACGCCATCTTCCTTCTCTCGAATGCAAAACAATCCCTCGTGCATTTTTCGGCGAACAGTGCGAAACGCGTGATCATCGCCCATGCGGTGACGCCGAAATTTTCGCTCGCCCATGTCAATAATATTGTCTCGGCTCGGGTCGGCGCGAAGGAAGTGATCGTGTTTACATACGGTTCCGGTCCGACAGCCAAGCTTATGATCGCCGAACATAAACGGGGACACGAGTGGTGGGTGCGCGGTGCGGCGACAGGTATCCATGAACGCGGCGGTATCGTTTCCGACGGCTCGATCCGCAACGAACGGGTTATGTATTTTGGCGAGTCGTTGATCTGGACGGCATCTGCAAAGAACGCGCTTGATTGGACGAAGAGAAAGGATCCCGTGCTCAAACCCCGTCCGGGATTTTTTGATCATGGTGATATGAAATTCCTTGGCGCGGAACATTGCGAGAAGGGAACAATCATTCTCTACGATGCGTCCGTGCGAGACGGCGATCAGGTGAAGCTTCAGGTCGGAGCGGCGCTCATTTCGCCGTCCGATCCCCAAAAGGTCATCTGGCGGGCCGATCATCCGATTTTTGAAAAGACGGTGCCGTATCATGCGGACCTCCGCTCCGTCGGTGCCGTTTTTGCCGATGATACGGCGCTCATTTACTGGTATTCGGAACATGGCGGCATCCAGTCGTGTTCGCTTTTTACCCCGTTTTCAAAATCGCCGGTGCGAAAAGCGTCTCGTCTTGTCAAACGCAGCGCAAAAAATCCCATCATCGCGCCGCAAAAGGGCCGATGGTGGGGATCGGAAGCGACGCTCAATCCCGCCGCGGTGAATATCGGCGGCGTCATCCATCTCCTCTTCCGCGCCATGGGCCCGGACGGCGTTTCGCGGATCGGCTATGCGCGGACGACCGACGGCATCCATATCGACGAGATCCATCCCGAGCCGGTCTTTGCGCTCGAATATTCGGCATACGGCCTCCGGCCGGTGACGGAACGAAAGTTCGATCCGGTCAGATATCCGTCGGGCGGCAGCTGGGGCGGCTGCGAGGATCCGCGCGTGACGAAGATCGGTGACCGTGTCTATCTCACGTTCAACGCGTTCGACAACTGGGACAATATCCGCATCGGGATGGTGTCGATCTCGGTCGATGATTTTCTGGCGAAGCGGTGGAATTGGGCGCCAATGCGTTTTCTGTCGCCAGTCGGCAGACACAAGAACTGGGTGCTCTTTCCGGAAAAAATAAACGGCAGATATGCCATGTTCCATAACCTCCATTCCAAAGAGACCGACCGCGTCATGGTCGAATATTTCGACAGCATGGAGCTTGCCGGTATCACCGATCCGAACTTCCACAGCCCCGATCCGCTGAAAATGCCCAACCGGCCGATCGCCTGGCATATCCGCATGAAGGCGCCCGGTCCGTCGCCCGTAAAAACGGACGAAGGCTGGCTGCTTCTGTATCAGGCGCATGACGCCGAGATGGGCAAATACAAGGTCGGCGCGCTCCTGCTCGATCTCGACGATCCGACGCGCGTCATTGCGCGGTCGTCAGTGCCGATTCTCGAACCGACCGAATGGTACGAGAACGAATGGAAGCCCGGCATCGTCTATTCCTGCGGCGCGGTCGAAAAGGACGGCACGCTCTTCATTTATTACGGCGGGGGAGACAAGCACGTCTGCGTGGCGACCGCGCCGATGAAGGAATTTCTGGACGCTCTCAAGCGCGACCGGCCGATCGTTCCCATTATCAGCAAAGTCGTCATCGCCTAAATGTTTACCGTCAAACGCTCTCCGCACAATCCGATCATCTCGCCGAACACGGAAGAACCCTGGGAAGGGAAAGCGACGTTCAACTGGTGTCCGATCCGTTCAGGGCGGACGATCCATGCCGTCTATCGCGCTATGTCGGCGACCGAAACGTATTTCGGCACGAGCGTGAGCATCTCGTCCATCGGCTACGCGAAAAGCATGACCGGCACGGATTTCAAGGATCGGCGCCAACTCGTCTTTCCCGAATACGCATGGGAACGCTACGGCTGCGAGGATCCGCGCGTTTGTTTTTTCGAAGGAAATTACTACATTTTCTACACGGCGCTTGAAAACTATCCGTACAATGCCGACGGTATCAAGGTTGCCGTCGCCGTGACGAAGGATTTCCGCCATATTTCCGCGAAGCATATCGTCACGCCGTTCAACGCAAAAGCGATGGTGCTTTTTCCCGAACGGATCGAGGGCAAGATCGTCGCGATCCTTTCCGTCGATACCGATCGGCCGCCGCACGAGAAGATCTGCTTCGCCGAATTCGACCGAATCGAGGAGATTTGGGATGAAGGGTATTGGCGCCGCTGGTACGCCGAGGTGGACACGCATGTCTTCAATCCGCGCCGTTTCCCGGCGGACCACATCGAGGTCGGCGCTCCGCCGCTCAAAACGAAAGACGGCTGGCTTTTCGTGCACAGCTATATCGAGAACTATCGGCGAGAGAACAATCCGTTTCAGGTCGTCTTCGGCACCGAGACGCTTCTCCTCGATCTTGAGAATCCGATGAAGATCCTCGGCAGAACGCGCGGGCCGATCTTCTCGCCGACAGAGGTTTATGAGCGCGAGGGACAGGTCAAAGACGTCATTTTTCCGTCCGGAGCGCTTCTCACGGGCGATATGCTCGATATTTATTACGGCGGCGCGGATACGTATTGCTGCAAGGCGTCGGTCAGGCTCGATAACCTGCTCTTTGCCATGCGGCCGGACGCAATGAAGACATACATGCCGCGCTACTTCGGCAATCCGATCCTCGGGCCGCGGCCGGGCGTCCTGTGGGAAAAGCACGGCGTCTTCAATCCCGCCGCTATCCGCATCGACGGCACGACGCACATCATCTATCGCGCGATGTCGGATGATTTCACCTCAACCTTCGGTTATGCGGCGACGCACGACGGCTTCACGATCGCTGAGCGTGACAATGCGCCCGTATACCTGCCGCGCGAGCCGTTCGAGATGAAGACGCATCCCGGCAATTCCGGTTGCGAGGATCCCCGTCTTACCCGGATCGGCGACGTGATCTACATGTGCTACACGGCGTACGACGGGTCGAATCCGCCGCGCGTGGCGCTCACGTCGATCTATCTCGAGGATTTTTTGGCGAAGCGGTGGAATTGGACGAAACCGTTCCTGATCTCGCCGCCCGGCATCGATGACAAGGATGCTTGCGTCTTTCCGGAAAAGATCGGCAGGGATTTTCTCATTTTGCATCGCGTCAATTCGAATATCTGCGCCGACGGCATCAATGAACTTGATTTCCGCAACCTTCTCCTGACCCGCGCGACGCCCATCATGATGCCGCGGCAGGGCGCATGGGATGGGGACAAGGTCGGTCTGACCGCGCCGCCGATCAAGACCGAGAAAGGCTGGCTCATGCTCTATCACGGCGTCTCGTCGAACCATCATACCTATCGTCTCGGCATTGCGCTTCTCGACAAGAAGGACCCGCGGCGCATCGTCGCCCGGGCGAACGCACCAATATTCGAACCGGATGAGCCGTATGAAAAGGCCGGCGAGCACGTGAACGTCGTTTTTCCGTGCGGCGCCGTCCTCTGTCACGAGACGCTCTTTGTTTACTACGGCGGCGCTGACGATGTCGTCGGCGTCGCCACCGTGCCGATCAAGCGGTTGCTGGATTCATTACTCTAGACTTGTTTTTTAAAAGGAAGTTTTTCTAAAATTTCATGAACGAAACCAAATTCTTTTGCTTTTTCCGCATCCATTATGGTACTTGTTTGTAATAATTTATTTATATCTTCTTCTTTTTTACTAGTTTCTTTCGCAAGAATATTTATATGTTTTTTTAATAATTCTTTAAATATAAGCAATGCCTCCTCGTGATTATGTAATGTTGTTGTTTGTGCTCCAGTTGTAAATGTTCCTTCATGTAGGAAAAAACGACATCCTTTTATCGCTATTCTTTGTTGCCCCGCAACATAGATAATATTTGCAGCAGAATCGATTTGACTTAAAGCAATAGTTTCAACTTCAAAGGGTAAGGCTTTGAGATACGAATATATTCTAATTGCAGAATCCACATCACCACCAGTTGATGATATTAATACTCTTATTTTTTTTATATCAGAATTATAAATTCGACCATTAACATAAGTCATTAAATTTTGTGCAACATTAGAATCAATTCCACCTGTTATTGTATACCAATCTTCTGACATAGTTTTTTTATTATCTAATAATTTTTAATACTTCCTGATCACGCTTTTCACCACCGCGGCGATCTGGAGGTCGTGTTTCGGGTAGATCGGCTTGTAGTTCTTGTTTGCCGGTTCGAGCCAGGTCTTGCCGGCCTGCTTGCGCAGGAATTTCATCGTCCAACCGCCGTCGACATAGGCAATGACGATATCGCCGTCTTTCGGCTCTTTCTTGCGTTCGGCAATGACAAGATCGCCTTCGCGAATGCCTTCGTCGATCATCGAATCGCCTTTGACTTCGAGGATATAGCTCGATGATTTGTCCGGCACGAGGTATTCCTCGAGATTCATGCGGTCGGTCAGAGCATCGACCATGGTGGGAAAGCCGGCTTCGACAAGGCCGAGATAGGGAATATCGCCGAATGTTTTTGCCGGGATAAGAAAACCTTTCGCGTCTTTTGTCATGATACCTTCATCAACGAGCTTTTGAACGATCTTGAAGACGGCATTTTTCGACTTGAAACCGAAAAGCTTCATCATCTCGGTATAGACCGGCATGCGGCCGTTCTTGCCATAGAAACCGAGGATTTTTTCCTTGTAGTCCATATCAGAGGAGCATCATCGCGATGTTCGAAAGCGAGCGTTCAAGCCAGCCGGCGGCGAACTTTGCCGGGCGGTGGAGGTCGGACAGGCGGGAAAGGAGGAAACGGTGCCGCAGGGCTTCCCGCCGGTAGGAAAGGCCGCGAATGACCTTCACATCGATCGCGTCGTTCAGCTTTTTCAGCTCGTCGCGGATCGTTTTTTCGAGTGCCAGTTTGCTCATAATGTTTTGATTAGTTTTGTATGCCTATATTATAGGTGAACGATAGTTCACCTGTCAAAGGTAAAACTGTGGATAACAAAAAACGCCTTAAAATAAGGCGTTTTTTGTGTATTCTATTTCTTTTTCTTTCCAACTTTCTCTCGCACCACCGCTTGTGCGGCGGCGAGGCGGGCGATCGGGACGCGGAACGGCGAGCAGGAGACATAGCTGAACCCTTCGCGATGGCAAAATTCCACCGTTTTCGGTTCGCCGCCGTGTTCGCCGCAGATGCCGATCTTGAGATTTTTCTTGACCGAACGGCCTTTCTTGATGGCGATCCTGATGAGCTCGCCAACGCCTTCCTGATCGAGCACCTCGAACGGGTCATACGCAAAAATATCCTTGGCGACGTAATCTTTCAGGAACTTGCCGGCGTCGTCACGCGAGAGACCGACGCCCATCTGGGTCAGGTCGTTCGTGCCGAAAGAAAAGAACTCGGCGCCGGCATGAACGATCTTATCGGCGATGAGAGCGGCCCGAGGCACTTCGATCATGGTGCCGATCGTGTAGGCGATCTTCACGCCGGCGGCCTTCAGTTTCGCATCAGCGATGGCGATGATCCGCTCGCGCATCATGGCGAATTCCTTGGTCGTGGCGACGATCGGGATCATGATCTCCGGCATGACCTTCGCTTTTACGCCGTTCACTCCTTTGGCAACCTCGATGGCCGCATCGATGATAGCCTCGGCCTGCATGTCGTAGATCTCGGGATAGGTGATGGCAAGACGCACGCCGCGGTGGCCGAGCATCGGATTGAACTCATGGAGATCCTCGATCTTTGCCTCGAGCGTCTTTTCGGACACGTTCATCTCGCGGGCAAGCTCGGCGATATCCTTCTTTTCTTTCGGCAGGAATTCATGCAAGGGTGCGTCGAGGAGACGGATCGTGACGCCAAGACCGTTCATCGCGCGGAAGAGACCGGCGAAATCGCCTTTTTGGTACGGATAGATCTTCGCGAGCGCTTTCTTGCGTGCCTCGAGGTCGCCAGCAAGGATCATTTCGCGGACGGCCTTGATGCGCTCGCCCTCGAAGAACATGTGCTCGGTGCGGCAGAGACCGATGCCTTCCGCACCGAATTTTCGCGCGACATCCGCGTCATGCGGTGTGTCGGCGTTCGTGCGGACGGAAAGTGCGCGGAACTTGTCCGCCCATTTCATGAGCGTACCGAAATTGCCAGAGAGCGACGGATCCTGGGTCGCGAGCTTGCCCGAATAGACTTTGCCGGTCGAACCGTCGAGTGAGAGGAAATCACCCTCCTTCAAAATAAGGTTCTTGCTCTTGATCGTGAGCGTTTTGGCGTGCTCGTCAATGAGGATGTCCGAGCAGCCGGCGACACAGCAGGTGCCCATACCGCGGGCGACAACGGCCGCGTGGCTTGTCATGCCGCCGCGGGCGGTCAGAATGCCTTTCGCGCTGTGCATGCCGTCAATGTCTTCCGGTGACGTTTCGGTGCGGACAAGAATGACCGCAAGGCCGGATTTCGCCTTCTCAAAAGCCTCGCTTGCGGTAAAGACGATCTCGCCGACGGCCGCGCCTGGAGAGGCGGGAAGGCCAACTGCTATCGTTTCTGCGCGCGAAAGGGCGATCGGATCGAGCTGTTTGTGCAGCAATTGGTTGAGCTGGTTCGGATCGATGCGAAGAATCGCCGTTTCAAGATTGATCATCTTTTCCTTCACAAGATCGACGGCGATCTGGACGGATGCGGCGGCCGTGCGCTTGCCGCTGCGCGCCTGCAGGATGTAGAGCTTGCCCTTTTCAATGGTGAACTCCATGTCCTGCATGTCCTTGTAGTGTTTTTCGACCTTGTTGCAGGTGTCGAGGAGCTGTTTGTAGATCTTCGGGTTCTGCTTTTCAAGCGCGGAGACGGCAAGCGGCGTCCTGATGCCGGCGACGACGTCCTCGCCCTGCGCGTTCATGAGATATTCGCCGTAGAATTCGGCAACGCCTGTCGACGGATTCCTCGTAAAGCAGACGCCGGTGCCGGAATCATTGCCGAGGTTGCCGAAGACCATGGACTGGATGTTCACGGCCGTGCCGATGAGGCCTTTGATGCCGTTGATCTCGCGGTAGCGGATGGCGCGGTAGTTGTTCCACGAATTAAAGACGGCGTTGATCGCCATGTACATTTGTTCGATCGGATCCTGCGGGAATTCGACGCCTTTGACATCCTTTATTTTTGCCTTGTATTTTTTGACGATCTCCTTCAGGTCTTCCGTCGAAAGATCGGTGTCATATTTCGCGCCCTTCGTTTCCTTGACCGATTCGAGAATGTGTTCGAAATCGCCGTGGCCCATTTCCATGACGACATTGCCGAACATCTGGATGAGGCGGCGGTAGGAATCCCAGGCGAAGCGGGGATTGCCGGTGCCGTTTGCGAGACCGACGACGGACCTGTCGTTGAGACCGAGGTTTAAAATAGTGTCCATCATGCCCGGCATGGATGCCGCGGCGCCGGATCGGACGGAAACAAGGAGGGGATCGTTTGCATCTCCGAGCGACTTGCCCATCTTCTTTTCGAGCTTGGCGAGCGCGGCGGACGTCTGCTTCTTGACCTCGGAATTAATCTTCTTGCCGTCCTTGTAGTAGAGCGCGCAGGATTCGGTCGTTATCGTGAATCCCGGCGGAACCGCGATGCCCATGCCCGCCATTTCCGCGAGATTTGCGCCCTTGCCGCCGAGAATTTCCTTCATTTCCTTATTGCCTTCCTCGAACGCGTACACGTATTTCTTGCTCTTCGCCATTGTTTCCAAATTATGCTGATAAATGAGACCAATGAAAAACCCCTTCCGGGATTTTTGGCAACACGCTGGTTGTCCCGCCATTATATGTTTTTTTCATCGGGAATGCATTCTTTTTTCAAGGCAAAAAATGTGGTAGAATATGCATATGAAAGAAAAAAAGGAGGTCTCGAAGCCGTTCGTCATCGTTTTGCTCATTACGATCGTCTTTCTTGCCGTTTTTTGCGTGCGGGAATACCGGCGGATCTCGCGGCTCGATCTTATCAATGCCTATAAAGAGCGGTTTGCCCAGGAAGTCGGCGAACATCGCGGACCGCTCGGCGCCAAAGACGCCGTCCTTGTCGCCTCGTGGATGACCTTCGGCTACGTGAACATGATCTTCAAGCTCCCGCCGGAATATCTGCAGAACGATCTGGCGATTTCCGACGGCGGCTATCCGAACGTGTCGATCGGACATTACGCGAAAACGCACGCTCTTGACCAGAAACTCTTCGTTGTCGCGGCGCAGAAGGCCGTCGCGGCGTATTTTGCCACCACGACCGCGCAATGACTGCTTTTGTTTCCACATTTCTGTCGTTCGTCCTTCTCTACAAATATTGGGCGATCGCCCTCATCGTTGCGTCGTCCGCGCTCATCCTGCCGCTCCCGACGAACATCGTCATCGTGGCGGCCGGCGCCTTCGCAAGCCAAGGATACCTGAACCTGACGGGCGTCATCGCCGATGCGATCATTGCGAATATCGCAACCGACTGCATCGTCTTCTATTTCTGCCGGCATTATGCGGAACGCATTTTCGATCGATGGATAAAAAAGTGGGACGGCAAGTTCATGGCGATCGAGCGGCGTCTGCGCACATACGCCTTCGGCACGGTATTTTTGACGAGAATCGCCGGACCGTTCGCGCCGTACGTGAATTTCGTGGCGGGAATCATCGGTGTGCGGGCGGCAGTATTCATTGTTGCCGATATTCTCGGCAATGCGCTCGCATTCCTCTTTTTCGCCTCTGCCGGATATTTCCTCGGCAATTACTGGCAGGATTTCACAAACGACATCTGGATCATTACCGCCGCCGTCGTGGTGGCGTTCATCGCATATCTCGCGTGGAAGATTGTCCGGAAGCGGAAAGATTGAGAGCGAGCGGTTTTTTGATATACTTAATCGCATGATCAGCTTTTTTGCGACCTTCACGGCTTACCTTGTGCTCTACAAATACACGGCGCTTTTTCTCATCGTGCTCTCCGGCTTCATCCTGCCCGTGCCGGTGAACGAGATCATCCTCGTCGCCGGCGCCTTCGCAAGCCAAGGGTACATGAGCGTGCTTGCCGTCATGGCCATTGCCCTTTTTACGAATATCGGCGTCGACATCCTCGGATATTCGCTCACGTACCGTTTCGGCGACGACATCCTCCGCATCCTGCGCATCAGGAAGGACGCCACGTTCTACCGCGTGCGGAAATATCTCGAGAATTACGCGAGCGGCACGATCTATTTCGGCGCGATCGTCGGCCCGTTCCGCCCGCTCATCAATTTCATTTCCGGTCTCATGCGCTTGCCGTTCCGGC
>JAGWZI010000031.1 GCA_018968925.1 Patescibacteria group bacterium | reverse complement strand
TATCATTCTTATTTATAATGTAATGCCATGCTCAGTATACCACAAGATGCCACAGGCCGGCGAACGCTATCTGCCGAGCGCGGCGAGGATATCGGCCGTTGCGCGGACGCGGCCCATGCGGGGAAAGGTCGTCGCGAAGGCGCGCGCGTGGCCGTCCGCATCGCGGTCGCTTGATGCGTCCTCGATGAAGATCTGGTCGTAGCCGTATTCATAGGCGAAGCGCGCCGTGCTCTCGACGCCGATCGTTGTGGCGATGCCGCAGAGGATGATCGTCCTGATTCCGCGCCGGCGCAATTCGAGATCGAGCTCGGTACCGTAAAAAGCGCCCCATTGCCGCTTGGTGACGACGAAATCGCCCGGCTTCGGTCCCATGGCGGGAACGATCTCGCTCCAGTCGGCGGGCAACTGCATCCTTCCCCAGCCGCCGTCGCCGTCGACAGCCGGCGAGAGGCGATCCTTGCCGTCGGGCGAAGTCGCGACGCGCACGAGAAAGACCGGTATGCCGAGAGCGCGGCACGCGTCGGCGAGTTTCGCGGCGTTCGCGACGACGTCCGGCGCGGCATGAGGCGCGGTCGGCATGCCCACGATGCCTTTCTGCAAGTCGATGACGACGAGCGCGGTGTTCGATCTCTCGATGCGTGTTTCCATACGGAACAGTATACACTAAAAGAAAACTCCCGACAGTTCATATGAACTGTCGGGAGAGAAAGATTTTCTATAACAACTTAATTTCTCGTCTCTGGCGCGGATAGACGGTACGCTGTTCGCGCTCCCGATCCGCCGCCATTTTTTCTTTAATCTGCTCGTCTAAACTTTTCCGTTGTATCTTCTGTATCTTCTTGCGAAATTTAAGCATTTCACAGAACAACTGGACGAATTCCATATTTCCCCCTTTTACAAGCTTTCGATTACTATTATACATATATAATATACTTTGTCAAGTATCTCAAAAAACGTCTGGAAATAACGGGTTGCCGGTCCGTTCGGCCTTTGTGATATGATACCGACATATGAAAAAGACCATTTTTTGGATCATCGTGCTCGGAGCGGTCGCGCTCATCGTGTTTTCAGGAAAGAAGCCGCAACAGCCGGCTTCCCCGGCGGCTGAACCGGTGGCGTCGGCGATGTTCGCATGCGATGCCGGCAAAACGATCGATGCCGCATTCTATGCCGGTTCGAGTACGCCCGCGACGGCCGGAGAGCCGCCTGTGCCGGGCGGTTCGGTGTCGCTCGTTTTGAGCGATGGCCGCAGCATGACGCTTCCGCAGACGATTTCCGCGGATGGCGGCCGCTATGCGGACGCGAGCGGATCGATCGTCTTTTGGAACGTCGGCGACACTGCAACCCTTGCTGAAAACGGTACGACGACCTATACGGGCTGCATTGCGACGACGACCACCCGGTAGCGGAAATATTCTGAACGCGTTCTTATTCTTTCTTCAGACGCGCTTCTATTAGCTCAATATCGGCTAAATCCTTTTTGCGGCCGAGAGCGCGTTTGAATTTGATCAGTTCGTCGAGATTGAGGAACGGTATGCTGCGTATCATCATGGCGGAAGCGATCGCCTGTTTTGTCGTTGTCGGATATGCCGGCCAGGAAAGCTCGGGAATGATGTCAAAACCGTCTTTTTCGAGAAAAATTTTGCCCCACCGCTCCACTTCCCGCCATTCTCCGCTCGCCCGAAGCCGCTCGAAGAGTTCCGGCGTAACCGTCATGTCGACATCGCGCGCCTTGCGGATGCCGATCGCTTCAAGGACGCCGCTCGCGACGACCACATATTCGCCGGGAGGAAAGCCGAGCGCAGTCACTTTTTCGAAAATATCAGGCATGTTTCTTAAGCTTGAGCGCTTGCTCCAATATCCGGTCTCCTATTTCTCCCCAATCGATGTATTTCTTGATATCCTTTGGATCGATGAGCTTGATTTCCGTGATATCCCCGTCCGGATCGCCGGTAAACGGTCCGTACGGCTCGACAATGCAGAACGAGCGCGTTTGCCTGACCGTTCGTGTCGGTTCGTATATGTCCTGAAAGCCGATAAGTTCTTGAGAAAGGACTTTCATATTCGATTCTTCCTTCACTTCACGTACGACTGCTTCCTCGTACGTTTCGCCCGGCTCGATGCCGCCGCCCGGGAATGTCCAATATCCTTTCTGCTCGGCATAAACGATGACGAGCTTATCTCCGTAAAAACAGAATCCATGAACGGCCTGAAATATCTTGCCGTTCAAATCCTCGTTCGGATTTTTATTTTCGTAATATATGCAATCCAATACCTGCCCCGAACGGTTTTTCAGTTTTGATTTCAATTCCGTCATACGTTATTTCTAACATGAATCGGCTTTTTCTAGAA
>JAGWZI010000030.1 GCA_018968925.1 Patescibacteria group bacterium | reverse complement strand
GATTTCGGGGCGGAAAACTTCTCGAATGCCTTCGAGAAGTTTTCCGCCCTCGTGCCGGTCGGCGTTTTCGTCGGTCCCGAAGGCGGCTGGACGGATGCCGAACGCACACTTTTCAAAAAATACCGCATCCAGCAGGTTTCTCTCGGCACGCAGGTTTTGCGCGCTGAAACCGCGGCGATCGCAGGGAGCGCCGCCATACTTTTATGATCTATTTCTATCACGGCGCGGATGCGGATTCGGCGAGGAAAAAGGCGAATGTGACCGTCGACGCGCTTCTCGCCAAGCGGCCGGATGCGGCATATGTGAAGCTCGGTGGCGATGACATCGCGGCGGGGAAGCTTGCGGAGCTTGCCGGAGGACAAGGACTTTTCTCGGCGAAGTCGATTGTCTATCTGTCGGGCGTATTCGAAAACAAAGAAAATAAAGAGGTTATTTTAAAGCACATAAAAGAGCTTGCGGATTCGGAAAATATTTTCATCTTTGCGGAAGGGAAGACGGACAAGGCGAGTCTTGCCAAAATAGAAAAGGTTGCGGAAAAAACGGAGGAATTTTCGGAGAAAGAAAAAGCGCCGGCGAAAAAATCCGATCGCAAGCCGGATTTTTTTGCGTTCGCGGACGCGTTCGGCCGACGCGATCGCAAGGTTCTCTGGATGATGCTTGCCGATGCATTCGCGTCCGGCATGGCGGCGGAAGAGATCCATGGCATGCTCTTTTGGGAAGCGAAGAATCTTATGCTTGCCGCGCGGGCGAAAAATGCGGCGGAAGCGGGGCTCAATCCGTATCCGTTCTCGAAAGCGCGGGAGAATATCAAATATTTCAAGAACGGCGAACTTGCCGCGGCATTCGACCGGCTCGTCGCCATGTATCATGATGCGCACCGCGGTCTCATTGATTTTCCTGTCGCACTCGAGCGGTTCGTGCTCGAATCTTGACAATACCGACTTTTGCAGTATTCTCTGTTTCAGACGAACGCTGAAATTCATGCTCAAAGGAGGGCAGAATGAAAAAATGTTTATCGTTGTTCGCACTTGTCGCTCTGTTGTGCGGCACGGGAGCGATGGCCGATGTTACGGTCATACCCCCGCCGCCGCATGCCGGCAAGCCGCTCGCGATTTCCATCGGCATCCATCCGTGGAACGACATGACGTATGATTTTACGCCGCCCGGCATGGTGGCAGACGCCACCTGGAGCATCGAGCCGGATATCGCCGTCGAATATTCGTTCGATCCGACATCGTTCGCGCTCGAAGCTTTCTTCGACCCGACGCCGATCAACATGCGGAGGGAAACGACGGAAGGCACGATACCGATCGGGACGGTGAATTTTCAAACCGGCCTTATCGGAAGCGTCTACGGTTCGCCCGCCGTGTTCTGGGGGTTCGCGCCAAAGTTCGGCGTCGGCATACAGTATGCCGAAGCCTCAGGACAGTATCTTGAGGGCAATACGAACCGATGGAACCTGTTGTGGAATCTCGGCATTGAACGGATGATCGGCGACACGTTCGGCGTTTCGTTCGAGTACCGGATCCCGTGGGGTCTGTCGTTCGACGCCAACCCGCCGAATGTGCGCGTTCCGTGGCCTGCCGGCTATTCGTCGACGACGATCGCCGGCGAACCCATCGTGCGCGTTCTCATGCGTCTGCCGTGATCTGTTCTTTGGAAGAAAAGGAGGAAATCATGAAAAAAACTTTCCTGCTGTTCGTGTTCGGCGCGGTGACGCTTGCGCTGCCGTTCGCCTGCACGAAGTCGCAGTCGAGCCCGCTTGCTCCGACGGAACCGCATCCGACCGCAACGCCGACGAACACGCCGACTGCGACCGCAACGCCGACTCCGACGAGAACGCCCAGGCCGACGAGGACGAGCACGCCGACCGCGACCGTGACCGCTACACCTACGGAAACCGGGACGGATACTCCGACCCTGACTCCGACGGATACGGAAACGGATACGCCGACGCCAACGGCAACATCGACGCCGTGACGGAAACAGTGGAATGAGAGAAGCCCTGCATCTTTTGATGCAGGGCTTTTTTGATCCCGACACGTTTCAAAGGTCCGATCGATGCTTCGGCGGTTTTCCTCTCCTCCGTTCTTTGAAAAACAGAACTGCATCGACCGCTTTCGATCGCTCGACCCGCCGGTTCAGTTCTTCAAGCGACGGCGGTTTCGGATTTTCACCGCCAGGTTTCGAATTTTCCGTTCGCCTATCGTTTTCCATACGCACTCTCCTTTGCAGATAAAGAAGCTTCTCCCGGTATTTTACCTCCGAGCGTTTGCGCCGCCAAGCCGGCGCGCGTGGACATTTCGACGAAAAATTGTTATATTTTCTCGCGTTTTATATCGCGTCCGCAGCCGTCTTGGTGGATAATAGTGCGAA
>JAGWZI010000019.1 GCA_018968925.1 Patescibacteria group bacterium | reverse complement strand
TTAGAGTGATAATGTTTCTTACTGCGTGCTCGAGGCGTCGAGGTTCGCCGTATCCGAATTCAGACCGTCAAGCTGGGCATTGATATTTGACATGTCCTGGTTCATCGCCGCATCCGACGTGTCGGTCGACGAAGCGACGTAATTCCCGGCCGGCTGGTTCGTCCAGTTCATGCCTGATTTCGGAACGTACATCCAGATGATTGCCACGATGACCGCAAGGACGATGACGATCAGGACCGTTTTCGCTGTTCTAGACATTGAATAAATATGAGATTATGGGTTTGATAAACGCACCAGGTAATTGTACCGCGGCATATGCGCCGCGCAAGGGGCACGATCTGATGCAAATAGCGCGTTTTTTGCTATACTAGGCGACATGTTCCAAAAGTTTTCCACAGCATTCATCATCCTGATGGTTCTTTTGCTTGTCGGCCGGGCCCATGCCCAGACGGCTCCGTCATGCCTTTCTTTCCCGAACCAGCTCAATCAATCGCAAAAGGCGGAATGCCAGAACGAGCTCGCCCAAGTGCAGGCCGAACTGTCGCAAGCCGAGGCCGCCGCCGCTGCGCAACATGCGACGACGACATCCATCCAAAAACAGGTCAGCGCGATCGCCGCGGCGATCAAGGTCGAACAGCTCGACATCCAGGCGAAAAACCTGCTCATCAAGACGCTCGGCGACAACATCACCGACACGCAGAACCAGATCGACAGCCTCGATGCGCAGATCGAAAGCAACAAACAGGATCTTGCCGGCATGCTGCGCGAAGTCAACCAGGCGGACCATACGTCGCTCCTCGAAATTCTCCTTTCAAACGAGACGATCTCCGGCTTTCTGAGCGACGCGGCGAATCTCGAGCTCTTGAGCCATGACCTGAATTCCCTTTCGCAGGAACTTGCGGTCGAGGAAGCGTCGTCGACCGCGGCCAAAGGCGTGCTTGTCAACAAGCAGAACGATGCGGAGGACGCGCGGTACGAGATCCAACAGGCGCAAAAGGCCTTGCAGGCGAACCAGGCGACCCAGGGCAAGTTGCTCGCCGTGAGCCAGGCGAGCGAGAAGGCGAAGCAGGCGTACGTCTCGGCGACGCAAAAGCAGATCGACGCCATCAATGCCAAGCTTTTCGCTCTCGCCGGCGGATCGAACGCGATCCCGTTCGGTGTCGCCTATCAATATGCGCTCTCGGCGCAAAGGGCGACCGGCGTCGACCCGGCGTTCCTGCTCGCCATCATGACGCAGGAGACGAATCTCGGGAACAATCAGGGCACCTGCTATCTGTCGAATCCGTCGACGGGCGCGGGCGTGAACGTGAGGACCGGCGCCTATCTGGCAAAGGTCATGAGCCCGACGCGCGATGTGCCGCCGTTTTTGACGATCACGAATGACCTGTCCGTCGATCCGTACCATACGATCGTCTCTTGCCCGCAGTCCTACGGTTGGGGCGGCGCCATGGGCCCGGCGCAATTCATCGCATCGACGTGGATGGGACTTGTGAGCCGCGTCGCGAACGCACTCGGCATTTCCGGAATGCCGAATCCGTGGAATCCGGAGCATGCCTTCATGGCGTCGGCGATCTATCTGGCGGATCTTGGTGCGTCGGGCGGCGGCTATACCGCGGACATGCGCGCGGCCTGCCGCTACTACGGCACGGGCGGATCGTCGTGCACCTACGGCCGCAGCGTGCTTGCCATCGCGTCGAACACCATTCAGCCGGAGATCAATACAGTGAACGGCTTGTAATAATTTATTTTTTTCATGATTTCATTTTTTCAAGCGATCGTGCTCGGATTCCTTCAGGGTGTCACGGAGCTCTTCCCCGTTTCGAGCCTCGGGCATTCGGTGATCATTCCGGCGCTTTTCGGCTGGCAAATCAATCAGAATTCGGATGCGTTCCTCACTTTTCTTGTCGCCACGCATTTCGCCACGGCACTCGTCCTCCTCGGATTCTTTTGGAACGATTGGGTGCTCATCGGGAAAGGCGTTTTCCGATCGCTCAAGAACCGTTTCATCGATCCGGCAGATACATATGCGAAGCTCGGCTGGATGATCGTCATCGCCACGATCCCGGTCGGCATTCTCGGCGTTCTCTTCCAGGAGAAAGTGCAGGCGCTCCTCTCGTCGGCGAAGGTTGTCGCGATCGTTCTTGTTGCGAACGGCGTCATGCTTTTTGCCGCAGAATACCTGAGAAAGAAAAGAACCGAAGACAATGTCGATGCTGATACGAAAATCGCCAAGCTTTCATGGTTCGATTCCGTGAAAGTCGGATTGTCCGAATGCATCGCGCTCGTTCCCGGTTTCTCGCGGACCGGCTCGACGCTTGCCGCCAGTCTTGCATCGGGGCTCGATCACGATGCCGCCGCCCGATTCTCATTCCTGCTTGCCGCGCCGGTCATTTTCGCCGCGGCACTCCTCAAGCTTCCTGATCTTTTCGCCATGCCGGCCGGCGCATCGGCGCCAACTGTCATGGGCGCAGTCGCCGCCGCCATCGCCGCGTATTTCTCGGTGAAATTTTTGAGCAAATATTTCAAGACGAAAACCCTCGCGCCGTTCGCGGGGTATTGCCTTGCAGCAGGAGCGATTTTCTTTTTTGTACTAGCCGTTCGCTGATTTCGAACCGCTTGCGAACCATGCATAGGCGAAGAGCGCGAGACCGAGAAGGAGCGACGCAAGACCGTGTTTGAAGTGGACCTTTGTCACACCGGATTCGAATCCTGGCATGAGATGCGGCAGGTTTCCCGCCGGCGTCATCCAATAAAAAACGGCAAGCGCGACGAGCGCGATGCCGGCAAGAACCGATATGGTGATGATGGATTTTTTCATTGCGCCATTATATCACGATTAAAATCCCAACTTTTCCTTTACGATCATGATATGAAATTTCCGTCCGAGCGAGGGATTCTCGCCGCGGATGACAAGGGTCTTGTTGTTCGCGGTGTGCGTTTTGTAGGCCTGCATCATGCGCGCATCCTCGAGCGGCACGACGTACGATTCGAGGCGCTTCATGCCTTCAGCGAGATCCGGAACGATTTTTTGCGCGCCAATGACGAGAATGATGTTTTTCGACGTGAAGACGAGGTGCGGCAATTGGCTGCCTGAATTCGAGGCGACGACCATGTCGCCCGTTTCAGCGAGCGCGTGGACGCTGCCGAGATACCAATCGGAAAGAACCGATTGCTTGCGAAGCTCGACGCGCTTCGCGGCGTCGTTTTCCGCGGTGACTTCGGCGTGCAGATCGCGCCAGCCGTGTCCGCCTTTTGCAAGGTAATCGAGATAGCCGATCTCGCCGAGGGTCGCCGACGATCCGTTCATCACGGACGCGTCCGCGGGAATGAGTTTCTTGATCTCCTCGAGCGCGTCTGCGCGGCTCGCCGCGATCGATGCGTCGTACCCTTTCGCCGAAAGTGCGGCGATCGTCTTTACGATCGATGCGTCGGATGCGATGGTCGAATAATCCATGCAGGCATTATATCCGAAGGAACCCGTTGAGGCTAGTCGTTGCGGTCGAATTGCCAGCCGGCCTCGTTTTCCGGAGGTTCTTCCCTCGCCTGTTCGTCCGGCCGCGCGCTTGTCGCGTCATGTTCCGGAAACCGTCCGATAGATCCGTCGCCATGATTCGGGGCCGGCATGCTCGATGACGCCTCGGGATTTTCCATATCCTGCTTTTCTCCTTGGCGGGGAACTTCTTTGAATACGCGGGCGACGTCTTCACCGAGAGCGCGGACCGGCATGCTCGTCGACGCCCTACGGCCGATGGCGGCAAAGCGGTTTTCTTGATCGCCGAGGATGTTCGCGAACGAATCGCTGATCTGCGCGCGCGCCGGATCGGTCGTCGCCATGGATCCGATCGCATGGTCGAACGCCGCGGCGCTTTCGTCAAAATGCCGCCGCAGGTCTTGTTCGTTCGTGGGAGAAAGTGCGCCGCGATTCGCCAAGGTTTCCGCTTCGGCGAGCCGGCGCGACGCCTTCTGCGCATCCCACGATGCTTTTTCCGCCGGCGTGAAAGCCAGAGCGTCGCGGATCGGCTCGGTCACGTGCGTTTTGACCGGATAGAGAAGATCGCCCGGCACGCTCCCTTCCGCGGCATACGCGACCGATCCGCTGACGGTCACAAGCGCAAGGACCGATGCGAGCACGGACGCGAACGTTTTCGGCATGCCAAAGATGTTTCGCGCCGGCGCATAGGGCGACGGAATGTTCGCTGCAAAAACGTTCTCGAGCATCATCGATTTCTCGATCTTCGAGAGACCGGTCTTCCTGATGTCTTCTATTCCTTTTTCGAAATTATTCTGCATGGTTCGTATGGAAAATCTCCTTTAATTTCTCGATGCCGCGGTTGATCCGCACGGAAACGACGTTCGCCGTTTCGCCGATGATCTCCGCGATCTCCGCGGGCGACAGATCCTCGGTGAAGCGCAGTTCGAGGACGTCGCGGTATGTCGGCTCAAGCTTTTTCACCGCCGCGAGCACCCGCTTCGCTTCTGTGGAAAACGGGATATCCGCATGCGTTTTTTCGTCGGACGGTTCCGCTGCGCCCGTCTCGTCGTTTTCAAGCGCCGCATCGAGCGATACCGCTTTTTTGCGCCGGTACCAGTCGATGATCGCGTTTTTGGCAAGAGTGAAAAGGTACGCGCGCGGATGCCCGATGCCCTCCGTCGCCGCCTCCTGCCACGCTTTCACGAACACGTCCTGCGCGATGTCGATCGCTTTTTCGCGGTCGCCGACGCGCACCAGGCAGTAGCGGAAGAGCGCGTCGGATTCCCGCTCGTAGAGTGCCGTGAATTCTTTTTTCATCATTCGCGCTCGCATAGAAAGACGTTTGAAACGGTTGATTCTTTCACCATGATGGGATACGGATGAAAGAATACAATATAAATCAGAACATGTCCATGAAAGAAACCGCACCCGGGAGCGTCTTTACCATCGTAGACGAGAGTGCGGAAAGAGTCCGTCTATAACTATAAGTTTTATCAGCGTAATACAAAATCATGAATAAGATAAAAAT
Source organism: Patescibacteria group bacterium (assembly GCA_018968925.1). Classification (GTDB taxonomy): domain Bacteria; phylum Patescibacteriota; class Minisyncoccia; order Phycocordibacterales; family GWA1-40-21; genus Bog-1340. The sequence continues at coordinate 7,596 of JAGWZI010000019.1, read as the reverse complement.
GTTTTTTGCAATCATGACGCTTGTCGGCACGGTCGCCGCTCCGGCATTTGCCGAAGGATACGGGAATGGCGGGCCGATGCAGCATTCGGAAGGAATGGTGCGCGGCGGCGGTTTCGGTGCTTGGAACAGTGAAATGAACGATCAGAATCAGAATGGCGAACATGCCAGCGGTTCTCCCGCCATGTTCATGCGGATGCGTTTAGCGGCCGTTGCCGGCACGGTTTCGAACGTCAGCGGCACCACGATCACCGTCACGGCGGTGAAGAACGATATGCGTCCGGAAGGCCCGGAAGGAATGCATGATCGTGGCATGATGAACGGTTCTTCGACATTTGCGACGACGACGCCGGCGACGAGCACGGTGTACACGATCGACGCATCAAGCGCGAAGATCTTCAAGGGGAATGCTACGACAACGATCGATACGATCGCGGTCGGCGATATGGTCTATGCGCAAGGCTCGTGGAACGCTTCGAGCACGAACAGCATCATCGCGAAGACCGTTTTCGACATCGTTCCGCCGCAGAAGAAGCATGACGACGGCAAGAACGCCGATCTGAACGGATTGCTCTCAAGCGGCCAGCCGATCATCGTCGGCACGGTGGCGACCGCAACTCCGGCAACCGCGAGCTCGACCGCAACGTCAACGCCAAGCGCGGCGATACTTACGGTGACGAGCGGCAGTCTGACCTACACGGTTGACGCGACGAACGCGAACGTCGTCATCGACAACAAGGCTTCCTCGAGCGTCTCCGCGATCGCGGTCGGCGACAAGGTGCTCGTTCAGGGAACGGTGAGCGGCACGTCGGTCACGGCCACGGTCATCGTTGACCAGAACGGCCAGCCGAAGCCGGCTCCGAAGATGGATATCGGCAGATTCTTCGGCTCGATCGGCTCGTTCTTCTCCCGTTTCTCCCACTTCTTCGGGTTCTAAGTCATCTTTATTAAGAAGAGATAAAAGAAAACCCGGGTTTACCCCGGGTTTTCTTCTTGCTCGCCGTGCGGTATACTTTCTGCATGAAAAAATATTCCATCATCGCCATGGTTCTGGTCATCATCATCGCCACGGCTCTGCTCCTCATCCGCGGCAACGCTCTTTCCTCCTCTTCCCTTTCCGCGGCGAAACCGGTCAAACGCGATCCGTTCATTCTGATCACGGCGAACGACCTGACGAACGCGGGATTTTCCGGCGTTTCCGCGCAGGCGGCGGACGGCAAGAATTATCAGTTGCCGGTGCAATATTTCTGGGTAAGCGGAGCATCCGAAAAACGGACGATGCCGGACGGCAATTTTGATCTCGTCGCGGTATCGCAATATACCGACAATGCGCCGTACACCGATACGCTCTTCCCATACGGCACCAGCACGCGCCTCGTGGGCGTCTCGGGCGCGCGCGCCGCGCAGGAATCCGCCGTGTCCGCCGGCCGCATTGCGCTTGATTTTTCGAAGGGAGACTACTATTTCGTGGTGATCGGACCGAACGCCGCGGACGTCCTTTCCCTTGCGAACATCATTGCGGCGAAGATCTAGCTTTTGTTTTCGTAAATCTTTTTCAGCGCTTCGAACGTTCTTTCTCCGAAGGCGTTCTCGCCCGTGATGCCGTTTTTTTGCTGAAATGCGGCGACGGCGGTTTCGGTGCATGCGCCGATCGTTCCCGAATGCGGACAATCGTTCCTCGTCTTTCCTTTCGGCGGATAGTCGCCGTCCATGATAAGCGCCGTCTGCATGGCGTAGATGTCGCGCGGATCGGCGTTCGCATTCGTGACGCGGTTCTGCCAGTCGTAGACATGGTCAGCCGGATCGTATGATGACGTTGCCGTTACGTTCGCGCGATGATTGTAAAAATCCTCGAGACCGAGATATGTCTGATACGCGAAATCCTTGAATGCGATGGCGCGCGTCGCCGGGTTCACGATCTGCGGCTCGTAAATGTATTCGTATTCGACGAGAATGCTCGGCATGTCGGCGGTGTCGTACGCGCCCATGGCGATGAGCTGGCTGTCTTCTTCGAGACCGGCGGATTCGACCGGCAGGTTCGAGACCGGATTGTACAGAGACAGGCGGTCGAAGACCGCTTGGGCGATCGGTTTTGCGGCGGCGCTATTTTTCAGATTCGATGCCGGCATGTAGACGACGAAGCCGGAATATTTGCCGACAATGCCTTTCGCCATCGCTTCGGGGTAATTGTTCAGATGCACGTGCACCATGAGGTCGATATTATTTTCATCAGCCCATTTTGTCATGCCGTAGAGGCGCAAGGCGTCATCGACGGCGGCGTTATTGTGGTTTTCTCCGGAAGCGTTGACGTTTTGCGGCGTTGTCCGCATGAATGCCGCCTTTGCCGCCTGTTCCCAGGCGACGATCGCATTCCAATCATTTTGAAAATATGCCGCAAGCGTCGGAGCCCATGCATTCGCATCGCGAGCGACCGTTGCCGCATAGCGACCGTTTGCGTCGAGCAAATTCTGCAGATCATCGGCGATCGGCACGACGAGATTCCGTTCGTAGAGATTTTTGTAATTCGTGCCGCCGTTGTCCGGCTCGTGTCCCGGCACGATGAACACGCTGATTTTCTGCGCGGACGGCGTGGCTTCGACCTGCGCCGGATTTTGAACGGGATTTCCTTTTTGCGTATGCGCGGCGGCGTATCCGATGCCGCCGAGGATGATGACCGCGATGACCGCCAGGATCTTCTTCATCGCTCAAATATATCAGAGGCCGCATAAAAAGTCTTGCGGGTGTATACTGATCAGTATGAAATCGTACGGTCTTTTGTTTTTTATCTTCCCGTTTTTTATCGCATCGGCGGCGCATGCGGCGATTTTGCTGCATGTCAGCCAGGCAAACATCATCCAAGGCGAACCGGTGATGATCACGGTCTCCGGCACAACCTCTCTGCCGGCAGCGACGAGCCCCAGGCTCTACTTTTTCATGTACCGAGGGGTGCCGACAGCGCTCTACGGCGCGGATTTGCATCAGGCGACCGGCACCGTTTCCGTTTCTGTAATATGGAAAGACGGCACGACGGCAACGACATCGTTTCTTGTCAGGGAACGGGTTTCACCGACGGAGTTCATCCCCGTGCCGGCATCGCTCGGCGGCAACAGCAGCGCGAACCAGACGCGCGTCGTTTCGGAGCTTGAGAAAGACAATACCGACCTTTTGAAAACATATTCGCGCAAGGACAAAGCGCTTTGGACGGCCATCTTTTCCTTCCCCGTCGCAAATCCGGTCGTGACCGATCCGTACGGCTTCGTGCGCTCGAGCGGCGATTACGTCATCGCCCACAAGGGCACGGATTTCCATGCGCCGCCCGGCACGCCGGTTGACGCGGTGAATCGCGGCGTCGTGCGCGTGGCGAAATATTATCCGACCTACGGGAACACGATCGTCGTCGATCACGGCCTTGGCGTCCTTTCCATCTACATGCACTTGTCAAAAATTTTCGTCGGCGCCGGCGAGCTCGTGCTGAAAGGAGAAAAGATCGGCCTTTCGGGCGAGACCGGCTACGCCGAAGGCCCGCACCTCCATCTGTCCATCCGCATCGGCAACATTTCCGTCGATCCGATGAAGTTCTTCGCGCTTTTCGGGGTTACACTGCCGCAATAAAGAACTTACATCATCGTCTCGACCGCTTCCGATCCGATCTGCTCCGCGATCTTTTCCGCGACGGCTTCCGGCGTGTCGACAGGAATGCCAGGCCGAGGGGCGCCCGAGACGTATTTCTCGCCGAGTGAATGTTCGCCGAATTTCGTCGCGGTCATTTTCGGATGGAACAACGAGACGGCAATGCCGTCTTTCGCAAGCTCGACCCGCGCGGTGAGCGACAGGGCATTGAGCGCGTATTTCGTCGAAGCGTACGCCGCGAGACCGGGGAAACAATTTTTCGACACCATCGAACTGACGTTCAAAATCATTCCTTTTCCCTGCGCGCGCATGACGGGAATCACCGCCTGCATCGCTTCGAGCGCGCCGAAAACGTTCACGTCCATGATGTTCCGATAGCTTTCGATATCGATCGATTCAACGGGCGCGCGCAGGCCGAGACCGGCGTTATTCACCAGGATGTCGATCCGGCCGAATTTCTCCACGGTCTTTTTCACGAGTGCGGCGATATCGCCAGACTTGCTCATGTCGGCGGGAATGGCGCAGGAATTCTTGCACACCGCCTCGACTGCTTTCAGCTTGTCCGCCGAGCGCGCGGCGAGGATGACCTTCGCGCCTTTTTCCGAGAGCAGTTTGGCGAGCGCGCGGCCGATGCCTTCCGACGCTCCTGTGACGATGACGACTGAATCTCGTATTTGCATGAAATTGTTTAAAATTACCAGATAAATGGCACGAGCCGCTTCGTTCGCTTCATGTAGGCCGGATATTCGTTCGGGAAGAGGCCGCGCATGATCTTTTCCTCGGCGGGAATGCGCAGGAGGAGGATCGGCGTTATGGTGAAGAACGCGACGATCCAACCGACGGCGCCGACCATGAGCGATCCGGCAAGCGCGAGGATGATGCCAGTATAGATCGGATGGCGCACGGTGCGGTACGGACCGGAAGTCACGAGCTCATGATTCTCCTGGACCGAGGGATAGCCGCTCCAATTGCGACCGAGATTCATGCGCGCCCAGAGGGCGTAGCCGAGGCCGGCGGCGACCAGGAAAATGCCGAGAGCCGCCAATATTCCGTACGCGGGCGAATCGGCGTACGATGCGCCGATATTTTTCGCCGGCAACAGCAGGAAAATGACGACAACGCAGGCTGCGATCGCAAGACGCAGGAGCGTTTCCCTTTTCCACCACCCCGTCCGGACCTTGCGCTTTGCGGAGAACGCGGTGACGAGCCAAAAGAGGATGAATATGAACCACAGCATGCCGATCGTGTTTTGAGCGAGGTGCGCGATCATGCGTTTATATTATCACGATTCCTTTTTCTTCACCGGCGCTTTCGGCCTGTAGTACTTCTTCCCTTTCAGTTTTTCCGGCAGCAAATCCTCTTTCGGATAGCGTTCGTATCCCTTGCCGTAGTCAAGTTCTTTCATGAGTTTGGTCACCGGATTGCGAATGACGAGCGGTATCGGCAAATTGCCGAGTTTTTTGGCGTCCTCGAGCGCTTCCATGTAACCTTCATACGCGGATTTGTTTTTCGGCGCAAGCGCAAGATAGACGACGCCGTGCGCCAGGTTGATGCCGCATTCCGGAAGTCCTATTTCCTCGACCGCCTTGAAGACTTCGTTCGCCACGACAAGCGCCGTCGGCTGAGCCATGCCGACGTCTTCCGAGGCGAAGATAACCATGCGCCGCGCGATGAATTTTGGATCTTCGCCCGACTCGATCATCCGCGCCAGATAGTAGAGCGCCGCGTCCGGCTGGCTTGCCCGCATGCTTTTGATGAACGCCGAGATCGTATTGTAATGCTCCTCGCCTTTCTTGTCGTAGCGCAAAAATTTTGACTGGAGCGTGTTCTTCAGATTTTCAAGTGAAATTTCTTTGTACAAACTCGCCGTGTTCTCGATCATGGCGATCGCTTGCCGTGCGTCGCCGTTCGCCATGGCGACAAGCCATTCCATCGCGTCTTTTTTGAGCTTGTATCCGGTGCGTTCGATGACTTTTTTCATCTCGGTTTCCTTCAATTCTTCCATGACGAACACCCGGCAGCGCGACAGCAAGGCCGGAATCACCTCGAACGAAGGATTCTCGGTCGTTGCGCCGACAAGGACGAGCCGGCCGGATTCGACGAACGGCAAGAGATAATCCTGCTGCGCCTTGTTGAAGCGATGGATCTCGTCGAGAAAAAGGATCGTCGGCCCAAAGAGTTCCCCGCGATTCTCGACGATCTTTTTGATGTCGTCCTTGCCTGCCGAAACGGCGGAAAGTTCATGATAGTCGGCGTTCAAGGCTTTCGCATACATGCGGGCGAAAGTCGTCTTGCCGACGCCGGGCGGCCCCCAAAGGATAAAGGAAAAGACATGTTTCTGCTCCAAAGCTTCGCGCAGGGGCTTGCCCGCGCCGACCAGGTGCTCCTGCCCTACGAATTCCTTCAGATTTTTCGGCCTAATCTTTGCCGCAAGCGGTTCCATGCATATAGCGTACGCCCATTCGAGAAAAATGAACAGATTGACAAAATATTCCGTATCCAACGTGCGTCGCCAGGCGTATACTTACATCGTTATCAGCACAAATAATACAAAGAGGTATGAATAAACAAAGAGAGCTTACACTCAGCCGTTTGCTTGACGCGCCGATCGAAAAAGTCTGGCGTGCCTGGACCGATCCGAAATCGGTCGCCGTATGGTGGGGACCGCAGGGTGTCACGAATCCCGTCTGCGAGTGGAATGCGAAAGCGGGCGGTATAATCCATATCGTCATGCTTGCCGGAAAAGAGCTTGGTCCGCTCGCAGGACAGCGCTGGCCGATGCGAGGTATCTTCAAGGAAGTCGTACCGAATACGCGGCTCGTTTTCACGAACAAGGCCGTCGACGAGAAAGACGAGACGCTGATCGACGGCTCAACGACCGTCACGTTCAAAAGTGTGGGCGCCAAAATGGAAATGACCGTTCACATCATTGCCGCCGGCAAGGCGCCAGTCGCGGAACAAATGCTTGCAGGCATGGAAACCGGTTGGAACCAACAGCTCGACAAGCTCGCCGCGTTCGTAAAGTAAATTACCTTTCCAGCGGCTCGAGAATGCTCACGCGGTTGTTTTCCGTATCCCTGATGGAGATCCAGAGACCGACGCCCGGGATCATTTGCGGCTCCATGCTGTTCTTGCCGGATGCATCCATGGCGCCGAGGATCGTGCCGCCGTTCTTTTTCACCGCTTCGATCGCGGCTTTGATGTCTTTCACGCTAATCACGACGGACGGCGCTTCGGACGAAGGGCCGGCTTTCTCATAAAAGCCTCCATTGATCGTCCCCGGCGTCTTCACCATGCCGTTCTTGTCGGTTTCCGCGGTCTGGGCGAGAACGTAATTCCCCATTTCCGCGCCCATCTGCTGTAACTTCCACCCGAACGCGCCCACGTAGAATTTCTTCATCCGCTCGCGATCATTGTATCCCATCTCAAAATGTACGACTGGATTCATAGTTTTTATATTATGCTGATAATTTAAGTTGATAAGATTCTATTATACCAAATCTGCCTGACAGAACAGGAAGAAAAATATTTCCGATCGAAAAAAGCAGAAAAAGAGAAGATTTTCAGGTATTTTTTCGGCTAACAAGTGAAAAATATATTAAGCTAATATAGCTATTCGATTTTATCTTTATATAGATTTTATCATCCAGATTTTTTCAAAAGCGATTTTTGCTATTTCTCTTGCTCTTTTTTCTATTTGGTCTTTTGACCATTTTGATGCAACATCTCCATATTCTGATAAGAATTCAACCAAATAAGGTAAATTATTTGTATAAACAGTCTTACTTCTAAGTAAATCAACTTTTTCTTTTGGTGTTAAACTACCAAGATCTGAATTAGTATGACGAGCTATTACAAGAAGATTACCGATATTATCAATCGCTTCGGCTGTATCTTTACTTACAGATTGATCTTTTTTAAGTTTCTGAGGTAAGAAATGTTCTACATTAAAATTCTTTTTCTGAATAC
>JAGWZI010000018.1 GCA_018968925.1 Patescibacteria group bacterium | reverse complement strand
GCGATATGTTCGCGCTCCCCCGTTTTCGGGAAAACATGGCCGAATTCGAAGATGCGGATCTCTGGCATGCCGACAAGCTCGGCGTTCCGCGCGTTGAACGAAAGACTTTCCGCAAGACCGTCAGAGAGATTCGTCCGCAAGAATTTCCGCTCCGGCGATGCCGGGTTGGCGAGCTCGATATCGCCTTTCCCGACGAACGTGTAATTCATCACTTCGGAAAAACCTTCTCCGTATAGGATATTCCTTATTTTTTCCTTGTACGCGAATACTGTATTGGTCTCCGGCGCAAATGGCATTTTCGGCAAAGCGATGTCCGGGATTTTCTCGTAGCCGACGAGCCTGCCGATTTCCTCGGCAAGATCCTCTTTGATGGTGAGATCGAGCCGTTCCGCAGGCGCTATCACGGAAAAATCGCTGCCGTTTTGTATGAATTCAAATCCGCATCGGCTGAAAATATCGGCGATATCCTTCTCACTGATCGCGACGCCGAGGATATTCTCGACGTCTTTTGCGGAAATGCCGATGGCGCGCGGCGTCGGCATTTTCGGATATATATCGACAGTGTCGCCCACTTTCGTTTCTTTCGTGCCGGCGATCTCCACGATGAGTTTTGTGAGGATTTCCATCGCTTCGCCAGCAAACTCTGGCGTGATCTCGTTTTCGTACCGCTTCGACGCATCCGTCTGGATTTTTATTTTCTGCGCCGTCTTCCGCACGAGGATCGGATCGAAATTCGCCGATTCAAGGATTATGTTTTTCGTCTTCGCATCAAGCTCGGCAAAATTGCCGCCCTTCACGCCCGCAATGGCGAGCGGGTGCTCGCCGTCCGTGATGAGGAGAACTGACTCGTCGAGCGCGACGTCTTTTTTGTCGAGCGTCGTGATATGCTCCCCCGCTTTGGCATTCCGCACGAGAATTTTTCCGGACGGAATCTTGTCGGCGGCAAAGGCGTGCATCGGCTGGCCGATCTCGAGCATGACGAAATTCGTCGCATCGACGACATTGTTGATCGAGCGCTGACCCAAGGTTTCGAGCTTCTCGACAAGCCATTTTGGCGACGGACCGATCTTCACATTTTCAACGAGCCGGCCGATGTACCGGCGGCACTTTGCCGGCTCGTCTATCGAGACGGAAATTTTTCCTGTCGCTTTTGGCAGATTGAAATCCTTGAATTTTCTTGAATATAAGGAAGGTTTCGCGCCGATGATCGCGCCAAGCTCCCGCGCGACGCCGCGGTGCGCGAGGCAGGTATGGTTCAGGTTCGGCGTCGTCTTCGCGTCGATGACCGTGTCACCGCCGACTTTTTCCACGCTTTCAATTTCCATCGCGTGATCATCCAAAAGTTTTGCCGCTTGCTCGACTTTGGGCAATTTCCCGCCGAAATAATCATTCAGCCAATTGTAGGAAAGTTTCATATCAGAATTGATTGACGAGCCGCAGGTCACCCGAATACAGAAGACGCACGTCCTCGATGCCGTACTTGAGCATCGCGAGACGGTCGATGCCCATGCCGAAGGCGAAGCCGCGCCAAAGGCTCGGATCGATGCCCACGCCATGAAGGACATTCGGATGGACCATTCCCGCGCCCATGAGCTCGATCCAGCCCGAGCCGCCGCAGATGACGCACGGCCCTTTGCCCTTGCATTTGAAGCACGAGGCGACAACCTCGACGCCCGGTTCGACGAACGGAAAGTAGCTCGGCCGGAAGACGACTTTTATGTCCGTGCCGAAGAGCCTGTCGAAAAAAGCATGAAGAACGGATTTGAGCGTCGCGAGCGAGACATCCGTGCCCACATACAGGCCTTCGACCTGGTGGAACATGGCTTCGTGGCGGGCATCGGTCGCTTCGTTGCGGAAGACGCGGCCGGGACAGACGATGGCGAACGGCGGCTTGTGCGATTCCATGAAGCGGATCTGCACGGGCGACGTGTGCGTGCGCATGAGACGGGCTTCCTCGCCCGGTTTCGTTTTCACCCAGAACGTATCCTGCATGTCGCGCGCCGGATGATCTTTCGGTACATTCAGCGCATCGAAATTATAATACTCGGTTTCAAGCTCTGGCCCGTCAACAATTGAAAATCCCATGCCGGAAAAAATCCGCGCAATGTCGTCGACGACGCGTGTGATCGGATGGATATGGATGGGCTTTTCGCCGTGGTTTTCCATGCGCGTTATTATACAGATATCCGGCACTTTGACAAAAACCGCCGGCCGTTTTGAATTTCCGAAAAAACGTGCTACAATGCTCATTCATCCATGTCCGACGTTGCCACTATCCTGACGCAGATCGCCGTCTTCCTCGGCCTCTATTTCGAGGTCTTCATGCTCATCGCCTTCCTCGGCGACCGGAAGAAAAAAAACGCCGCGTTTGCCGCGACAGAATATCCGAGCGTGACCATCACCGTGCCGGTCTGGAACGAGGAAAAAACGGTCTTCCGCACGGTCGAATCGCTTCTCGCTCTCGATTATCCGAAAGACAAGCTCTCCATTTTCATCATCGACGACGGTTCGACGGACGATACGTGGAACATCATCCAGGCGTACAAGGACAATCCGCAGGTGAAACTCTTCCATAAGGAAAACGGCGGCAAGCACACGGCGGTCAATTACGCCATCGAACATGCGACGAGCGACCTCTTCGGTTGCCTCGACGCGGATTCCTTCGTCGAACCAAACGCCCTCCGGCTCATGGCGGATCATTTCCGCGCGGATCCGGACGTCATGGCCGTCACGCCGTCCTTAAAAATTTGGAATCCGAACAGCATCGTCCGGCATCTGCAGTCGAGCGAATACCATCTCGGCGTCTTCCGCAAGGAGACGCAGAGCCGCATCGGCGCCATCTTCATTACGCCCGGGCCGTTCTCCATCTACCGGATGTCGGTCTTCGCGCAGATCGGCCGCTTCAAGAGCGCGCACAACACCGAGGACATGGAAATCGCCATGCGCATGCAGAAGAACCGCTTGAAGATCGAGAATGCCCGCGAGGCCATCGTCTACACCGTCGGGCCTGCCACTGTCCGCACGCTTCACAAGCAGCGCGTCCGCTGGCTCTACGGCCTTATCAGGAATGGCGCCGATTACCGCGAATTCTTCTTCAATCCGAAATACGGCCATGTCGGCATGTTCTTCTTCCCCACCTCGGCTGCGCTCATGGCGGTCGCCATCTTCTATTTCTTCAAGATCCTGTTTTCCCTCGGAAGTTTTCTTCTCACAAAAATCAGCGAACTGCATTTCCTCGGCGCAAATCCGTCGCTCATTTTCCAGAACGTCCGCTTCAGCTGGTTCTTTGTGAACCTGCCCATGACGGCATTCATCGACATCGCGCTTATCCTCTTCACCATCGGCATGGTTGTCTACGGGCGCTATCTGACGGAAAAAAGAATTCGCATCGACGCATCGACGATCGCCTTTCCGTTCCTCTATCCCGTCTTCGCCATCTTCTGGGTGCTCCGGTCGGCGTATAATGCGGCGATCGCAAAAAAACCCTCATGGCGATAAACTGGAAAACATATCTCTACGCGTTCCTCATCACTCTCGCTGTCTTTCTCGTCGCCCTCTATGCGAGCGATGCGGTCACGAACAGCAGGGCCGCCGCGGTCAAGGCATCCGAAGACAAGGCGTCGAACGACATCCTCGCCTCCGAAACCGAATTCGCCCTCCTCGGCCAGGTCTCGTGCAAGGACATCGACAAATCGACCCTTGCCGGCGAACTCGGCGAGATCGGCGACAAACTTTCTTTCCTTGAAGCGAGCGCCGACGACACCAATCCCGACGTCATCGCCATGAAGGAATATTATTCGATCCTCGAGGTCAAGGATTTCATCCTGACGAAACAGCTTGACGCGAAATGTCAGAATGCGCCGGTCGCCATCCTCTATTTCTATGCGAACGACTGCGCTGCGTGCCAGGCGGTCGGCGACGGTCTCACCGCTCTCCATGCGAAATATCCGTCGCTCCGCATCTACTCCTTCGACCGGAACCTCGACATGCCGCTCATCCGGACACTCGCCCAGCTCTACAACGTCGGCACGTCGACGCCCGAAGTCGTCGTCAACGAGCATCTCATCCCGAAGATCGACACGATCGCCGATATCGAGAACGCCTTGCCGAAATGGCTCCGCACCGGCGCGACGAGCACGGCCGCGACAACGCGCCGCTGATTTCCTGAGCCACCTCCCGGGATCGAACCGGGGACCTATTGTTTACAAAACAATTGCTCTACCAGCTGAGCTAAGGTGGCCTATAATTTTTATCTTAGCATATCTTTGATTGATATCTGCCAAAACAGCTAAGGTGGCGAACTATTTTCCGTTCAAAAAACTACTTCTTCAGCGAATTCTTGTGTTCGGTCACATGGCGCAAGAAGAATGATACGGAATTCTTGTGCGTTTCGCCGGGCTTTTGCGCCGCAAGGAAGAATTTCGGCTGGCGGCTATCGAAACGGCGTTTGAGGGCCACGAGCTTGTGCTTGGCAAAATCGGTCGACCGCACGATGAGACGGTGCGCATTCTCGAAGCGGATCTTTTTGGCAAGCTTCTTGCCGTCACGCGCGATTTCGCGGATCTTCTCTTCCTGCTTGGCGACCGTCTCGGCGATCGCCTCGTGACGCACGATGGACACGCCGAAACAGCCCGCAAGGAGCATGAGCGCGATGAGAACAAGTGCGATATAAAATACGGCTTCCGCCATATCCCTATTCTATTTCATCGTGCTGAATCTGACAAATCTGCCGATCTCGATCTTTTCGCCGAACTTCTGGATGGCCGATTCGATGAGGTTCCGGATGGTGACCGACGGATCCTTGATGAAATCCTGCTCGAGAAGGATCTTTTCCTTGAAAAAGGCGTCGAGTTTGCCGTTCAGGATCTTTTCGCGGATCGCATCCGGCTTGCCTTTCACCTCGTCGGCAAAGGCATCGGTGATCTTCACCTTTTCGTCCTCCGGCACGTCCTCGCGCTTGCCGTATGTCGGATTCGCCGCCGCGATCTGCATGGCGATGTCATAGGCGAGCTTGCCGAAATCCTCGTGACGCGAAACGAAATCCGATTCGCTCCAGAGCTCGACAAGGACGCCGACCGTGCCCGCGCCGTGCAGATATGACGCAATGCGGCCGGATTTGAGCACGCGCTCGGCTTTCTTGGCGGCCGTTTCCGCGCCTTTCTTGGCAAGGAGAACCATGGCCTTCTCCATGTTGCCGTTCGCGTCTTCGAGCGCTTTGCGGCACTGCATGATCGAAATGCCGGTCTTGTCGCGCAGCTCTTTGATCTGATCCATTGATATGGTCGCCATGACGTATGAAAAGAATAAAAATGATAAAACGAACCCTCCGGAACCGTTTATTTCGCCGACGCGCCTGCCTTGTAGGCTTTTGCGATCTCGGAAACAAAAGACGCGATCGAGGTGACGGCGGCGTCATTGCCGACGATCGGATAGTCGATGTTCGAGATGTCGCAATCGGTGTTCGCAAGCGCGACGACCGGCACGCCGGTCTTTTCCGCCTCGGCGACGGCGATGGATTCCTTCTTCGGGTCGATGACGAACATCGCTTTCGGCAATTCCTTCATGGAGACGATGCCGGAGAACATCCGCTCGAGGTCGGCGATCTCCTTGTCGATGAGCAGGCGCTCCTTCTTCGTGTACTTTGAGAGCTCGCCCTTCTCTTTCTGCTTCTCGAGATCCTCGAATTTCGCGATACGCTTCTTGATCTCCGGGGCGTTTGTGAGCGTGCCGCCGATCCAGCGTCCGGCGACGAACGGCATATTCAATGACAGTGCCGCGGATTTCACCGCTTCACGCGCCTCGCTCTTGCCGCCGACGAAGAGGACCTGTTTGCCCGATTTCGCGATCGATTCGATGAATTTTTTTGCCTTTTCGAGCTGTTCGGCCGTCTTTTCAAGGTCGATGATGTCCGATTTGTTCTTCGTGCCGAAGACGAACTGTGTGACGGACGGGTTGCGGCGCGAGCGCTGGTAGCCGAAATGTGCGCCTGCGGCGAACATCAGGTCGATCATGGCATTTCCTTTGGTTTTCGTCTCTGCTGACATGTGCCGGAGGAGTATAGCAAAAAGCGGGAAAATATCAAGCGAAATCAATCCTCCCCTTCCTCCGCATCCGCCTGCGGCTTGCCGTCGGCCTTGACGACATATTCCACAACCGGCACGAGGCCGTCGCCGGCCAAAATATTCTCGATGTTGTACCAGGAATGCTTTACGCGGTGGTCGGTCACGCGGTCCTGCAGGACGTTGTAGGTGCGGATCTTTTCCGAGCGATCGGCCGTGCCGATCTGTTCCTTGCGCTCGCCGGCGAATTTTTTCGCCGCCTCTTCCTCGGCCAGGATCTCGAGCTTGGACTGCAAGATGGAGAGGGCGCGCTCCTTGTTCTTCAACTGGCTGCGTTCGGCGGTCGAACGGACGTCGATGCCGGTCGGTTTGTGGATGAGGCGCACCGCCGTCTCCACCTTGTTCACGTTCTGTCCCCCGGCGCCGCCCGAGCGGGAAAATTCTATTTCCAAATCTGCCGGTTTGATCTCGATCTTCGATTTCTTGCGGATCGGCAGGATGGCGACGGACGCGGTCGAAGTGTGCACGCGGCCCGATTTCTCCGTCTCCGGCACGCGCTGGACGCGATGCACCCCGGTCTCGAAACGCAGTTCGCGATATGCGTCTCTGCCGCGGATCTCAAACGAGCCTTCCTTGAGTCCGCCGAGCGCCGAGCGCGACTCGGCGACCAGCGAGAACGACCAGCCTTTCAGATCCGAGAATCGTTTGTACATCTTCGCCAGATCTTCGGCAAAGATCGCCGCCTCTTCCCCGCCGACGCCGGCGCGGATTTCCATGACGACCTCGTTCGGATACTTTTCCTCGTCCTCGCCCGTGGCCGCGATCGTCTTCATCTGGGCAAGCAGTCCCGTTTTCTGCGATCCGATGTTCTTGATCTCCTCGTCGGCAAGCGATATGAGCGACGGGTCCTTCTCCGCCATTTTCCTGATGGAATCTTCCTCGTTCTCGAGCCGCAGGTATTCTTCGGCCAGATACGCGGTCTTCCTGTTTTTTCTGAATTCTTCGATCTGTTCGTTCATATGCCTGTATTATATACAAAAAACAAGCGGAGCATTTCGTTTCCGAGGCCTCGGCAGGCGCGACGGCGCCGGATGGAGAAAATTTTCACCAGAAAATCTTCGTGCCTCGAAAATGAAATATTCCGCTTGTTCCCCTACTTGCCCTTCTTGGCTTTCGTCGCTCCCGCGGCCTTGCGGGCTTTGAATTTTTCGACGCGGCCGGCGGCATCGAGCACTTTCTCGGTACCCGTGTAGACCGGGTGGCAGGCGGCGCAGATTTCGACGTGGATCTCCGGCTTCGTCGAGCCGAAATCGTACGTCGCGCCGCAAGCGCAGGTCACCTTCGCATGTTCAAAATATTTCGGATGGATCTTCTCTTTCATGACAGTGGATTATTTCTTCTTCTCTTCCTTCTTTTCCTCCTTCTTCGGAGCCTCGGCGGCCGCTTCCGCACCCTCGGCGCCTTCCTTCGCCTCCTTGCCCTTCTTTGCGACCTCGATCGCGGAAAGGTCGATCGGCGCCGCTTCGACTTCCTCCTTCGGCTCGTAGACCGACGCAACGATCTCTTCCGGCTTCGCCTTGGCCGTCACGCCCGCAGGCAATTTGATATCCTGCACCTTGATGACGCTGTCGAACGTCGCGAGGGATGAAAGATCGACGTCGAGCTTGTGCGGCAAGTCTTTCGGCAACGCTTCGATCTCGATCTCGTGCATGACTTTGACGAGCACGGCGCCCAGATCCTTGACCGCCGGCGACGATCCGGTGAATTCGAGCGGTACCTTGATCTCGAGCTTCTTGTCCTTCTCGATCGCGTAGAAATCGGCGTGGCGCGGCTTGTCCGTGACCGGATCAAGGTCCACGTCGTGGATGAGGACGTCGACGTCAATGCCCGTACCTTTCAAATGGAGAATGGTCGATTCGCCCGCATCTTTCAGCGTCTTTTCGAAAATGGCGGACGGCAATTGGATCGCGGTCGATTTCTCCTTCTTACCGTAAAAAACCGCCGGCATAAGTCCTGCTTTGCGTATCGTGCCGAGACCGGCTTTCGCGTCCCGCTTCTGTACCTCCAAAGTAATCATAGGATGCCTAGTATATATATTTTCGGCCGGAAATCAAGTGCCTTATGGCAGGAAATTGAATATCTTCAACTTCTCGGTTACGACGGCTTCCACCGCGGCGATATCGCCGTCCATGTATTTGTACGGGGCGACTTCATCGGGCTTCGCTTTCATTTCGTCTTCGAGCGCTTTCCGGAACGCGACGCGGATCTCGGTCGAGACGTGCACTTCGTTCATGCCGGCTTTGATGGCCGCCTGGATGTCTTCTTTCGAGTTGCCGGAAGCACCATGGAGGACGAGCGGAATGTTCGCCGTCTTTTTGATCGCCGCAACGCGCGGGATGTTGAGCGCCGGGTCCTTGCCGCCTGCGAGCATGCCGTGAATGTTGCCGACCGCGGGTGCGAGCATGTCCACGCCGGTTTTTTTGATGAAATCAACCGCCTCTTCCGGCTTCGTCAGGAATTCTTCGGTGATCTTCACGCCCGCCGGGATCTCCTTCCAAACCGTCGAGCCGGAACCGATGAAACCGAGTTCGCCTTCGACGATGATCTCCGGATTTACTTTTCTGGCGTAATCAACGCACCGCTTGGTGATCTTCACATTCTCGTCAAACGGCAGTTTCGAACCGTCGAAAATGACGCTGTCATACCCGGCATCGATGCATTCCTTCACCAGCTCGAACGAATACGTGTGGTCGGCATTGAGAAAGAGCGGATGACCGTATTCCTCGCGCATCGTCTTCACGAGCGCGGCGATCTCTTTCGTGCCCATGAATTTGCGCTCGCCTTCCGCCGCGCCGATCACGACCGGCAGATCGAGTTTTCGTGCGGCATTCACGATCCCATGGAGCATTTCCAGGTTTGCGATATTGAAGTGGCCGATCGCAATTCCCTTTTCCCCTGCTTCTTTGATGTATTGCCGAAGTGTTTTCATTGAGCCCATTCTAACAAATTTCAGAAATTAAAAAAGGCGATTTGCTTGCGCAAATCGCCTTAGGATTACAACTGACTCTCTTCCAACCATGGAACAATTCGCCGTTTCTCGCCCCGTTCTCTTTTTTTCAAGACATCTTGGATCCTATACTCAAATGGATCCTCATATAAACAACTTTTAGATGTAAGAAAAGCCATAAAAGGAAGGATAAAAAGATACCAGACTAAGATCCTAGGTATCAATCTGAGATGGCTAATATATGGGTCAAGGCAAAATATGCCGAGAACCAAAGCTACAATTAAGCATGTCCACAAATACTGTTTGATTCTAATCTTGCGGAGCATTTCTTCTAGTGTTTCGGTAGCCCGATACTCAAGTCCGTCGCCGTCTTCATCCCACATGACAAATCTCCTTTTGAAAGAACTTTTTACTTGCTACAGAAAATATAGCACATCCTTAACTATTTTCCATCTCCTCGATCGCCTCCTTGATATCGTCGCTTCCGTAAATCGCCGAGCCGGAGACAAGACGCGTCGCGCCGGCAAGGGCCAAATCGTGCGCGTTTTCCAAGCTGACGCCGCCGTCGACAGCGATCGGCACGTCGGGATATTTCTTGCGAATGTCGCGCACTTTCCCGATGACGCGCGGATCGAACGCCTGGTGCTGGTAGCCGATCCGGTCGATGCCCATGCACTGTACGAAATCGGCAAGCGTCCGGCCCTCTGCGTCTTTCGCAAAATATTCTTTGAGAACGAAAATGTCCGTGTCCGCGTTGAGACCGATGCCGATCTCGACCGTCACCGCCGCTTCGCCGGGATAGCCGTATTCTTTGCGGAGTTTTTTCACAAAATCCAACATCTTGTCGGAGGATTCAATATGCAAAATGATCCGTTTCGCGCCCGCCTTGATGAAATTTTCCGCCGCGCCGGATTCCGGATGCGCGACCATGAGATCCGCCTCGAAATCGAGATCCTGCCAAAACGGAAAACCGTCGTCTTCATGGAGGATCTTTTCAAACTCGCCGTCGTCGTTTTTGTACGGCCAGCATTTCGACAGGACGAACTTGCCGTCGCAAACGTCGACCTGCACGACCGGAACGAGCCAACGGACCATCGACATTTTCTCCGCAAGATCGTCGAACGATTCGGGAATGATGGCGGGGATGACGTCGGTCATTTATTTGAAATGTTCGCTGAGACGCACCTCGCGCGAGACTGCTTCGGTTTCTTTGATGCGGCGGATGTGGCGAGCGGCATTGGAAAACGGAATTGCAAGCCATTTCTTCACCGCCGCTTTCGCCGTGGAAAGGCCGACGAACCGCGCACCGATTGAAAGGACATTCGAGTCGTTGTGCTCGCGGCCAAGACGGATGATATCGAGCTTGGAAAACACTCCCGAATTGCCGTAGAAAACGATGGCGCGCACGCCGGGGAAGCGATTCGCCACGATCGCCTCGCCCTGTCCCGACCCGCCGAGAATGATTCCTTTCGCATGCTCCGGATTTTCCGCCACCGCGCGGGCGACCGGCGCGACGTAGACCGGATCGTCGTCTTTCGGATTGTAGACGTACGCGCCGCAGTCCGCCACCTCATAGCCGAGCGATTTGATAAACGGCACAAGCTTGTTCTTGAGATCGAATCCGGCATGGTCCGTGCCGATATAGATCTTTGGCTTGTGGCTCACAACGCCGAGATTTCGAGGATGCTTCATGCGGAAATTATATCACAGAAACAGAATCAAAAGAAAAAGGCCGGTTCCGCAAGCGGAACCGGCCCGTAATTCTCGTCTTATTTTATTGATGACCACCTAATTTCGCTCATTCGCGACTCCAAAAGAGGAGCATCAAACTCATGAGCTAATCGCCATTCCTTTTCTAATCTCTTCAATCGAGCATGGAGAAATCTTTTTGATTTAAATCTTCTCTTTTTCAGAAGATTTTTTAATTCATCAACTGCAGATTTCAACTCCGAGAGGCGCTTATTAGCTAGCCGTAGACGAGTCATCTTTGACATCCCGCCCGAACGAATTTCCTGTTGTAACAACACTATTCTGTCCCGAACTTCTTTATCAGTTCTCGTTTTCACTTTTTCCTCCCTCCTTTCAAAACCCATTTGAGTGTCCGAATCTCCACTTCTACTGCAAAAATCTTCTGCGCCACGAACGGATAATCGACAAGCCGTATGAGCCTGTCCAATTTCCTCCGAAGACGCGTGAGTTCCTTTTGAACCTGCTTTTTGGTTTTCACAAAGCACCTCGATCGGAAAGGTCTTTTCCGTCTTTGAGATTACACCCTTTATTTCAAAACTTCAAGGATGACTTTCATGATCGCCTGCGGATTCGCCGAGCCTTTGGTGATCTTCATCACTTGGCCGACGAAAAATTGGAGCGATGCCTGCTTGCCACCACGATAATCCGCCACGACTTTTGGATTCTCTTTTACCAGCTTTTCAATGATTGTTTTCAATTCCCCTTCGTCGCTTTTTTGGATCAAACCTTCCTTTTCAGCAATTTTCCTCGGATCAACATTATCCTTCAAAATCCGTGCAATCAGATCCTTCGCGCCACGCGAGGACAAGTCGCCCGCTTTGAACATTTTGATGATCTCGGCAAAATATTTGTGATCCGGATATTTCAAATTCTTGTCTTTTGACAAAAGTCCGACGAGATCCGAGGAAACATAGTTTGACGCAGTTTTCACGAGCTCCGCATCACCGGCAAAATCCGCACTGACCTTTTCAAAAAAGTCCCCGAGCGTGCGGTCGCCGACATAGCTCTCCGCATCTTCGGCTTTCACGCCGAACTTCAAGTATTTCTCCCTCCTCTGCCACGGCAATTCCGGCAGATCGGCTTTCAATTTTTTCAAATCAAACACTTCCGGCACCATCATTTTTGGAATATCCGGGTCTGGAAAATACCGGTAATCATGCGAACTTTCCTTGAGCCGCTGGGAAAATGTTTTCTGCTTCGCTTCGTCCCAGCCGCGCGTCTCCTGGACGATCTTTCCGCCGACTTCGATCGTTTCGATATGGCGCTCGATCTCGTATTCGATCGCCTTTTCCACCGTCCGGAAGGAATTGAGATTCTTCACCTCGACTTTCGTGCCGAATTTTTTCGGATCCTTGCTCACCGAGACGTTCGCCTCGACGCGCATCTCGCCTTTTTCCATATTAGCATCACCGGCGCCGAGATATTGCAAGAGGAGCTGGAGTTCCCGCGCGAAATTGCCCGCGGTCTTCGCGTCGTGAATCACGGGCTCGGTGACAAGCTCCATCAAGGCCACGCCGCCGCGGTTGAAATCCACGAGCGAGAAATCGCCTTTGTCATGCGTCGAACGCGCCGTGTCTTCTTCAAGATGAATACGCGTGAGCTTCACGCCATTGATCGCGCCGTTTGCAACGAGCGGATATTTGTACTGCGAGATCTGATAACCCTTTGGGATATCGGGATAGAAATAGTTTTTGCGGTCCCATTCGGTGAATCCGGCGATGTCCGAACCCGAAGCTAGGCCGACGCGGATGACGTGTTCGATCGCTTTTTTGTTGAGCACCGGCAAAGTCCCCGGCTGGGCGGTGCAGACCGGGCAGACGTTCACGTTGGGACGCTTTTCGTCCGGATCGTTCTTGCAATTGCAAAACATTTTCGTCGCGACCTTCAATTCCGCATGGATCTCAAGGCCGATCGTCGCTGTGTATTTCGTCTCCGTCATTTGCTTGAATATACTATATTTTGGAAGGTTTTAT
>JAGWZI010000017.1 GCA_018968925.1 Patescibacteria group bacterium | reverse complement strand
ATACGCCGCTCGCCTTCGCTTGGCGGAAAGCCGGAACCTGGGGCATCTATGCAAGCCTGCTCGTCACCTTTGCGCTCATCGGCCTCTGGCACGGGGCGAACTGGACGTATGTCGTGTTCGGGACGCTGCAAGGATTCTATATCGTGTGCTCGCTGGCCAAGAAAAAATTCAGGAGATGGCTGCTGGCCCGCACGGGGATCGCGAAGATTCCCTGGATCGAGACGTCGCTCGCGATCGGCGGAACGTTTTTGTTTTTCTCCTTCAGCCTGGTATTTTTCCGGGCGGTGAGCATGAGCCAGGCGTGGCAAATCGTGGAAAAAATTGCCGATGCATTCGTTCATTTTTTGACCTATGCCGTGCACTGGCGCGATGTCCTGAATTACCAAAATCTCGGTGTCGGAATCAGAGTGTTCCTGCTTGTCTGCACGGGTATCTGTGCACTTGAATATGTCGAGTGGCTCAAGGCAAAGAAAGGGACGCCGTTCATATTCGACGACAAACCCAAACCTGTGCGTTTCGTCTGGTATTACGCGCTCGTATTCTCGATACTCATAGCCGGTTCGTTCGGATCCCAAGCGTTCATCTATTTTAAATTCTAACGCCATGACAAAATTTATTCTGCGGTGTCTCATCTTCTCGCTGCCGATCCTGGTGCTCTTTGCTTTGCCGTTCTTTATCTTCGTTCGATCGGGCGAAGCCTTGCCAATATCATCCGTTGTTCATATCCAGCAGGAGGTATCGACAAGCACGATCTATATGTCGGGTTTGACAAATGCGGGCGACTGGTATTACAAAGTGACATCGCTCGTACGGCGGAATCCGGAAATAACGGTGTTCGGAACGTCGAGGACACTGAAAATCCGATCAGATTTCTTCGAGCATCCGGAACTTTTTTACAATGCCGGCTACAACGACAACGCCTCCATGACGACATCCGATCTGCCGGCATTCATCGAGGCTGTTCCCGCCGACGCGAAACTCAAGGTGATTCTTCTCGATGTGTCCGGCTTCATGGGCAGTCCCGATGAACCGCATACCGTATATCGAAACGATTTTTTCGAATCCGCGGACACGTTTTTGTCATCCGGCTGGCGGACCATATACCGATATGTGTTTGACGGTGGATTTTCTCTGGCCAAAGTAGATGCCGCCACTTCATCCATCGGACTCGAAGCGATAGTGAATGATTTCGGTTATCGGAGCGACGGCAGTCTTGCACGGACGGCCACCGCATTGATGAAACCGTCAGCGATCGCAAGCCAGATTGCGGAAAACGTATCCGATATCAATGCGGGCTTCCTGCCGGCATTTTTCGAGAAAAATGCCGATACTCGGAATCTTTCGGCAATCGATGAATTCTTGCAAAAGTGCAAGGATCGGGGAATTTCCGTTATCGGGTATCTTTCCCCGTTCGCCCAGGAAATACACACAGCAATGTCTTCGTTGCAAAATGCATACGGTGCGGAATACCGGAATGAGCCAGCGATACTTGACCAGATTTTCGAAAAGTACGGGTATCATTTCTATGATATTCGGGACATCAAGACTATCGGATCATCCGATATGGAATTGTATGATGCGTATCATCCGACCGAACGGGCGACCCTCCGCATGCTTGCGTATCTCGCCGCGCGCGAGCCGGAGCTCTCGCCGTATCTTGACCGAATATCACTGCAAAAGCAGATCGCCGATGCGCCGTTTTAGCGCGGATCTTTTTTCACGATCTCGAACAGATTGATCTCATTGTCGTTTTTCCGCGGCAAGCAAAAATGAAGCAGATAGAGGAAAAAATACCCGGTTCTCACCGCAATGTTCGGATAGGCGAGAAGTGTTGACCACAGGTTTGTGTTCGTGAATTGTTTCCGAATGACGAGGCCGCTTTGCTCGAGATTGAAGGCGAGAATGTGGCTGAATATCGGCGTGATGTGGCCCGTGCCGGCAAGTTCGCCCGGACCGAAGTATTGCAACCGTCTGGTAAGGCCGTATTTCATCCGCGAGAAGCTGCTCTCGGCGTTCGGCGAGGAGAGGTAAAAGGCGGCGTCGGGCCGCATCATCGTCGCGACGTTCCGGACGAAATGGAACTGGTTCTCGAGATGCTCGATGAGCTCGATGGCGAAGATCGCGTCGAAGGTTCCGAGGTCGGTGAAATCCCGGTTGAGATCGCGCGAAAAGAATTTTGTCCCTTTCACGGAAAAATTTTCCGCGACGAATTCGACCGACGTGATATTCGTATAGCCGTGATCAAGGAGCCGCGCTTCGAATGCGCCCGGACCCGATCCGAGGACGAGGATGGCACAATCTTTCTTCTTGCCAAGCTGTTCGAATGCCGCGAAGATTTTTTCGTGAATATCTTTAGCGCAGAACATCGGTATGCCGCGATAGCTCTGCGTCGCTATGCCGGATGATTTCTGTTGGAGATGTCGCAAGTCTTTCATATTTTATATTCTACACTAATTCCCGTGGCGTAGGATTCAAGTCCGGCGCCGATGTCGAGTGCCTGGCATTCGTGTGCAGCGAGACGAGGAATGATTGTTTTTGCCAATCCGGCGGAGAACAGAACGACGAACTCGCTGGCCGGCACACCGCTTTTCCGGATAATATCCATGATCGATTCTTCGATATGGCCGCCTGCTTCGTATGCATTTTCGGCCGGCGCGGCGACATAATCCCGTACGCGGACATTGAAGCTGCTGGTCCGGAGCGAGGCGATCGTCTTCTCGTTCGTGACGACGATGATTTTTTTTGTGCCGAATGAGGGAAGGATAAGTTTCTCGAACCCGCCGTCTTTGTAAAAAGCATGCGCATCGAAATACTTCGCGCCTTTGTTAAAGAGCATTTCATAGCTCACCTTGAGCGGCAGCCACACGCCGCGCTTGCCGATCCGTTTGAGCTCCGCATTCGAATAATTCACGAAGAGGGGAATGAGCAGCATATACGGCGAGTTTTTGTCGTAGCTGCGGATAATGGTGAGAAAATCGTTCCGGATCGCCGGACTCCATTTCTGGTAATGGATCGGCAGATAGTGAAGCAAACCGATCTCGCCGTCGCCGAGCCGGATGATCGATTTGCCCTGGCGGAGCAATTCCGCGAATTCTGCATCGGAATAAAATTTGCATTCATGGCGATACCCGGGCTGGCAATATCGGAAACAATAGAGGAAAAAATACGCCGTATCGCGGAAGAGATACTTTTTCATCGCGCCGGCTATGCGTCGAAGGGTATTCATGCGTTTCTGATGACCGACCGGATCGCGGCGATCGCGGTGCCGCGCGTCCGCTTGAAACAGAAAATGACGAGCGGGCCGAGCCCATAGGAAACGAGTGTCGCCCATGCCGCGCCGGCGATGCCGTACTGGGGAATCCACACGAGGTTCAGAACGACGTTGCCGGCCATCGAAACAAACGATGTCCATATGAGGATATCGCGGTAGTTTTCGGCGATAAGATAATTGCCCGCAAGCGTGCCGAGGAAGATGCCTATGCCGCCCCAGACGTAAATCCGAAGGATGACGATGCCGCCCGCAAACGCCGCGCCGTAGAGGATGTTCATGATGAGCGGAGCGAAGATCATAGTGACGATCGAAATGCCGACGGCAAGCAGAAGAAGAAGCGCGGCGAGCCGGCCGAGCCGTTGGCGATAGAGATCTTCGGATGTTTTCTTGGCGTTCAGGATGGCGGGGAAGAGCGACGAGACGATGATACCGGGAATGAAATACCAGCTCTCGGCGACCGTGACCGCGGCGCCATAGACGCCGACGGCGTGCGCGTCGATCAGATGCTTGATGAGGACCTGGTCGATGCGGGAATAGATGAGCGCGAACGCGCTTGAGAAGATGAGCGGCCAGGAATCGGCGAGCAGCATTTTCGCGGTCGGCATGCTGAACGTCCATTCGGACACTTTGCCGCCGATATTGCGTTCATATGCAAACCAGTAGAAGAAGACGTAGAGGATCGGTTCGAGCAGAAGAACGAGCGAGAGGTAGATGACGCCCTTGCCGGAGATGACGATCAGCACCTTGAGCGAGTTGAGGATGATATTGATGAGAAGGATGATGAGCGAGGGAAATTTCGACTTGACCCGCGCCTGGAATTCGAGATTGACGATCTGGAACGAGCTGAAGACGAACGTGGCGGAAAGGATGAAAATGAGGATGCGCGAGACGTCGTCCTGCGCAAAGAATGCGGCGAACGCCGCGGTGCCGATGCCGGTGATCGCGCCGGCCGCGACCTTGAGGGTAAACGCGGTGCCGAGGAACTCGTCCCGGCGATCGGGATACTTGATGAGCTCGCGATAGAGGATGCTGTCGATGCCGAGGCTTGCGATGAAGCCGAAGATGCCGACGAAGCTCACCGCGTAGATCAATTGTCCGTAGCTCGTCGGTCCGAGATGCCGCGCCACGAAGACCGTCGCGAAAAAGGAGACGACCATGGAGAGAACCTTGGACAGGAACATCCAGCCGGTGCTCCGGAAATAGCGCTGGAAACCCTCGTGCTGCCACGTTCCCCGGACAGATTCGATGGAAAAACTCATAATGCTAGTACATACTAACATGCCATGCTATAATCGGAAACCGTTATTACTAATCATCCAGAATATGAACCCGAAAGCGATCGCGAAATATCTCATCTTTGCCGGCCTCTGGTCGGTGCTTCTCCTGCCGTTCCTCGTCGGCGACGGCAACTTCCTGCCGAACATGTTCTTCCCGTTCATCACCGGCAAGAATTTTCTGTTCCGCATCATCATTGAAATCGTCCTCGCGCTCTTCGTCTACCTAGCGTTCATCGAGCCGAAGTACCGTCCGCGGTGGTCGTGGCTCGCCAAGGCGGCAGGCATCTTCGCGCTTGTCATGCTCGTTGCCGACATGCTGGCGGTCAATCCGGAAAAGGCGCTCTGGAGCAATTTCGAGCGCATGGACGGCTGGGTGACCCTCATCCACATGTTCGCGTATTTTGTCATCCTCGGTTCGATGCTCAAGGCGGAAAAGGCATGGCTTTGGTTCTTCCGAACGTCCGTCGCCGCGGCGTTTATCATGTTCATCATCGAATACCGGGAGTGGATCGCTTCAGGCCACGCAAGCTCGGCCGTCATGACGACCTTGGGCAACACGATCTACGTCGCGGTGTACATGCTCTTCAACTTCTTCTTCGCGCTCATCTTGCTCTATAAAGACGTCATTGTCCGCTCGGCAGGCACGTTCCGTTCCGTCCTGTCCGCGTGGCTCACCTGGGTCTATCTCGCGTGCGCCGCACTTTTTGCCTGGGGCATCTGGATGACGGCGACGCGCGGCGTCATTCTCGGCCTCCTCGGCGGCCTCTTCGTCGCGGCGCTTTGCATCATTTTCTTCGAGAAGCAGAACGCGCTCATAAAAAAAGTTTCCGTCACCGCGGTCGTTGCCGTGCTCGTGCTTGTCGGCGGATTTTTTGCGCTGAAAAATACCAAGTTCGTCCAGAACGATCCCGTCCTGCATTCCTTCGCGGTCGTGTCATGGTCGAGCATCGCCGGCCAGGGTCAGGCGCGTCAGCTCATTTGGCCGCTCGCCATCAAAGGCTTCCTCGAGAAACCCCTTCTCGGCTGGGGACAGGAAGGCTTCAACTATGTCTTCAATAAATACTATGATCCGCGTCTTTTCGCCCAGGAACAATGGTTCGACCGGGCGCATAACGAACTGCTCGACATTCTGGTCGGCGGCGGCGCGCTCGGTGAGATCGCGTATTTGGCCATCTACGCCGCGGCGATTTGCCTCGTTTGGAAGCGCCGGCAGGTGCTCGGCGTGACCGATGCCGCGCTCTTGATCGGCGTCTTGGCGGCGTATTTTGCGCAGAGCATTTTCGTCTTCGACAACCTGATGAGCTACGTCTTCTTCTTTACGGTGCTCGCCTATATCCATTCGCGCGACGCCGAAACGACGGCCGTCGAAGCAGGGGAGAAACCGAAGAAGCTCGGAACGCTTTCTGACGAGGAAAAGGCGAATTACATCGTCCTGCCGATCGCTCTTGTTGTCTTGTGCGTGACGGTCTACTTCGCCAATATCAAGCCGATCGAGGCGAACACGACGCTCATCGCCGCCATGCAGTCGTATCCGCAAGGTCCGTCGACAAATCTCAATTACTTCAAGCAGGCGCTTTCGTACGACACGTTCGGCAATGCCGAGATCCGCGAACAGCTCGTCACCATTGCCGCGCAAGTCAACGGCATCCAGGGACTTGATGCCGCGACGAAACAGCAGTTCGATATCTTCGCGTACCAGGAAATGCTTGATCAGCTGAAAGCCACGCCGAAGGACGCGCGCTATCAGCTTTTCATGGGCACGTTCCTTGACAATATCGGCCAATACTCGATGGCGATCCCGTATCTCGAGACCGCCATTTCGCTTTCGCCGGCCAAGCAGACCATGATGTTCGAGCTCGAAAAGGCCTACCTCTATACGGGACAGAACGCGCAGGCACTCGCGATCGCCAAGCAGGCGTACGACGAGGATCATGATTTTTCCGACGCGAAGGACAACTATCTCGCCGCGGCGATCGTCGCGGGCGATGACGCGCTCGCAAAGGAGCTCTGGGGCGGCGCGACCACCACGTCGAGCGGCGTGATCCTCCAGGCGTATCTTATCCGCGCATCGGCCGCTCTTGCGAAAGGCGACAAGACCGGAGCGATCGCGGAAGTGGAGAAGGACATCCTGCTCGATCCCGGATTCGCGAGCCAGGGCCAATCGATCATCAAGCAGATCGAATCCGGCACTGCGAAATAATCGTCGCGACATATGCAGCAAAGCAAAATCATTATCCTCGGTAATGGTTTTCTCGCAAACCGCCTAAAGGAAGAGAACGGCTGGACGATCTGTTCCGACCGCATTGAAAGCTACCGCGACCTTGAGGCGATCGTACGGAAACATGTCCCGAAAGTGATCGTCTGCGCGATCGGCTTTACCGGCGCATCGAACGTCGACGACTGCGAAAAAGACATTGACCGGACGATCCAGGCGAACACCGTCGTGCCGATATATCTCGCCGAACTCTCCTTCCGTTTTCCAGACGTCCATATCCTCGATATCTCGACCGGCTGCATGTTCGCCGATCCGGATCGCGAGTATGACGATGATGACATTGGCGACTACGACGCTCTCTTCTACTCTCGCACGAAGATCTATGCTGAAGAAATGCTCAAATACCCTGCACGTCAGGGCAGGAAAATCTCGATCTGCCGCATCCGCCTCATTCTCGATTGGAAGTCGTCCGCGAAAAATGCCCTTGACAAACTGATTCGCTACAAGACTATCATCGACATCCCGAATTCGCTCACCTATGTGCCGACCATGTGCCGGGCGTTCGATTTCATCATTGCAAACAAGGTCTACGGGGTCATCAACATAGTGAACGACGGCACGCTCCGCTATCCGAAATTGCTCGACGAATACAAAAAATACGTTCCCAGCTATTCGTACGAAATCACGACCTTGAAAAAGCTTGGTATTGACCGGACGAACGTCCGTCTTTTGCCGCGGCGCCTTGCGGAACTCGGTTTCAAGAATGAGACGGTGGACGAGGTAGTGCGTGACTGCGTGAAGCGGTACGTCGAAACGGCAAGGAAGTAAATCTCCCCTGCGGCCGTTTTTATGCTATAGTGTCGGCATGTTTTTGGAAAAACTGTTCGGGTCCCGCCACGAGAAGATCGTGAAGAGTTTGCAGCCGATTGTGCAGGCGATCGGCTCTTTCGAGGCGGATTTCGGGAAGCTCTCGGACGGCGAATTGAAAGGGAAAACGGGCGAATTCCGCGCGCGAATTGCCGCAGGAGAAACGCTCGACGATCTGTTGCCGGAAGCCTTCGCCGCCGTGCGCGAAGCGGCGAAGCGGACGCTCAAGGAACGCCATTTCGACGTGCAGATGATCGGAGGCATCATTCTGCACCGCGGCAATATCGCCGAGATGAAGACCGGCGAAGGCAAGACACTCGTTGCGACCCTGCCCGCATACCTGAACGCGCTCTCGGGCGACGGCGTGCATGTCGTTACGGTGAACGACTACCTTTCACGCCGCGATTCGGTCTGGATGGGACAGATCTACAATGCGCTTGGACTTTCGGTCGGCGTGCTGAACCATGAAGCGTCGTATCTCTACGATCCCGAGCACATGCCGAAGGCTGAGGAAGCGGAGCTCGATGCGGAACGCGACAAGCTCGGCGCGTTCAAGGTCGTGCATGAATTCCTCCGGCCCGTGACGCGCCGCGAAGCGTACGCGGCGGACATCACCTACGGCACGAATTCCGAATTCGGCTTCGACTACCTGCGCGACAACATCGAATATGACACGGCGAAACTGCGCCAGCGCGATTTCAATTTCGCCATCGTGGACGAAGTCGACTCCATTTTGATCGATGAGGCGCGCACGCCGCTCATCATTTCCGCGCCGGTCGCCGAATCCGAATCGCTCTACGGCACGTTCACGGATATCGTCCGCAATTTCGTCCGCGATGCGGATTTCACCGTGGACGAGAAAAGAAAAGCGATCGAGCTCACCGATGCGGGTATCACGAAAGCCGAGCAGGCGCTCAAGATCGACAACATTTACACCCAAGGCGGCATCAAGCTCGTCCATCATCTGCAGACCGCGATCCGGGCGAAGGCTTTGTTTGAACGGGACAAGGATTACGTCGTGAAAGACGGCGAGATCGTCATCGTCGACGAATTCACCGGCCGCCTCCAGCCGGGCCGCCGCTGGTCCGAGGGCCTGCATCAGGCGATCGAATCGAAAGAGGGCGTGAAAGTGCAGAAGGAGTCGCGCACCTTCGCGTCGGTCACGTACCAGAACTATTTCCGCATGTACAAAAAGCTCGCCGGCATGACGGGCACCGCCATGACCTCGAGCGAGGAATTTTTCAAGGTCTACCACATGGACGTCATTCCGGTGCCGACGAACGTGCCGGTGGCGAGAAAAGACTACAATGACCTCATTTTCCAGACGGAGCAGGGCAAGTTCCGGGCGCTTGCGCGCATGGTGAAAGAGCGCCACGCCGCCGGCCAGCCGGTGCTTATCGGCACCGTTTCCATTGAAAAGAACGAAGTGCTGTCCGCATTCCTGAAACGCGAAGGCGTTCCGCATGCGGTCTTGAACGCGAAGAACCACGAACGCGAAGGCGAGATCACGGCGGGCGCGGGCACGGCGGGCGCGGTGACGATCGCCACGAACATGGCGGGCCGCGGCGTCGATATCAAGCTCGGCGGCGTGCCGTTCAATAAAGAGGAATATGAAAAGGTGAAAAAACTCGGCGGCCTCGCCGTCTTCGGCACCGAACGGCACGATGCGCGTCGCATCGACAACCAGCTCCGCGGCCGTTCGGGCCGCCAGGGCGATCCGGGCGAAACGAGGTTCTTCGTCTCGCTCGAGGACACGCTCATGCGCATTTTCGCAAGCGATATGGTGAAGAGAATGATGCACCGCTTCGGCATTCCCGAAGATGAGCCGATCGAGAACGGCATCATCACGCGCTCGCTCGAATCGGCGCAGACGAAGATCGAGGGCTTCAACTTTGACGCGCGCAAGCAGGTGCTCGAATACGACGACGTCCTCAATTTCCAGCGCAAGACCATCTATGAACGCCGCCGGGCGCTTCTCGTCGGCGGCATGGGCGTGGTCAAGGAAAAGCTCGCCGAGATCGCGGCCGACGACGCATCGCAGAAAATCATCTCGGAAAAGATCGCCGCGCTCGGCGAGGAGGAATTCTACCGCATCGTGCGCATCGCCATGCTCCAGGCGATCGACATGCTCTGGGTCGACCATCTCGAAGCGATGGATTACCTGCGCGGATCGGTGAATCTGCGCGCCTACGGCCAGCGCGATCCGCTCGTCGAATACAAGAAAGAGGGTCTGCAAATGTTCAAGACCATGGAAGGCGCGACAAATGTCCAGGTGCTCTCGATCCTGCCGCACATCGGCGCGGGCGCGATGCAGCAGGAAGAAAAACAGATGCAGGAAACGCAAAGGCACATGAAGGAAGCCGGCGGCGAAGGCAAGGCAGACGCCGCTCCGGCCCAGAAAAAGGAAAAGATCGGCCGCAACGACCCGTGCCCATGCGGTTCGGGAAAGAAGTACAAGAATTGCCACGGGAAATAAGCTATCGAATTCCAGCGCCGTTTCCTTGCCTTGCCGGCAAGCGTTCGAAGTGATATAACTTTCCCCATGCTCAGATCAAAGATCATCCATTTTCTGAACCGCGTCGAGGCGCACATCCGCGAGCAGTTGAGCCACGAGCTCGTCATCTACGCCCTGGTTTCCGGCGTTCTTGTCGTTCTCTTTTGGAAAGGCGTCTGGGACGTGGCGGAGGTGCTCGCTTTGCAGAACGGCGTCTTCGCGTTCCTTTTTTCCGGCTGGTTCCTCATTGTCTGGACGACGGTCGGCCTTTTGCTGACCGGTGTGTTCATTTCGTTTTTCGTCGGCGATCGCGTCATCCTGTCGGGCCTCAAGCATGAAAAGAGCATCGAGGAAAAGACGGAGGCGGAACTGAAAGCGGAGGATCTCGCACTGAAAAACACGCTCGAGAAGATCGACCGCATCGCGACCGACCTCGACGATATCAAACATGCTATCTCTCTTTCGAAAAAAGGCTAAGGTCTGCGTCCATTCCGGCAAGTTCCACCCCGACGACGTGACGGCCGTCGCCATCGTATCGCTCTATCTCGGCCGCGCGGTCGAGATCGTCCGGAGCCGCAACCCCGAGGACTGGGCAAAAGCCGATTATGTCTTTGACGTCGGCGGAGAATATGATCCGGCGCGGAATCGTTTCGACCATCATCAGGAAAGCTTCACCGACAAGCGCGAGAACAGCATTCCGTATTCCTCGGCAGGCCTCGCCTGGAAGCATTTTGGCGATAAGGTTGCCGGCTCGCGCGAAGTTTGGGCCAAGATCGACAAGAAGCTCATCCAGCCGCTCGATGCGGAGGACAACGGCATGGAAATCTACCATCCGGCGTTTGCGGGCATCGATCCGTACGAATTTTCCGACTTCCTGCATTCCTTCAATCCGACCTGGAAGGAAGCGAAAAGGGAAAGTTCGCACAAGGCGTTCGCGCACGCCGTCGCCGAGGCCAAGAAGATGCTCGTGCGCGAGGTGAAGCGCGCCAAGGACAATCTCGCGGGCGAAGCGCTCGTTCGGAGGATCTATGCGCACACGGCGGACAAGCGCATCATCGTGCTCGACGACGCGTATTCATCGAGGCATTTCATCGAGAGCTGTCCGGAGCCGCTTTTCGTCATCGAGCCGCATGCGGAAACGGATCGGTGGTACGTGAACACCGTGCTCGCCGGCGAAGGAAAATTCAAGCGGCGGAAATATTTTCCGCAGAGTTGGGCAGACAAGCGCGACGGCGAGCTTGCCGTGGTGACCGGCGTGCCGGATGCCGTCTATTGCCACAAGGATCTGTTCGTCGCAGTGGCAAGATCAAAAGAAGGGGCGATCAAGCTTGCAGAGCTTGCGCTTCTCGACCATACCAAGTAATCTTGCGCCATGGCATTCATCGACGAACTCAAGATCCATATCAGGGCCGGAAACGGCGGCGACGGCGTCGTGCGATGGCGTCATGAGAAAGGCAAGGATAAGGCGGGCCCCTCGGGTGGCAACGGCGGCAAGGGCGGCGACGTCTATCTGCACGCCATTCGCGATATCGCGGTGCTTGCCCGCTATAAAAATGAGAAAGAATTCGCGGCGGAGAACGGCGAGTCCGGCATGAAGAAAAGCATGCACGGCAGGAACGGCAAGGATCTCGTCATCGATCTGCCGATCGGTTCCGTCGTGACGAACCTTGAGACGCGCGAGACGTTCAATCTCGTCGAGGACGAAAAGGAGATAAAGGTCTTGAACGGCGGCAAGGGCGGCCTCGGCAACGAATATTTCAAATCGGCGACGAACGTGAAGCCCGAGAACCAGACCGACGGCAAGCGCGGGGAAGAGGCGGATTTCCATATCGAACTCCAGCTCGTCGCGGACGCAGGCCTCATCGGCTTGCCGAACGCGGGCAAATCGTCGCTTTTGAACGCGCTCACGAATGCGAAATCAAAGATCGGCGCGTACCAGTTCACGACGCTCGAGCCGTATCTCGGTGACATGCACGGATACATCCTTGCGGACATTCCGGGGCTCATCGAAGGCGCATCGGAAGGCCGCGGGCTCGGGCACAAATTCCTCCGCCATATCAAGCGCACGAAAATGCTTTTTCACCTCATCTCGCTCGAGAACGAAGACGTGGCGAAAGCGTACAAGGTCATCCGCGCCGAGCTTGCGGCGTATAGTGACGACCTTGCGGAAAAAAAGGAGGTGGTCATCCTGACGAAAACGGATGAAACGGACACGAAGAAGATCGAGAAGGCAAAAAAGAAGATCGAAAAATTCAACAAAAACATCCTGACCGTCTCGATACTCGACGACGCTTCGGTCAAGAAACTGAAGGACAATTTGATAAAGGTTTTGAGAAAAGCCGCCAAATAAAAAAGCGGGTCGTATGCGACCCGCCCTGTACAACGTTCCTTTTCACCCTCTCTCGATGAACGCTTTTTTCAGTGACATGACCAAGCTCGCACCCATAAACGTCAGATAGATCGCGAGAGAAAAGAGCGTGAGAAAAAGCGCGCTTATGCCCACGATATCGTTCTGATTGGAAAAGCCAAAGACGGAGGTGATGGCAAACAGAAGGGCCATGATCATGGAAAAAACGGCCCATGTCACCAAAGATTCCTGCGAACTTTCAATTTCCCTTTGTCTGCGGATTTTTTCTCCCGACAGTTTCATTTTCCTACCTCCTATTTTCACGCGAAGTTTTTACCTTCTGACCTCTGAAATGATTCTATCACAGAAATATTTTTCGTC
>JAGWZI010000029.1 GCA_018968925.1 Patescibacteria group bacterium | reverse complement strand
GATTTGAAAAATAAAGAGAACGGCTGGAAGGTATATGCGGCAGATTTTGTCACGACGGAAGACGGCACGGGTATCGTCCACATTGCGCCGGCATTCGGCGAGGATGACTTGAACCTCGGCAACAAGGAAAAACTGCCGTTCATCCAGCACGTCGGCATGGACGGAAAAATAAAATCCGAAGTGAAGGATTTCGCCGGCATGAAGGCGAAGCCGATCGAGAATCCGCAGGCGACGGACATCGAAGTTCTGAAATTCCTTTCCGCGCAGGGCACAATTTTCGCCAAGGAAAAATTCACCCACTCGTATCCGCACTGCTACCGCTGCGACACGCCGCTTTTGAACTATGCGACGAGCTCCTGGTTCGTCGAAGTGACGAAATTCAGGCACAAGCTGGCCGAGGCGAACGCGAACGTGAAATGGGTGCCGCGCGAGATCGGCGAAGGCCGCTTCGGCAAGCTTCTCGAATCCGCACCGGACTGGGCGATCTCGCGCTCGCGGTTCTGGGGCGCGTCCATGCCGGTCTGGCGCTGCGACGATTGCAAGAAGATCGACGTCCTCGGTTCCATCGAGGACATCAAAAGGCGCACGGCGCGGGGCAATACGTTCCTCGCGATCCGCCACGGCGAAGCGGAGAACAACACGCTTCATGTCGAAAGCTCGAATCCGAAAACGCCGCATCACTTGACGGCAAACGGCAGGGAACATGCCACCATGACCGCACAGAAGCTCGCGAAAGAGAAAATCGATGTCATCTATTGTTCCGAATTCATGCGGGCGAAGGAAACGGCGGATATCATCGCGGAAAAGATCGGCTTTCCGAAGGACGAGATCGTATACGACAAGCGTATCAATGAGATTAATGTCGGCGCGCTCGACGGCAAGCCGGAAGCGGAATACGAGGCGTTCTTCAAGAATCGCAAGGAAAAATTCACCAAGGCGGCCGCGGGCGGCGAGACGGACACGGACGTGAAAAAGCGCATGAGCGAATTCCTCTATGACGTCGATGCGAAATATTCCGGCAAGAAAATCCTCATCGTCTCGCACAATACGGCGATCTGGCTCATGTTCGCGGGCGCGTGGGGACTCACCGTCGATCAGGCGATCGCCATCCGGCCGAAGCACGATTTCATCGAGAATTCGGAAGTGAAGGTCCTGCCGTTTTCACCCATTCCGCACAATCGCGACTACGAGCTCGACCTGCACCGGCCGTTCATCGACGAGATCGCCTTTCCGTGCACCTGCGGCGGGACGATGAAGCGCATTCCGGAGGTCTTCGACTGCTGGTTCGAATCGGGATCGATGCCGTACGGCGAGATGCACTATCCGTTCGAGAACAACAGCATTTTCAATCCGGAGAAAGACCTGCGCTTCCCGGCGGATTTCATTGCCGAAGGCATCGACCAGACGCGCGGCTGGTTCTATTCCATGCTCGTCGTCGCGACGGTGCTCTTCGGCGAGTCGCCGTACCGGCACGTCATGGTGAACGGCACGGTGCTCGCCGAGGACGGCCTGAAGATGTCAAAGAAACTGAAAAATTATACCGATCCGGTCCTGCTTGCGGACAAGTACAGCGCTGACGCGATGCGCTACTACCTCCTGTCGTCGCCTGCGGTCAAGGCGGAAGATCTGAAATTCTCCGACAAGGGTGTCGATGACGTTCTGAAGAAAGTGAGCATGCGCATCGGCAACGTCCATTCCTTTTTCGAAATGTACGGCGGCTTCGATGCGAAGGAAGGCAAGGCGTCCGGAAACGTTCTCGACCGGTGGATCATCGCGCGTCTCAAGGAAACGGCGACGCACATCACGGAAGCGACGGAGCGTTACGAGCTCGATCGCGCCACGCGGCCCGTCGCCGATTTCGTCGATGATCTCTCGACCTGGTACCTGCGCCGTTCGCGCGAGCGATTCAAGTCGGAGGATCCGGACGACCGCTACGGCGCGATGCGGACGACGCGCACGGTCATTCTCGAATTTTCCAAGCTGATTGCGCCCGTCATGCCGTTCCTCGCGGAAGATCTGTACCTCAAGATCACCGGTTCGCTCGGGAAGGAAAGCGTGCATCTTGCGGAGTGGCCGGAACATTTGCTCGAAAACATGTCCGAAGACGAAGTCGATGTTCTCGAGCGCATGAAAGCCGCTCGCGCCGCGGTATCCGTCGGCCTCGAAGCGCGCGCGAAAGCGAAGGTCAAAGTCCGCCAGCCGCTCGCGCGCCTGACGCTCAAGAGCCGGACGCTTGAAGGCAAATCCGAATACATCGATCTCATCAAGGACGAAGTGAACGTCAAAGACGTGGTCTTCAACGACACGATCGCGCCGGACGCGGAACTCGATCTCGACATCACGCCGGAACTGCGCGACGAAGGCACGGTGCGCGACATCATCCGCGCCGTGCAGGAACTGCGCAAGGAAAAAGGCCTCAAGCCTGGCGAACCGATGACGCTCGCCGTCGAGACGGACGCCGAAGGGAAGAAGCTCTTCGATCGTTTTGCCGAAGAGATCAAAGCGGCGACAAGTGCGGAAAAAGCCTTGTTTGAAGCCGTGGAATCGGCGGAACCGCTCGATTTTGACGGCACGTCATATAAACTTGCCATAAAATAAAAGCATGGTACAATAAAAACATGGAAAAATTCGGAACCAATTTTGAACAAGCGCAGGTGAAGCCGGAATGGCAGAACGCGGCGAG
>JAGWZI010000016.1 GCA_018968925.1 Patescibacteria group bacterium | reverse complement strand
TTTGCCGTCGCCGCCGATTTCGCCGGACTCAAAACGGAGATCGAAACGCGGGAAAAGGGGAATGCCGACGCCGTCCGGCTCTTCTATCTCGCGACGTTGCCGGAACATTTCGAAGCGGCGAGCCGGAATCTCACGGCGAGCGGCCTCGTCGAGAAGGGGAATCCGCGCCACCGCATCGTCTACGAAAAGCCGTTCGGCGCCGATCTCGCCTCGGCGAAGAGGATCAACGACGTCCTTGCGAAAATCCTCGACGAGAAGAACATCTACCGCGCCGACCACTATCTCGGCAAGGAGCTCGTGGCGAACATCGCGCTCATCCGCTTCACGAACCGCATCCTCGAACCGCTCTGGTCCCGGCGCGACATCGATTCCGTCCAAATTATTCTCAACGAGAATTTCGGCATCAAGAATCGCGGCGCCTATTATGACCGCTACGGCGCGGTGAAGGATATGCTTCAGAGCCACGCGCTCCAGGTGCTGTCGCTCCTTGCCATGGAGTCGCCCGACCGTCTCACCGGCGAGCATATCCGCATGGAAAAGGCGAAAGTGCTGCAGAAGACAAAAGTAACCGACCTTTTCCTCGGCCAGTATGACGGCTATCTGAATGAAGCGAACGTGAAGCCCGGTTCAAAGACCGAGACGTTCTTTGCCGCACGGCTTGTCGTCAATAATTCGCGTTGGAACGGCGTGCCGTTTTTCCTCCGCGCCGGCAAGAACCTCGCCGAGAAAAAAACGGTCTTTCACATCCGCTTCAAGCCGGTCGAATGTCTGCTCGCGAAAACCTGCCCGTCGGACAACAACTATCTGACCATCCGCATCGAACCGGATGGCGGCTTCGGCTTCGAGATCAATTCCAAATCCGAAAGCGGCGATTTCGAGATCGAGACGATCGGACTCGATTATTCCCATGCCGAGCACGGCGCGAAGGGGAAGGATGCGTACGCCGTCCTCATCTACCAGGCGCTTCTCGGCGAGCAATCGTTCTTCATCTGCCGCGACGAGATCGAATATTCCTGGAAGATCGTCGACGCTTTTCGCAAGGATGGTTTGCCGGTATTTTCGTACGCCGCAGGCAGTGATGGCCCAAAAGAACTTGCGGCGTGGAACGAAAAGAACAATCTTTTTTGGAAATCATGAAGAAACCCAACATGACCGTCTTCGGGCTCGGCAGGATGGGCGGACAGATCGTCCGGCGCCTGTATGCGAACGGTTTTTCCGTTGCCGGCTGGAATCGATCGCAGGCGCACGTCGACGAGGTCAAGAAATCGGGAGCGTTCGCCACGACCGACCTTGCCGGAGCGGTCGCATTTCTTTCCGACTCGCCGAGAATATTCTGGATCATGCTGCCGCACGAGATCGTCGACGATTTTCTTTTCGGCGCGGAGCACCTCGGAAAATTTTTGAAAACGGGCGACATCGTCATCGACGGCGGCAATTCGTTTTACAAGGACAGCATGGCGCGGGCGGAAAAATTGGCGAACATTGGCGTGCATTTCTTCGATTGCGGCACGTCAGGCGGCGTCTGGGGGGAAGCGAACGGCTTCGCGCTCATGGTCGGCGGCGAGAAAAAGATCTGGCCGGCGATCGAATCCGTCATCCGGGCGCTCTCGTCGGGCGACAATTACGCCTATCTCGGCAAGGCGGGCGCCGGTCATTTCACGAAAATGGTGCATAACGGTATCGAGTACGGCATGATGGAAGCGATCGCCGAAGGATATGGCATTCTCCATGCGAGCGATTTCGGTCTCGACCTTTCCGACGTGACGCGCGTCTACCGGAAAGGTTCGGTCGTTCGCAGCTGGCTTGTCGATCTCTGCTCCGATATTTTCAAGGAAGATGATATTGCGAACACGAAAGGTCTCATCGATTCGACTGGAGAAGGCGAATGGACAGCGAAGACCGCGAAAGAGCTCGGCGTCGATGCGCGGGTGATCGCCGATGCGGTCGCCGTGCGCGCAGAGTCAAAAGAGAAAAAGAACCAGGAAAAATTCTCGAACAGGCTCGTCGCTCTCATGCGCAAGCATTTCGGCGGACACGCGATACACTGAGTGTCAATGATTTACTGAAAGCCCGTTTTTGTATATCATACGGTCGGAATGTGCAGGTCTTTGATGTTGCTGAAAAATCCGTTTGAAAGGAGATGTCCGTGAGTGACATTGAAATCAGGAACGCCCGATCGGCGGACGTCGATGCGATCCGCCAGCTCGAAGAGAGGGTCTGGCCGAATTTTTCCGCCTCGAAGGAAATGATCGCAAGCAGAATCGCCGTTTTCCCCGAAGGCAGTTTCATCGCCGTCGATAAAAGGAACAACGCAGTCGTCGGATACCTCTGTACCATGTTTCTTGGATACGAGTCGTCGGAATTTCCCCACCAGTGGAAGGAAATAACCGGTAACGGTCTGATTCAGAATCATGACCCTTCCGGCAAGTATGTCTACGGCGTCACATTGACGGTTGATTCCGGTTATGTGGTCGGTATGCAGCTTCAGGTGTACGGCTGGTCGGTCATTGTCGGACACGGTCGTCGCGGATGTTTTCTGGGTGCACGAATTCCTGATTTTGCCGCTTACAAAAAGAAATATCCGGATGTCAGTGTCGAGGATTATGTGTTTCAGAAAAAAAGGAAGAACGGAAATCCAGTGGATCGCGAGCTCGCCTATTATTTTCGGGCGGGGTTTGCTCCGGTCAAAGTCCTGAAAGACTACGAACCGGATCCAGAAAGCCTGGACTACGGTGTTCTGGTATATAGCAAGAATCCGTTTTATCACTGGCCGTTTCCTTCATTGTGGGGATGGCTGATAAAAAAAATCGGATTCAAGCTACTCAAGATGTTTGATACTTAATTTTTTTATGTAAAAAAGCCCGAGAAATCAATTGATTTCTCGGGCTTTATCTTTTCCGGCTATTGCTACCTGCAGGGGCAATCGAGTCCGTCAAAGACTGCGGGGTCGAAACTGCACCGATACCGGTCAAGCGCCGCGTTTACCGTCCCGGTGCATTCCGGGCAGTTTTTCGGTACGTCGATCGGCGGCGGTTCGTCTTCGAACGTGCCGACCCTGACCGGACCGAGCGAGGCGGTCCGTTTGACCACCTCGATGATCGACCATAAGGTCGGCGGCTTGTACGCGCCGATCCGATAGGCTTCGCACATCTCCGTTCCTTCCTGGATGAAAGCGCAGGAAAGCGATACCTCGTCGATTCCTTTTGCAAAACAGTACGCGATGGTATTCACCGCGTCATCGATCGCTTCGCGTTCACTGAGGCCGACCGGTTTCAGGAAGACGTACGCAAACGATCGAACCCCGTTTTTCTTCAGGATATCGACTTTCTTTTCGAACTCGAATCGAGTGGTGCCTTTTTTCAACAATTTATCCCGCACCCGATCATCAACAGACTCGAATCCGATTCCCACCTGCAAGGTTTTCCTGCCGATGCATTCCTTGAGTATGGGGATATTCTTCTCGGTTATGAACGAAGCTTTGGTTTCCACGAACAATTTTTCAATGGTCGGATGCCGACCCACATGACGGCAGATCGCCGTCTGCAGCGAAAAGGGAATTTCCGGCTTTGATCCCGGCACTTCGAGTCCGCTGTTCAAAAAATTGCCGCCGTTGTATATCGTCAGACGCTCCGGACGCTGATGCCTGATTCCGAAGTATCCGAACCAGTACATGGCATCCAAGGCGCTTCTGCCGAAATATTTGGTGAGCCAGGCGTACTCTTCCTTTGCCGATGCGGGGCCGTTAAAGCCGCACATCGTGCACCCGCCGCTCTTGAGATACCAGTCGCATTTGTTCAAGCCTTGCATGAGCAAGACCCATTCTTTGACAGTCCGTTTCAATTCCGGTTCGTACAGCTCGCCGACGGCCGAAAAGGTTTCCCACGGCTTTTTCATTGTTCCACCCCCTGTATTTTTTAAAGTGCTCCGTTCCCAGTCTAGTGCAAATAGCGTTCTTGTCAAATGAGACCGGCTGGCAAAATGCTCCCTCATTTATTACAATAGGGCGACACTATCCATTTTCACGGGAAATTCATGTTTAACATCAGCACATGGAGCATTTCTATCATCGTTTTTTCTTCACTCATGCTCGGATTGATTGCGATTTTGCGGAAACCGGGAGAGAAGGCGAGCCGGTTGTTTTTATTCATGACGCTTGCGCTTGCGATATGGCAGTTGAGCAATTTCCTGGAGAATGAACCGATATCGCTTCGCATCACTAGTTTTTTCCTGCAGCTTGATTTCGCATCGGCGGTTTGGGTCGGCTATTTTTGGTTTATATTTGTTTTGAATTTTTCCGAGAAGAAGATTCTACGAAGTCGGTTTCTGAAGATCATTCTTTTTTGCCTACCGGTCTTCCTGTCGGTGTGCTCGTTCACCCAAAGCATCATCACGGATATTCATTTGCACGCTGGCACGATCGCGTTTGCAAATGCCTATCTTTGGCCAGTTTATGCGGTGGTTGTTCTCGGGTTTTTTGCCGCGGGATACATTGTCGTTGTTTCGAACATCATACAGTCGCACGGTTCGCTCAAGATGCAGAACATCTATATTCTCGTTGGCATGTTGATTTCATCTGGCATCGCGCTTGTTGTCAATTTGTTTTTATCAGACGTGCTCGACGCGAATCAATCTCGTATTGGTATTTACGGCATGATTATTTTTGTCTTTTGCGCGTTTTACGCCATCATCCGCTACCATCTCTTCAACATCAAGATCATTGAAACGGAGATTTTCACGTTCGTGCTTTGGGTCGTGCTCTTGTTCCGGATATTCCTGTCTGACAATGCGAAGGATGTCGTCACGAACAGCGTGATTTTCGGCGCGGTCCTTCTTATCGGCATTTTGCTCGTGAAAAGCGTCGAGGAAGAGGTCAAACTCCAAGAATCACTGCAAGCTGCGAACGCCGGACAGACGAACCTGATCCACATCATGAATCACCAGATCAAGGGCTATCTCGGCAAGGACAAGGATATTTTCGCCGAACTGCTTGACGGCGATTACGGCAACGTGGTCACGGACGGCGTCCGTGATTTGATCCAAATGGGTCTCAAGGAAACGGACGCCGGCGTCCAATATGTCACCGATATTCTGCGCGGGGCGAGCGCCGAGAACGGCACCTTGCCGTATGACATGCAGCCGGTCGACGTCCGGAAAATCGCCGCGATTGCGGCCGAGAACGCGCGACCGAAAGCGGAAGAACGCAAACTGAAGTTCGATTTTACGGCGGATGACGGGAACTATGCGATGACGGGGGATCCGGTCCAGCTCGCGGAAGCGTTCCGCAATCTGATCGAGAACGCGGTTTTCTACACGTTTTCGGGCGGCATCACTATCCGATTGTCGAAAAATCCTGGCCATATCAGGTTTTCCGTCGCGGATACCGGCATCGGCGTGAAGCCCGAGGATGCCCCGAAACTTTTCAAAGCGGGCGGCGTCGGTTCGGATTCGCTCAAGGTGAACGTCAAAAGCTCGGGTTACGGACTGGCATTCGTCAAAGGCGTGATCGAGGCGCACAAAGGAAAAGTCGGGTTCGAATCGGCGGGCGAAGGGAAGGGAACGACATTTTTCGTCGACTTGCCGGCGGCATAATATGCTAGAATGGCGCGATGACCGACCGCAACAAAATTTCCGCCGCCGCCATATTCGGCATCATGGTCGTCGTTTTCGGCCTTCTGTATTCGGGCGTCATCCACGTCCAGGCACCCGATATTCGGACGTATCACGGCTGGTTGCCGGTCCTCATCGCCGCCGCCGCGCTCGTCGACAGCGTCAACCCGTGCGCCTTCTCGGTCCTGTTCCTCACGCTCGCATTCCTGTTCAGCATCGGCCGCTCGCGGAAGAACATTTTCCAAGCCGGCCTCTCGTACGTCTTCGGTATTTTTGCGACGTACATGCTCATCGGTCTCGGCATCCTGCGGGTGTTGTCCATCTTCAACGTGCCGAACGTTCTCGCCAAGGCCGGCGCGTTCGCCATCATCCTCTTCGGTCTCATCAATCTGACGAACGAATTCTTCCCGAAATTCCCGATCAAGCTGAAGATTCCCGATTTCGCCTACGGCAGGCTCGCGAAGCTTATGGAGAAGGCGACCATGCCGGCGACGTTCGCGCTCGGCATCGCGGTCGGGCTGTTTGAATTCCCGTGCACCGGCGGGCCGTATCTCTTCGTGCTCGGCCTCCTGCACGACGCACATCATTTCTGGAGTGGTCTCGGTTATCTCGTCTTCTACAACCTCGTTTTTATTCTGCCGCTCTTCATCGCGCTTCTCATCGCTTCGAGCCGGAAAGTCCTTGAAGCGATGGACACGGTCCGCAAAGCGGAGACCAAAAAAGCCCGCGTCTGGATCGCGCTCGCCATGATCCTTTTGGGCGCGGTGATTTTCATGATACAATAACGGGCCTATGAAGGGAGAATTGGATTATCGCGCGGTGCTCGCAAAGATCGAGGAGATGAAGAAGGGGAGAAATTTCGACCTCTCGAACGAGGAGGATCTCGCCATCGCCATCATGAACCTCGTCTCGCTTGAAGAGCACTTCTTCTTCACCGGCGCGAAGACGGACAAGCCGGAATATTTCGATCTTCTGACCGAGGTGCGCGCCATGCGGACGAAGCTTCTCGGCCGGATGATCGAGAAGACGGAAGGGGAGAGCTGGTGCATCGGCAAGCACCTGCTCGCGGCGTCCATGCGGCTTTTCGAAGTCGGCACGAAATTGCAATCGGCAGACAAGCATGACGAGGCGAAGGAAACATTCGCACTGGCGTACAAGCTTTTCACCATGTTTTTCGCCGTGCGGCTCAAGGTCGTCGACGCGTCGAAACTGCACATGAAAAAGGACGAGCCGATGACGATCCAGGACATCATGACGAAGCTCGTCGATTGCTGCAAGGAATAATATTTTTATGAAAAACGAAATGAACCAGGGGAACAAGATCATCATGATCGTCGCCGGCATCGTCGCGGTCGGCATCATCGCGCTTGCGGTCGCAAGCATCCGGCCGGCGGGGACGGAAATCTCCGGCGGTCCGTCGAAGTACGACGCGTTTGCGCAGTGTCTTGCGAACGCCGGCGCGACGATGTACGGCGCCGCATGGTGTCCGCATTGCCAGGAGCAAAAGGCGACGTTCGGGTCCTCGTTCCAGTACGTGAAGTATGTCGAGTGTCCGGACAACACGGCGCTCTGCATCGCCAAAGGCGTGCAAGGTTATCCGACCTGGATGATCGGCTCGACGACGATCGAGGTCGGTTTCGACAAGAACACGACGATGGCCATTCTCGCGTCTTCGACCGGCTGTGTCTTGCCGGGAGACGAACCCGCCGATGCGCCTACCGTCTCTTCGCCGCGCCCCGGCGCGACGGTGACGAGTCCGCTTGCCGTTTCCGGAAAAGTTTCGGGAAGCTGGTTCTTCGAGGGATCGTTTCCGGTCGAACTTGTGGCAAGCGACGGTACGGTCATCGCTCAGGGAGTGGCGCATACGCCGGGAGACTGGGCGACGACGAGCCTGATCGATTTTTCCGCCACGCTCACGTATCCCCGGCAAGCGCATTCCGTGCAAGGTTCGGTTGTCATCAAGAACGACAATCCGTCGGGCGATCCGGCGAAGGACAAACAGATGTCCGTTCCCGTGACCATCCGCTGACATGAAGAACATCTTCCGGCTCGGCAATGCGGCGCTCTTTGTCCTCTACGCGCTGTCTTTTATTTTCACGTTTTCTTCATCATTGCCGAGCTATGTCAGTTCGACGTTTTTGGCAGGTTTTTCAAGCGAACAGGCGGTCGGCATTATATACATGGCCG
Organism: Patescibacteria group bacterium; assembly: GCA_018968925.1. Taxonomy (GTDB): domain Bacteria; phylum Patescibacteriota; class Minisyncoccia; order Phycocordibacterales; family GWA1-40-21; genus Bog-1340. The sequence continues at coordinate 6,368 of JAGWZI010000016.1, read as the reverse complement.
CCGCGGCGGCGACCATTGCCGCATTTCTCGCCATGCCGACTTTGTTCCGCTGGCTCGGCAACTACCGGCTGACCCTTTCCCTCGCGGCCCTTACTTGCGTGACGCTGTTCGGCGTCGCTTTTGCACAGAACCCCTTCCTTGTCGTCACATCGTTTGTGATAAGTTACGCGGCAAGCACGATGATGAGCCTCTGTCTCGACGTGTTCATCCAGCATTATTCGGATAATGCCGATACGGGACGGATCCGCAGCACGAACCTCACGGCCGTCAATCTCGCCTGGCTCGTCTCGCCATGGCTTTCCGCTCTGCTTGTCGGCACGGCGGCATATTGGAAGACGTTTTTCGCGGCCGCGGTCGTCATGATCCCGACGATCTTTCTCGTCATTTATAATTTTCGCTCGTTCAAGGACCCGGTCTACACCGACGTCAGGCTCGGCGATGCTGCGAACGAGGTTGAGGGCGACGTGAACCTGCGTTCCATCGCGGCCGTGAGCTTTTTACTCAACATCTTTTTCGCGAGCATGATCATTTACACGCCAATCTATCTGCACACGTACGTCGGCTTCAGCTGGGCGGACATCGGTGTCATGTTCACGATCATGCTCATCCCGTTCGTTCTCGTGCAACTGCCGGCCGGCGAGCTTGCCGATCTCGTGTTCGGGGAAAAGGAATTGCTGGCGCTCGGCTTTGCGGTCATGGCGGTTTCGACAGTGCTTATCCCGTTCATCCACGGCCGACAGCTTGTTCTCTGGGCGGCCATCCTGTTCGTAACGAGGATCGGCGCCGCGATCGTCCAGGCCATGGCGGACACATATTTTTTCAAGCATGTCGGCGAAAAAAACGTTGGCGCCATCACGGTCTACCGTCTCATGCCACCCGTTGCATATGTGCTGGGGCCGCTTCTCGCCATCGTTTTCTTGCTCATATTTCCGATGCGGAACCTCTTTTTTCTCGTCGCATTTCTCATGCTGTTCGGCATCGGATATTCGGTTTCCTTGCGCGATACGAGATAGTGTTTTTCGCCTTTTATTTCCCGTTTGCGCACGGTATACTATAGAAATATGTCAGAGAGGCGTTTTTTACACCGTCGGATTTTCTTGATAACACTCACTTCGCTTGTTTTCGGTTTCGCTGGTTTGGCGCATGCAACGGTCTACGCCCCGGGTGCGACGCTCAATCCCGATTGCGCCATGGGAAGCGCAAACTGCGGGGTCGATATTCTGTCCCGTTTCATTCCATATGCCGGCGCGGCGGGGAATGTCAATTTGAACAATCAAGCACTTTCAAACGTTTCGGCATTCGCAATCGGCACGACGAGCACCTCCGCTGCGGCATTTTTTGTTTCCGCATCCGGCCAATCAATCGCCAATTTCGCGTCATCATCCGGCCAATCGGCGCTTTCGGTCGCAAGTAACGGCACGGTGTCCGTCAATGCGCCGTTTGCCGGCGGTTCATGGATCGCCGAACCGTCGATTCCCGCCGGTGCGTGGAATTCGGTCGCGTACGGCGGCGGCGCATTCGCCGCGGTCGGCGATCATGCGACGATGCATTCGTCGAACGGCGCGGCGTGGACGGCGACATCCTCGGGGTTGTACTGGAATTCGGTCGCGTACGGCAGCGGTACGTTTGCCGCGGTGGGCGACGGCAATCAGGCGATCACATCGTCTGACGGCGGTGTGACCTGGACAACTCATACGCTCCCCGAAAACGGCGCATGGCAGGCGGTCGCCTATGGGAATGGCACGTTTGTGGCTGTAGCCACCGGCGCAGACAACGGGAACGCCCAACTTGCCATAACGTCTCCTGACGGCGCGACGTGGACGGTGCGGACGACGCCCGGCACGGGGCAATGGTCATCGGTCGCCTATGGAAACGGCATATTCGTAGCGGTCACGCTCGACGGCAATGTCATGACGTCTCCTAACGGTGTAAATTGGACGTTCCAAAGCGTTCCGGCGAATCAAGGCCTGCAATCGGTCGCATACGGGAACGGTGTTTTCGTGGCCATACCGGGCGGCGGCACGGAAACGCTGACTTCATCTGACGGTGTCACGTGGACGGCTCACGCCGGCGCGCTCCAATCGGCGACATGGAATTCCGTCGCGTTCGGCGCGGGATTCTTCGTGGCGATGGCGAACGGGATGATCGGAGCGACGTCACGCGACGGCGCAAACTGGACCTTTCAGCCTCTGCCGCAATCCGGCAATTGGTCTCTCGTCTACGGCACATCTTTCTTTTCCGCAGTGGCGGCCAACAAGGCGATGATATCTGCAGGATTCGATGCGGCGGCATTTCAGGTGTATGGTTCTGGCGGCGCGGGAATTGTCAATTTTGAATCGTCTGCCGGACAATCGGCATTTTATATCGGTTCGGACGGCAATATCGCCGTCGGCGACGGGTTATCGGTTTCGGGCACGACGACGCTTGCCACTACGTCGATCACCACTTTGTATGCGAATTCCGTCGGCATCTCCACCACCTCTCTCGCCAACTCTCTGACGGTGAACGGCGCCATCTACAACTACAGCGACGCGAGCCACTTCTCGGTGGCCACCTCCGCCCGGGTCGGCGAATACCCCCAGCAGCTCATCGTCGACGGCAAGTACGCCTACGTCACGAGCAACTACGACAACCTGGGCGGCGCGAACCTGTACCCGAACCCCTTCACGATCGTCGACATCTCGAATCCGCTCGCTCCGCGGCAGATCGCCACGACCACGGCGGGCGGCGCTTCCTCGATCGGTCTCGCCAAATCGGGCCACTACGTCTACGTCGTGAACAACGGCGAGCTTGACCACAACATCGCCGCCTTCGACGTCTCGAATCCCTCGGCGCCGCAGCTCCTCTCCACGACCACGACCATGGGTACCTCGACCGGCGCGAACTCGTATCCCGGCAAGATCGCCATCTCCGGCAAGTACGCCTACGTCACGGTCGGCGGTCTCAGCGACGCCCTCAACATCATCAACACCTTCGACCTCTCGAATCCCGCCAAGCCCGTCCTCGTCGCCACCACGACCGTCGATTCGGCGCCCCAGGCCATCGCCGTCTCCGGCAAGTACGCCTACGTGCCGAACAACAACTTGAGCGCTTCCGTTCAGGACCTTTCCGTCCTCGATCTCTCGAACCCGGCCGCGCCGGTCGAAGTGGCGAGCACCTCGCTCCTCGGCGGCCCCGGTCCGGGCGGCGTGCCTGCCGTCGCCATCGAAGGCAACTACGCCTACGTCGTCGGCTTCAGCGGCAACAGCCTCAACGTCGTCGACATCTCGAATCCCTTGGCGCCCGTCTTCGTGGCCCACACCGGCTTCGCCCTCTCCGCCATCGAGATCGCCGTCTCGGGCAATTACGCCTACACCGCCGACCAGGACGGCCACGTTTCGATCTTCAATATCGCCGATCCGACCCATCCGCACCTCATCACCACCATCGCCACCACGAACGACACCCAGGGCGTGGCCGTCTCCGGCAAGTACCTCTTCACGGCGAACAGCGAGTTCAACAGCGACGCCGGTCCTGCCGGCACCATGTCGGTCATCGACGTGGGCGGCATCGACACGAACGGCCTGCGCGCCGCCGCCCTCGAAACGGGGAACCTGAACGTCACGGATTCCGCCGCCATCGACGACTTCCTGTCGGTCGGCACCGGTCTTGCGGTCGGACAGGGCGGCATCACGTCAAACGGCGCCCTGGCCGTCACGGCGACGAACACGCCGTCGTATTTTGCAGACAGTGTGGGGATCGGGACGAGCACGCCGACGTCAAATCTGACAATCTCCGGCACCCCGACAAGCACCTTGTTGCAACTTGTCGGCTTCGGTTCCGGAAGTCTTTCGACTGATGCGAGCGGCCATGTCGTCAATACGTCCGACGAACGGCTGAAGACCATAGAGGGAAGCTTCACGAGGAGTCTTGCCGACATCGAGAAAATCAATCCGATTTTGTATTTCTGGAATGCAACATCCGGTCTCGATATGACGACCGAATATGCCGGCTTCTCGGCGCAAAACGTTCTTGCCGCCATTCCCGAAGCGGTCGGCACGAATGCCGCGGGCTATCATACGCTGACCGACCGGCCGATCATCGCTGCTCTCGTGAACGCGGTGAAAGAAATTGGGTCGTTCATCGGTTCGGTCGGAAACGGCATCGCCCATTTGACCGGCATTGCCATCGGAACGAGCGCGAAACCGGAAGGTCTGACGATGTACAGTCCGAACGGCAGTCCGTTCTGTGTCACCGTTTCAGATGCGGGCATCTTGTCGAGCACACCGGGCGATTGCGCGGCGAGTTCGACGCCAAGCGTTACCACTGCCGCTGTTTTGATAACAGCAAGTGCGGGTGCATTGTTGTCGAATTCTTCCGCAAGCACCTCGTCTTCTTCCGTACCGGTTGATGCAATTGCCTCATCGACTGTTGCCACGTCGAGTCCCAATGCCGGGACAAGTACTGCCGATACTGTATCTACGTCAACCGCGCCGGCCGCGTCTTCGTCGTCCGGCATGACAGGTCCGGCAAATCAGGATATAATATCGGTCGCAAGCAGTTCCGCGCCGGCGTCCGATCAGGCGTCTTCCTCAAGCACATCATCTGCAAGCACGACATCAAATCAATAATCATGCGATATCCAGACAATCTTACACTTAAAATATTTGTACATTCAGTCTTTGCGGTGGTGTTTTTTGCGTTTCCGGCGTTTGCATTCGCGAATACCGGAACCATTCTTTCGGGCGAGGGCGCCGCATGGAGCGACCAGATCGGCTGGATCAACTTCGCGCCGTCAAACGGCGGCGTGACCGTGTCTGATAATGCGCTCGGCGGCTCGGCATGGTCGCAAGATTACGGCTGGATCAACTTCGCGCCGTCAAACGGTGGCGTAACGAATGACGGACAGGGAAATCTCGGAGGAACGGCTTGGGGAGACAATATCGGCTGGGTCAGTTTTTCCGGCGTCACGATCGATACGGCGACGGGGAGATTCCACGGCACGGCGACCGGTACGATCATCGGCACGCTCACGTTTGATTGCACGAATTGCAATGTCACGACCGATTGGCGGCCGGCATCTTCTTCCGGTTCAGGCTCGAGCAGCAACGGTGGGGGAGGATTTTTTGGCGGAAGCGGCGGAAGCGGGCCAGGCGCTCCGTCTCCGAATCCCACGCCATCACCGTCACCATCACCATCACCGACACCGACTCCCACGCCATCTCCAACGCCGACACCGTCCCCGACACCCCAATCGACACCGGGAAATACAAGTGTTCCTTCCGGAAACGCCGGCGGACAATCATCCGCGCCATCGTCCGCTCCCGGAATCGCAGCGACCGCCGGAGGGTTGATTCTGCGCGCCGCAGCCGCTGTTGCGAATCTCGCCAAGTCGTTCATTCAGTCGAAGATCGGGTCAATCGTCACAAAGGCAGTGTCAACGTTCGGCATCATTACCGGCTTGTCTTTGCCCATTGCGACCGCATCGGCGACAGCGTCGTTTTCGGATCTCTGGCTCGTCTTCGTTCGTACGCTCGGATTTTTCCTCGAGCTCTTCGGTCTTCGCAGGAAGAGCCGGCCGTGGGGCACGGTCTATGATTCGATCACGAAGCGTCCGCTCGATCCCGCGTATGTCACGCTCATCGACCTTGCGACCGGGAAGCAGGTCGCTTCCGCCATCACCGACTTCGACGGCCGGTACGGGTTTCTGGTGAATCCGGGCACGTACCGGATCCAGGCGGCGAAGACGGATTATCAGGCCCCGTCCATAAAGATGCGCGGCAGGCAATTCGATGACGTATACAACGATCTCTATTTCGGCGAGCCGATCACGATCGCGGATACGGATACGACGCTTGCGAAGAACATTCCCATGGATCCGCTCTCGTTCAACTGGAATGAGTTCGCCAAGACGACGATGGATGTGAACAAATTTGTCCGCGCCCGCGACATCACGTGGGCGCGTGTGTCAAAAGTCTTTTTCCAGATCGGCGCCGTCATATCGATCATCGCGCTTCTCGTCGCGCCCGAACCGTACAACATCATCATTGCCGGGCTCTATGTGGTCGCGTACGTGTTGAACTTCGTTGTCTTCACGCCGAAAAAGGCCGGCATTCTGGCCGACGAGAAGACCGGCGCGCCGTTCTCGTTCGCCATCGTCAATATCTTCCGCGAAGGGGAAAACGCGCCCTTTACGAAGCGTATCGCCGACGCCTACGGTCGCTATTTTGCCCTTGTGCCGAACGGCCGCTATTCCATGCGGATTGACAAGAAAAACGGCGACGAGACGTACAGTCCCGTCGCCGCGACGCCCGTCTTCGCCATCACGAAGGGCATCATCAATATCGATGTGAAAGTCTAGACCCCGATGACAACGGGGATGACCATCG
>JAGWZI010000015.1 GCA_018968925.1 Patescibacteria group bacterium | reverse complement strand
CTGCGGACGAATCTCTCTGACGGTCTTGCGGAAAGTCTTTCGTTCAACGCGCGGAACGCCGAGCTTGTCGGCATGCCAGAGATCCGCATCTTCGAATTCGGCCATGTTTTCCCGAAAACGGGGGAGCGCGAACATATCGCCCTCGGCATCGAGACGCCGGGCGGCAAGAAAATGAAAGACACAAAGGATCTTGCCGCGGTCCTTGCGACGCTTTCTGAAAAAATCGGGACGGCATTTGCCGCGAAAGGCGATGCGACAGTCGCCGAATTCGATCTTGCCGATACTATTGCAAAGCTTTCCGTGCCGGCGGCGTACGAGATTCCGGAACATGCCGATGCCAATCTTCGCTTTGCGAAAATTTCCCCGTATCCTTTTATCGTCCGCGATATCGCCGTTTTCACGCCGGAAGGCACTCCGGCGGAGGACGTGTTTTCGATCATCAAAAAAGAAGCAGGGGAGCTCATGGTGAAAAACCGGCTTTTCGATGTCTTCACGAAAACGTTCCCGGACGGCGCGAAGAAAACTTCCTATGCCTATCGGCTCGTCTTCCAGTCGCATGAAAAAACGCTCGCCGACACGGATGCGAATGCGATCATGGAGCGTATCACGGGCGCGATGAACAAAAGGTCCGGCTGGCAGGTGCGGTAAGAAAAAAGCCGTCGCATGGCGACGGCTTGCGGTCGATGGAAATTATTTCCCCCTTTTTCCCAACCCCCTGAATGTCCTCTGGAAAAATCCGACCGGTTCCCCGAGCACTTCTTCCGGCGAGAACTCCTCGTTCGTCGGCGGTGCAGGCTGCGCTTCCTTGATGCGCGCTGTGAACGGCGGGCGGTTTTCCGCCTTTCGCCGTTCCCGCAAGACGTCGACGACCGGCCGTTCAGCACTGTTTGATGAACCCATAGAATATTCCTTTCCCCGAAAGATCTTTCTTCTTTTTTATTATACCATGATATTCCCATAATGCAAGTTTTTTTCGCATTTTTCCACTTTTTCTTTTGCGGGGAAAATGCTATAATTTCAACATAACAAGCGTCATGCTGTTTTCATTTTATGCCCAAAAATAAGGACGAAAAAGAGAAAAAGGCGTCTGGCGGATACGATGCGAGCTCCATCCAGGTGCTCGAAGGCCTCGAGCCGGTCCGCAAGCGTCCGGGCATGTACATCGGCACGACGGGTCCGGACGGCCTGCACCACCTGATCACGGAAATCTTCGACAATTCCCGCGACGAGGCGATGGGCGGATTTGCCAATCATATCGAGGTAGTCCTCTTGCCCAGCAACCGCGTGCGCGTGACCGACAACGGCCGCGGCATTCCGGTCGACATCCACAAACAGACGAAGGTCTCCGCGCTTGAGACGATCATGACCACGCTTCACGCTGGCGGCAAATTCGGCGGCGAAGGGACGGGTTACAAGGTTTCCGGCGGCCTCCACGGTGTCGGCGCGTCGGTGGTCAACGCCCTCTCGACCTACATGAAGGCGGTCGTGCACAAGGACGGCGGCATTTACATGCAGGAATACGCGCGCGGCAAGAAGAAAGCCGCGGTGAAAAAGATCAGCAAGACGGACAAGCACGGCACAATCATCACCTTCGAGCCGGATCCGGAAATCTTCAAGGAAGGAATCGCCTTCGATTTCAACAAGGTCGTTGCGCATATGCGCCAGCAGGCGTACCTCGTGAAGGGTTTGCGCATCTCGGTCATCGACGCCCGGGAGACGGCGGAAAAATTCGACGATGATAGCGTTTTCTATTTCGCTGAACTCGGCATCGAGGCGCCGTCCCAGTCGTTCTGTTTTGAAGGCGGCCTTCTGTCGCTCGTCAAATTCTACAACCAAGGCTCGAAGCCGATCCACAAGAACGTCTTCTATGTCGAGAAGAAAGCGACCGGCGTGGAGTCCGTCGAGGTCGCCCTGCAGTATGTCGACGACATCTCGTCGCGCATCATGGCGTTCGCGAATAATATTTACAATCCGGAACTCGGCACGCACGTGACTGGCTTTCAGACGGCGCTCACCCGCACGCTCAACAACTACGCTCGCAAAAACGGCCTCGTCAAGGAAAGCGAGGACAATTTCACGGGCGACGATGTTCGCGAGGGTCTGACCGCGGTCATCTCGGTGAAGATCCGCGAGATCCAGTTCGAAGGCCAGACGAAGGCGAAGCTCGGTTCCGTCGAGGCGCGCGGCGCCGTCGAGGAAGTCTTCGGTGAGGCGTTCGGCACGTTCCTCGAGGAGAATCCGGACGATGCGCGTTCCATCATTGCGAAAGTCCTGCTTGCTTTGCGCGCCAGGAAAGCCGCGAAGGCGGCCAAGGATTCCATTTTGCGCAAGGGAGCGCTCGAGGGCATGACGCTGCCCGGCAAACTTGCCGACTGCCAGTCGAAAGACGCGGCGGAATCGGAGCTCTTCATTGTGGAAGGAGACTCGGCCGGCGGTACGGCGAAAATGGGCCGTGACCGGAAGATCCAGGCGATCTTGCCGCTCCGCGGAAAGATCCTGAACATCGAGCGCGCCCGTCTCGACCGCATGCTCGAATCCGAGCAGATCAAGAATCTCGTCGTCGCGCTCGGCGCCGCCATCGGCGACACGTTCGATATTTCGAAATTGCGCTATCACAAGATCATCATCGCCACCGATGCCGACGTCGATGGCGCGCACATTCGCACGCTCCTTTTGACGCTCTTTTACCGCTACTTTCGGCCGCTCATCGACGGCGGGCATATTTGCATCGCTCAGCCGCCCCTCTACAAAGTGAAGATCGGCAAAGACTTGCACTATTTCTATGCCGAAGAAGAAAAGGACGCATTCTTCAAGAAGGCGAAGATTTCCGATACGCAGGTCGGGGAAGCAGAAGCCGCCGAAGGGGAGAAAGAAAACGAAGCGGAAGAGACCGGGAAGAAATCGGCAAAGGTCGCCGTCCAGCGCTACAAGGGTTTGGGCGAAATGAACGCCGAAGAGCTCTGGGAAACGACCATGGATCCGGCGCGCCGTCTCATGAAGCGGGTGAACGTGGAAGACGCCGCCGAGGCGGACAAGATCTTCGAAATGCTCATGGGCACCGACGTGCCGTCGCGCAAAGCTTTCATCCAATCGAACGCCAAGCTCGCGAATATCGATATCTAAAAAACAAAACGCGGCGCTCCGACCAAAGTCGGAGCGCCGCTTTTTGTTTTTAATTTCCTTTAGTACACCATCGCACTGCACTGTACGGTGATCGTCTGTCCGTTCGAGGTGACCGCGACATCGGCGATCTTGGCGCCCGGCAGGGAATACGTTTCAGTGACCGCATTCGAGGTTGAATAGAGTCCGTCAGTGCCCGACCAGCGGTACGAGAAGTAGCCGTTGCCGCCCGAAGCCGTGACGATCCAAGTGACCGGCGTGCCCGGGTAGGACGATTGCGGCGTCGCGTAGCAGTTGGCATTGATGTTCGTCCAGGTATAGAGCGTGCCGTAGCCAGGGGTCGTCGGCGTATACGTATACGTCGTTCCCGGATAGACCGTGTTTGCGGTCGAGTAGGCGGTCGTATAATTGACGCCCGAGATCACAAAATTGACCGTGAGCGAATTGTTGAGTTTGTTCGACTCGGCGACAAGACCAAGCGGGTCGATCGCGATATAGCCGGTGTTCACGCCCTGCGCGACCGGGCTGTCAAAGCTCGCGGTAAAGACCATCTCGTCACCCGGGCGAATCGACTGCTGGTACGGGGCGTCGTAGATCGGCGTCGTGCGCGACGGCATGGTGAGACGCATCGTCCAGGGGCCCGAGACGTTCGTGCCGATGTTGCGAACGGCGAATTTCACGGCCGGAAGATCGTTCGCTCCGGCGTACGGCGTGGCGATGAACTGGCCAGACGACGGGTCGATGATGCCGGTCGCGATGAGCGAGACGGCGAGATCAGGCAAGCCCGCGTAGGACGATGCCGGTGCCGAAGCATAGGTGCGCGAACCGGAATTCGTATTCGAAGTCTGCGCAGTGTTTGAATTCTGCGCGGTCGAGGTCGCCGGAACGAGCGTTGACGAGAGCGTCGTGGCCACGAAATTGGATCCCGACGAGAAAAGTGCCGGAAGCACCTTGAAAGGGATCCAAACAAGGAGAGCGAGCACGAGGATGATGCCGGCAGCCATCGCCGCGGTAATGAAATGATGCTTCGTCGTCATGACGGGCGCTTGGGACTGCGTTTGTGGAATGTTTTTCTCGGGCATGTTAGTATTTCTTGGTAAACCTGATAAAAAATCAGATATCAGCATTTTACATTAATTGACTTTTATTGTCAAGTAAGATGCCATATCTCTTGCCAAAAGAACAAAAATATGGCTGAAAACAATACGCAAAGCGGGAACGGCATCCTTGAAACGGTCGTTCGCAATAAGTTCCATTTTTTTCTCGATGTTGCCGTCATTTTCCTCATCACGCTCGGCATCCTATATCTCTTCGGGCTCGTGCCGGCTGAATTGCAGAGCACCGTCGGCCGCTACCCGGGGGCCGAATCGACAGGCGGCGAGATCGGCGAACTGCCGCTCTCGCTTGTCGCGCCGTCGGTCGGCATCAATACGCAGGTCTACAATCCGTCGACCACGTCGATTCCGGTTCTCGACAGCTACCTTTTGAAGGGAGCCGTGCGTTATCCGGGCTCGGGCTTGCCGGGCGGACAGGGAAATATTTTCATCTTCGGCCACAGTACGGGCTACAAGACGGTCATCAACCAGGCATTCAAGACGTTCGTCGGCCTTGAGAACCTGAAGCCGGGCGACCCGATCTATGTCTATTCGAACGATACCGCCTATATATACAAAGTGCAATGGGTGAAAAAGGAGACGGCCGACCAGGCGCTCGTCGTCTTTGACACGAAGGATAACCTGCTCACGCTCTCGACGTGCGACAGCTTCGGCGCGAAAACCGACCGCTACGTGGCGCAGGCGATCTACGCCAGCAAACAGCCGCTCGCGAAGACCGCTTCCGCCCAATAACGGTTGACTTTTCTTGTTCTTTGTCGTAATCTCACCAACCAAACAGTTCTTCGTCGTACAAAAAATCAAAAAGCGAGGTATTTCATGACACGTTCAGAATGTATGTCTGAAGCTGTCGGCAGGGGAAAGGACGTGCAAATCGCCATTTGTTTCAAAGTATTTTGCTTTGTCAGAAATCACACGATCGGTTCCTGCAAGCCGTTGCCCGCGCATTACCATATTATGCACGGCGACAAGCTTGTTTCCCGGTCAGTGAACGCGTCTCCCGGAAGCGAGGTCGAATGTCAGGAAAGGTCGCTTCAGCAGGCCATCGAAATGAGCAGGAATTGGGAAGGTGAACAGGAACCGGATGGCATCGAGTGTTTTGGCGGCGCTTTGCGAAAGGGCGGCGAGATCATATCGTTCGCATCTCAAGCGGACGGAAAAGATTTCGATAACACGGTCGTTTTGCTTACCGGGCTGATGCTCGGGTATATCGATATCGATATGCTCGTTTGTTTGGCGAAGCAGAATCAAAACGAATTGGTCAGGGCATTGTTCGCCAAGCTCAGCGGTACGCACGGATGATCTTTTGCAGCGAAACGGGAGGTTCCACCTCCCGTTTTTTATTTCTTGACTTCTCCGACGGACGGCATATGATAAATAACGAAGCAGGTCATTCTACAAAGGAGGTGTCGCATGGAACCGATCTTGCCGTGCAAAAATGACGACGAGATTTGCAATTGTCCGCACCATTCAGGCCGATTCATACGGCATGCATTCCCTTGTTGTACGGAATGCCCCGTATGTCATAAGCCGATCAAATTTTCTCGCTACGAGCGGCATTTTGCCGATTGTCGTGAAAAAGCGAGCGGGTATCATAACCCCGTGCCATCATGACGATGGCACGTTTTTTTATCTCTTCTCCTTCCGCTCTTTTTCCATCTTTTCCAAAAATTCCGCAAGCGGCATCTGGCCGAGCTGTCCCTTGTCGCGCGATTCGACGGAAATTTTTCCGGCCTCGATGTCCTTGTCACCGATGATGACGGTATAGGGAATCTTGTTATTCTTCGCGTCGCGGATTTTTTTGCCCATGTTGCCGTCCGACGTATCGCAGTCGATGCGGAAACCGGCGGCGGAAAGTTCGGCCGCGATTTTCTCCGCATGTTCATTGTGCGTGTCGCGCACCGGCACGATTTTCACCTGCACCGGAGCGAGCCAGAGTGGGAAGTTGCCGGAAAGATGCTCAATAAGCACTGCCGAGAACCGCTCAATCGAACCCATGATTGCGCAGTGGAGCATGACGATGCGTTCCTTCTCGCCCTTTTCGTTCACGCAGGAGAGGTCGAAGCGTTCCGGCAGGTTCATGTCGAGCTGGATGGTCGCCACCTGATGTTCGCGGCCGAGGGAATCCATGGCCATGAAATCGAGCTTCGGGCCGTACATGGCCGCTTCGCCGATACCGAGGAAATATTTCGCGCCGCGCGCCTTGGCCATCGCCTCAAGCTCTCGTTCAGCGTTCTGCCATATCTCCTTGGTGCCGAGATATTTCTCCGCATGTTTCGGGTCGTGGAAGGACAGACGCACGCGCAGCTCGAATCCGAATGTGCCGTAGAGCCGGTCGATGATGTCCCAGATGCCGTTGAATTCATCGCGGATCTGATTGTGCCGGCAGAAGATGTGCGCGTCGTCCTGGGTGATGGAAAGGACGCGGGTCAGACCGCCGAGCTCGCCTGACTGCTCGTCGCGATAGACCATGGTCGTCTCGGCGAAACGTTGCGGCATATTCTTGTACGTATGCGGCATACGGGCGAAGATCTGCGTGTGGTGCGGGCAGTTCATCGGCTTGACCGCGTATTCCTTGCCTTCGCGCGTCGTGATCTTGAAAAGGGAATCGGCGAATTTTTCCCAGTGGCCGGAGGTTTCGTAGAGCTCTTTCTTGGTCAAATGCGGAATGGTAACTTTCTGGAATCCTTTCGCCTCGCGAAGCGACCAGACGAAATTGTCGAGCTCATTTCGCAGGATCGTGCCTTTCGGCGTCCAGAGCGGCAGGCCCGGGCCGACAAGCGGGGAGAAGGTGAAAAGGTCGAGATCCTTGCCGAGTTTCCGGTGGTCGCGTTTTTCGGCTTCGGCGATCATGGTCTCGTATTTCTCAAGATCAGCTTTCGTGGCGAAGGCGAGGCCGTAAATGCGCGTCAGCATCTTGTTCTTCTCGTCGCCGCGCCAGTATGCGCCTGCGACGCGGGAGAGCTTCCAGGCGTCCTTCTCCACGTCTTTCATGTTCTCGACATGGCCGCCGGCGCAGAAATCGGTGAATTCGCCCGAGGTATAGGTCGTGAGCTTGTCGCCGGCTTTCGCATGTTCCTCGATGAGCTCCGTCTTGTACGGATTATGGCCGAAGATCTTTTTCGCTTCGCCTTCTGTCACGTCGGTTTTCTTGAAGTCCTTCCATGACTTGAAGATCTCGCGCATTTTCTGCTCGATTTTGCCGAGGTCTTTGTCGGTGACAGGCTTCGCAAAATCGAAATCGTAGTAGAAGCCGTTGTCGACTGCCGGGCCGATGGCGAGTTTCGTATCCGGCCAGAGTTCGAGCACCGCTGCACCGAGAAGGTGAGCGAGGGAATGCCGTATTTTTTTGAGTTTGTCGTCCATAGGTTTTTATTATATAAAATCGCCCCGATACAAAACGAATCTCGTTTTGTATCGGGGCGATTCTCATCGCGGTTCCACCCGACTTTGTCCTCTTGTTTCAGAAGCCGCTTTTCATGCGGTTGGTAGCCGCGCGGATTCCAGTAATTTGATAGTACCAAATTATTGCAGTTCCTTCAACCGCTCGATGATAAGGCTCATCTCGCCGTTGCGTTCCGAAACTTTGCAGATGGCGGCGATGCAGGTGTCGGGGTTCAGGAGATTCTTGAACTGGGCGTACGTTTTGGGGAATACGACAGCCTCGATCGAACCGGTGAAGTCGGCGATCTTGAGGAATGCCATCGGCTCGTTGTTTTTCGTCATGACCATGCGCGATTCCTCGATGATGCCGACGACCGGCTTGCCGCTGTCAATGTCGCCGCGGACGGTCGCGGTCTCTTCTTTTATCTTTTTGACGGTGATCGGCTGGCGATCGATCTTCTCGCGGAATTTCTCGAGCGGATGGCCGGAAATGTAGAGGCCGAGGAGCTCTTTCTCCCAGGCGAGCTTTTCGTTCATGCTCGCGGTGCGGGCATCGGCGAGACGGAGTCCCTCACCGCCGACGCCGGCAAAAACACCGAAGAGGGAATCCTGGTTGCCATTCTGCTTTGCCGATTCTTTATTATATTCGAGCATCGTTTCGAGATTGGCGAGCATGACGCCGCGGTCGGCAAATTCGTCGAGCGCGCCTGCCCTGATCAAAGCTTCGAGCGAGCGCTTGTTCATGTTCTTGCCGGTGATGCGCTCGAGGAAATCGGATAGTGTCTTGAATTTTCCTTTTTCCTTGCGGTTCTTGATGATCTCGTCCGAAATGTCCGAGCCGAAATTCTTGATCGTCATGAGGCCAAAGCGGATCTTGTCGCGATCTGGTCCTTCGTCGAGCGGCAGGACGCCCGGCGTTTTCACCACAGTAAAGTCGCTGAACGATTCGTTGACCGACGGCGGTAGGACCGGAATGCCCATGCGTTTCGAGTCGGCGACGAGCTCGCCGACCTTCTCGACATCGCCAGATTCGGCGGAGAGCACCGCGGACATATAGATGGCGGGGAAGTTCGCCTTCATGTAGGCGGTCTGGTAGGAGACGAGGCCGTAGCTTGCCGCATGCGCCTTGTTGAAGCCGTAGCCCTGGAACGGCTCGAAGAGCTTCCAGAGGTCCTCGGCCTTCTTCTCGGTCATGTCGCCGTGCTTCACACAGCCTTCGACGAATTTGACGTGCTGTTTCGCCATTTCTTCGGGAATTTTTTTGCCGACGGCCTTGCGGAATTTATCCGCATCGCCCCAGCTGTAACCGGCGACTTCGATGGCAGTCATGAGAAGGTCGTCTTGATACACGAGCACGCCAAACGTCGTGTCGAGATAATTTTTCATCTTCGGGTGGAGGAATGAGACTTTTTTCTCGCCGTGCTTGCGGGCGATGTATTCGTAGATGTTGTCCATCGGGCCTGGGCGGTAGAGCGCGACCATGACGTTGATGTCGTGGATCGTCGTCGGGCGCAGTTCCTTCAGGGCTTTCGTCATGCCGGAGCCGTTCAGCTGGAATACCGCCGCCGTTTCGCCGCGGGAGAGCATGTCAAACGTTCTTTTATCATCGAGCGGGATTTTTTCGATGTCGAGATTTGTTTTTTCTATTTTCTCGACGCGTTTCACCGCGTCCGCCAGAATGGACAGGTTCCGGATGCCGAGAAAGTCGAACTTGAGCAGGCCGACACCGTCTTCGCCGACCGAATGCATGTCGTACTGCGTGATGATCTTGTCGCCGTCCTTGACGTCGTACTGAAGCGGCACGTAATTGACCAAGGGTTCCGGCGCGATGACGACGCCCGCGGCATGGACGCTGATGTGTCGCGCGCAACCCTCGATCTTTTTTGCCATGTCGAGGATCGTTTTCGTGTCAGCGTCTTTTTCATAGAGCTCCGCGAGTTCCGGCACGGTCTCAAGCGCATGTTCGATCGTCATCGGAAAGCCTTGCGAGCCCATGGGAATGAGCTTCGCGATCCGGTCGCCCGTCGCGATGGGAAAGCCGAGGGCGCGCGTCACGTCGCGCACCGATCCGCGCGCCATCATGGTGCCGAAGGTACCGATCTGCGCCACGTTGTCCGCTCCGTACTTGCCGCGGACGTAGTCGATCACTTCGTCGCGCCGGTTGTCCGCGAAGTCCATGTCGATATCGGGCGCCGACGGACGCTCGGGATTGAGGAAGCGTTCGAACGGCAGGTTGTAGATGAACGGATCCACTTTCGTGATGCCGGTCAGGTAGGTGACCATCGATCCGGCGACCGATCCGCGGATATTGAAGTAGATGCCGTGCTCGGCCGCATAGCGCAAGAGGTCCGCGACGACGAGGAAATACTGCGGATATTTCTTGTCGCGGATGATCTTCAGTTCGTATTCGATGCGGTCGACAAGTTCTTTTGTCTGTTTCAGTCCGCGCTTTGCGATGCCTTCGTAGGCGAGGCGTTTCAATTCCTCGTCCTGCGACAGGCCGCTCTCGACGACGAAGCGCGGAAAGACCCAGGCGTCCTTGCCGAGGACGATGTCGAGATTGCACATGGCGGCGATCTTTTCCGTGTTGGCCAGGGCGTCCGGCTCGTCTTTGAAATATTCAGCCGCTTGCGCTTGCGTGATGAACGAGAAATCGTCCTCGTTCTCGCGTTCGGTCCGGTCGGCGAAATCGGAGTGCGAATTGACGGCGACCAAGGTGTCCCGCGCTGATTTGTCACCGGGCTTCAGATAATAGACGTCGTGCGCCGCGACGAGGTTCATTTTTGATTCCTTGGCGAACTTTTTGATCTGCTCCTTCATCTCGATCTGGCCGTCCATCTCGGGATGATGCGTGATCTCGAGGAAGAAATCGTCGTCAAAGATTTTTTTGTACCACTCGGCAGTTTCTTTCGCCTTCGCCGTGTCGCCGTTCCGCAGCGCCATGCTGATTTCGCCCGAGAAATGCGGCATGATGCAAACCAGATCGTCCGAATATTTCTCGAGCAAATCGCGGTCAATGCGCGGCTTGTAGTAAAAGCCTTCGAGGAAGGAATAGGTGACGAGCTTGATGAGGTTCTTGTAGCCAGCGAGGTTTTTTGCAAGCAGCACAAGGCGCGTGCGGCGGTTGTCGAGGCCGGCCTGCTTGTCGTTCCGTGTCCGCGCGGCGACGTAGAAATCGACGCCGACGAGCGGCTTCACGCCCTCCTTCTTGCACGCCTGGTAGAACTCGATCGCGCCGTAGAGCGCGCCGGCGTCGGTCAGCGCGAGCGCGTCCATGCCGTCCGTCTTGGCCGCTTTGACGAGCTCCTTCACTTTCGGCAGGGCGCCGAGGAGGGAATAGTGGGAATGCGCGTGGAGATGGATGAATTTCGCCGGCATGATGGTAGTATTATCGCACGGCACCATGAAAAGGAAACGCTTGCCAAAGAAAAAATATATTGTGGGAATAGACGAAGTCGGACGCGGCCCTTTGGCCGGACCGGTCGCGGTCTGCGCGTTCCGGATGGACGCGGATTTCGACGCGTCCGTTTTCGGGCCCGTGCGGGATTCGAAAAAACTTTCGCCGGAACAGCGGAAGCGGATCCTCGCGGAATTGAAAAAATTGAAGAACGTCGGCGCGATCGACTATGCCGTCTCGATGGAATCCGCAAAACGGATCGACGAGATCGGCATCGCGGCATGCGTCGACGGGTGCATCGCCGACTGTCTCGGCAAGCTCGGCGCCATTCCGGGCGAGTGCAGGATCCTTCTTGACGGCGGCATCGCGGCGCCGGGCAGGTTCAGGCATC
This sequence comes from Patescibacteria group bacterium, assembly GCA_018968925.1. GTDB lineage: Bacteria > Patescibacteriota > Minisyncoccia > Phycocordibacterales > GWA1-40-21 > Bog-1340. The sequence goes on along the minus strand of JAGWZI010000015.1, from coordinate 3,467 downwards.
AGCATACGATCGTCGGCGGCGACGCGAAAGAGCGCGCCATCGCGTTCGCGTCGATCGTGGCGAAAGTCGCCCGGGACGCGCTCATGGTGCGGGCAGGAAAGCGGTACCCGGGCTACGGCTTCGAGATCCACAAAGGCTATGGCACGGCGGCGCATCGGAAAGCTATGCAGAAAATCGGTCTCACGCCCCTTCACCGCCGATCGTTTTGCAACGATCGTTATTCTTGACAAATCATCATTTTTATAAGAAAATAGAGCCGGATATCAGCGTGGTTTCTATGGGGGAATTTCTCACAAAGGAGGGAACGCATGCATAATCCCGTTCATTGTTCGGCCGGTTTTTTCCTCGAAGAGGAAAGAAGCGGCTTATGGTATCTGCTCGGTATTTTCTTGGATTTTGATGCGGTAAAGCTGCCGACGTTCAAGAGTGTTGCGGGAGAGAAGGACGCTCACGATCTCATGGTCAGATTTTTCCGCGGGCTCGGGCTCGGGCTCGGCGAATCGAAATCGCTTGCGGAAGTATCCGGTTTCTTTCGGGAAGCAGATCGTTTCCGCGAGCGGCTCGGGGAAGGCGAGGGAGAAGTCTTGAAGATCTCCCATACCATCATGGGTTCGCAGGGCATGATTCCGCCGCTTGCGAGGCTTTCGGTCGGACAAGCCGAGGTGATCGAACACGGCGGAAAGGAGAGGTTGTGCGGATTCTGGAAGCTCGACGATTTTTTCAGCAAGAGCGATGAAGAGACGCGCAGGCTCTTGAGACCGATGATGCCGCACATGATCGAGAACAGGCGGTTCCTGCAAGCGAACAGCCGTTTCATTCTCGATCTGAACAAAAGCCGTTAATGCCACTTCAGTACCGTCCCGGCGCACCATTGCGCCGGGATTTTTCGTTCTTCGGGGAGACCCTTGACAGAAAATGTCAAATTATGTACCATAAATGCAGAAAGTTTCTGATTTTGACATCAAAAAGCTTGCAATCAAATACCAAAACCGAGGTGCCGCATGGGCAAGGCAAAACAGTTTTGCGCAGGAATATACGTCAGGAAATTTGTCGACAGCTATTACATTCTCGGCTTGACCAAGAATGATTCGACCGTGACTCAGCTTCCCGGCGGAACCGATGAAAACGCTCCGTGGGAAAACAAAGACGAAACGTTTCGCCGGGAACTTCCCGAAGAAACCGGTTTCTTGCCGACGGCCGGGTACGAAGAAGTTTTTTCGCAGCCGCGGAATCCGACGCATACGCAATATTTTTACTCGATGTCCGAGGCGCGCGACACGTGGGCCGATCAGAAAGGCCCGCTCGAAGTCGGCGGCGAACGGATGCGGGTGGAAAGCGACGGAGATACGCTCCATGTCTGCTGGTTCGAGATCGAGGATTTCCTTGTCCGGATTCATCTCAATCACAAGACGGGATGCATCAAAGGCTTGGCGCACCTCGCGTCTCGCGATGACGGGCTGTGGGAACATCTCTACGAGATCGCCAAAGATCCGGCGTTCGGAGAGCTATTTGAAGAGCTTTCGAAGGTCAGATAAGCCGTTTTTGGTTCACAAACCCCGGGGGATAGGCGTATGCGCCGATACCTCCGGGGTTTTCTTATTTTCGCCCGATATATTGACAAATGGTTATTTTTATGTAAAATATGGCTAGAAATAAGGTTGGGAACGGCTGTAAGAAACGTATGTTCCATACGTCTCCTTAAAAAGAGACAGCCGTTGTACTTTGACGAGCAAGGAGAGGGAAATGGAAACAAGAACAGTCGATTTGGAGGACACGATGTCAACTCACGACAAAATTTTCTGGATCCATATCTTCCGGAAACGAATCATTGACGAGGTTCTCAAAAAACCCCGGTATGAATGGTGTTTTCTTGCCGTATTGTCGAGCGAACGGGGGCTTCTCTTGCCCACGATCGCCGACGCCACCGATGAGGTGCGGGCATTGTTCAAGCGGGGCTTTTCCCGCGGACAAGTGCCGCCTTCACCGCTTGATCCGGTCAGGATTCACACGCCGATCATCGAATCGAGAAAGCACGAGACGCATTTCATACCTCGCTTGCGTGAAGACGTCAATTCTATCCTTGGCATGAAAACGAAGGACGGGAACGGCGAATTCGTCGCGGGTACGCTTCTGAAGGACGAGGATTCCAAGCTCAGCTATCTGTATTTGGAGTCCGGTCACAAGGAGGCGTTCGAGCGGGCCTATTTTGAAAAGGTGAAAGCCGATTCGGAATTCGCCAACGAGACGCGCGGCAACATACACGTGCAGTTCATCATGAGCCAGCCGTGGAATGTCAGCCACAAATGACCGTACGAGGGTTCCGGGACGCTTCTGCTTTTGCAGAACGCGTTCCGGGCCTTTTCTTTTTGCCGAAATGTGCTAGAGTGCCGTCATGGTCAATCGAATGAGACACAACCGATCCCAGCGGGGATCGACGAGATCGCACCACGCGCTCAAAGGCATCGCCCTTACGAAATGCCCGGATTGCGGCGCGGCGACAATGCGTCACCAGGCGTGCCCGAACTGCGGCAAGTACCGCGGCAAGACGGTCATCGACATGGAGCCGAAAAAGAAAGTGGTCGTGAAAAAGGAAGGGAAAAAGAAATAAAAATCAAAAAGGCCGGTCCGAAAGGACCGGCCTTTTCTTTCCCTTTCCGATTTGGTATCATCGTATCGGTAGCTTCAAAACATATGTCAAGCAGGCACCTTGCAAGATCGATAGTTCTCCAAACCGCGTTCGAGTGGGATTTCCGCGGATTGTCCCGCGAAGCGGCGCTTCTCGCGCTTGCGCGCAACGCCAAGGAATTCGGCGACGGCAATCCGGAGAAAGCATTTTCCGAAAAGCTCCTTTCCGGCATCATCGACAAGAAGAGCGATCTCGACAGCATCATCGTCAAGGCGGCGCCCGACTGGCCGATCGACAAGATCTCCATGACCGACCGCAACATTTTGCGCATCGGCCTCTACGAGCTCCTCTTTTCCGATCGCAAGGAAGTGCCGGCGAAAGTCGCCATCAACGAAGCGATCGAGCTCGCCAAGGTCTACGGCGGCGAGAAGTCAGGCGGCTTCGTGAACGGCGTGCTCGGCACCATATACAAGGAGCTCGGCGAACCGGGCAAGGAAGAAACGTCGAAAAAGCACATCAAGAACATTCCGTTCGAAGCGATGCCGGTCAAGCGCCTTGCGGGCGCGGTCGTGTACGCCAAACAGGACGGCGCGATCTATTTCGCCTTCGTCCATGACGTCTTCGGTCGCTGGACGCTGTCGAAAGGCAAGCTCGAGGCGGGCGAGGATCCAAAGACGGGCGTCGTCCGCGAGATCAAGGAGGAGATGGGCGTCGACATCACGGTCGAGGAGGAATTGCTCCAGAACGAATATGTCGCGAACCATCCGCAGGAGGGCAAGATCCGCAAGCAGGTCACGTATTTCCTGGCCCGCGCGCCGATGATCGAGCTCAAGCGCGGCGA
>JAGWZI010000014.1 GCA_018968925.1 Patescibacteria group bacterium | reverse complement strand
TAGATGCCCCAGGTTCCGGCTTTCCGCCAAGCGAAGGCGAGCGGCGTATAGAGGTAATCGCGCAGCCAGCTTGAGAGGGAGATGTGCCAGCGGCGCCAGAGTTCGGCGATGGAGCGGGAAAAATACGGCAAGTCGAAGTTCTCGCTGAAACGGAAGCCGAGCGCGCGGGCGAGGCCGATCGCCATGTCGGAATAGCCGGAAAAATCGGCATAGATCTGGACGGAAAAGAACATGCTCGCAACGAGGAGCGTCGTGCCAGTGTGGTATCGGTAATTATTGTATACGGCGGTGACGTACGGACCGATATTGTCGGCGACGACCATTTTTTTCACGAGGCCCCAGAAGAACCGCGTCATACCGACGGTGAAATCCGACGCGTTCGCCGGATCCGCCATGCGCGCGTGGAGCTGCGGCATGACCTCGCCCGCGCGCTCGATCGGGCCGGCGACGATCTGCGGGAACATCATGACATAGTTCGCGTAGACGAGGAGATTGTGTTCGGCCGGGACTTTTTTCCGGTAGACGTCGATGACGTAGCTCAGGCTCTGGAACGTATGGAATGACAGACCCAAGGGCAGAATGATGTTCCAGAAGGGGATATGCAAACCGAGCGCGTCGAGGTTGCCGATGAAGAAATTGTAATATTTGAAAATGAAAAGAAGCGCGCAGGTGTTCACGACGCCGACAAGCATCCAGTATTTCCGATTTCGCTCATCCGACGATCGTTCGATGCGGAGCGCCGCATAGAAATCGATGCCGATGGCGAGAAACAGGATGAGGATGTACTTCGGAATGAACCACATGTAGAAAATGCAGCTGCCGACAAAGAGGACGACATGCCGCGAGGTGCCTTTTGCCGCAAAATAGAGCGGAAAAAAGATCGCAAAAAAGACGAGGAAGGTAAACGTATTGAATACCATACGGCAGAACTCTAGCATACTCCGTTCGAGCCGTCTCGCCTGCCTGGTAGCGCGGCAAGCGTGGATAGTGTAGAATTCGCGCATGAAAAAATGCCTGGTGCTCGATCTGGATAACACGCTCTGGGGCGGCATTGTCGGCGAGGATGGCATGGAGGGCATCAAGCTTTCGCTTACGCCGCCCGGCAACGCGTTTATCGCGTTCCAGCAAGCGATCCTCGACCACTACGACCGCGGCATCATCCTCGCGATCAATTCGCGCAACAATCCGGCGGATGCGTGGAAGGTCATTCGCGAGCATCCGAACATGATCCTGAAGGAAAAGCATTTCGCCGCGCACCGCATCAACTGGACCGACAAGGCGGCAAATATCAAGGAACTTGCGAAAGAACTGAACATCGGCCTCGATTCGATGGTCTTTCTCGACGACGATCCGACGAACCGCGATCTCGTCCGCGCGCTCGTGCCCGAGGTGCTGACGCCCGATTTGCCCGCGGATCCGGCGGAGTATGCGCGCTTCCTCAACTCGCTCGGCGTTTTCGAATCGAAAACGATCACCGACGAGGACAAGATGCGCGGCAATTTGTACGTGACCGAACGCTTGCGCAAAGAGGAAGAAAAACTTTTTACGACGAAAGAGGATTTCCTGCGCAGCCTCAAGCTTGAGCTTGTCATTGCCCGCGACGACATTTCGGCGGTGGCGCGGCTCGCCCAAATGACCGAGAAGACGAACCAGTTCAATATCGACAAAAAACCGAAAAATGAAACCGAGATGCTTCTCTGCATCGAGAGCGGCGAGCATATCGTCTACTCGGGCAGGCTCTCGGACAAATTCGGCGATTATGGTATCGTCATCATGGCCATCGTCGAGCCGAAGGGTGCTGCCTGGCATTTGTCGGATCTTCTGATGAGCTGCCGCGTCTTCGGGCGCGATGTCGAGGAAGCTTTCTTCGCTCATATCTGCCAGGATGCCCTGAAAGCCGGGGCGAAAGAGATTTCAGTATCATTCAAGAAATCGGAAAAGAACGCGCCGGCGGAAGAATTCGTGAACAAGCATTTCACAAACGGTAGGCATGCCATTCGTGCGCCGAAGGTACCGGACTGGGTAACTGTAAAAATGATAACCGTATGAAAACATTCGAACACATCGCAGAGGAAATGCTGCACATACCGAAAGAAAAAATCGGCGACGATCTCACGCCGAAAGACGTGCCGGATTGGGATTCCATGAATTATTTGCTTTTCATTGCCGAGCTCGAGCGAGCATTCAAAATGTCATTTTCGATGGATGAAGTGATGAATGCCAAAAGTCTCGGCGATGTGCGCAAAATCGTCGAGGCGCGTAAAAAATAATGAAACCTGCCGATCTCAAGCTTGAAGACATAAAGGTTGGGGACAGCGCCTCGTTCGAACGTTCGTTTTCCGAGGCGGACGTCGTAACGTTCGCGACACTGTCCGGGGACACAAATCCGCTCCATACGGATGAGACATATGCGCAGGCGACGAAATTCGGCAGGCGGATTGTGCACGGCATGCTCGTCGGCAGTCTCGTTTCGCGCTTCGTCGGCATGCATATTCCGGGCAAGCGGTGCCTGTTTTTGTCGGAGTCGCTTTCCTTCAAGCACCCGGTATTCATCGGGGACGCGCTCGTCGTAACGGGCACGGTCGAGAGCGTCAGCCGCGCGACGCGCATCGTCCGGATCACTATTACGATCCATAAGAAGACAGGCGAGGAAGCCGTGCACGGCATCGCCGAAGTGCAAGTCTTATAAGCATACGCGAACATGCTCTTTAATTCGCTCTCATTCCTGATTTTTTTTGCGGCAGTTTTCCTCCTCTATTTTGCCGTCATACCGGACCGGTTCCGCTGGCTGTTCCTTCTTGTCGCCAGCTGCATCTTTTACATGGCCTATATTCCGCAATTCATTCTTATTCTTTTCTTTCTGATTGCCGTCGATTATTTCATGGGCATCGAAATCGCAAAGGCCGAAGGTTCTGCGCGGAAGAAATTTTTAATTGTCAGTATTATTGCGAATCTCGGCACGCTCTTTTTCTTCAAATATTTCAATTTCTTCAATGAGAACGCCGCCGCGATCGCGAAGCTCATCCATTGGAATTATTCGCCGCTTCTTTTGCAGATCGCTTTGCCGCTCGGCCTCTCTTTTCATGTCTTTCAGAGCCTCAGCTATGTGATCGAGGTGTATAAAGGCAGACAACAGGCCGAGCGCCATTTCGGCATCTATGCGCTCTACGTCATGTTTTTCCCGCAGCTTGTCGCCGGCCCGATCGAGCGGCCGCAACATATGCTGCATCAGTTCCACGAGCAGCATGATTTTTCCGCAGTCCGCGTGCGGCGCGGTCTTGAAATCATGCTCTGGGGTTTCTTCAAGAAGCTCGTTATTGCTGACTGGGGGGGGCAGATCGTCGACCACGTGTTTTCGAACATTCCGGGAACGAACAGCTGGACCGTGGTCATCGCGGTTTTTTTGTTCACGTACCAGCTCTACTGTGATTTTTCAGGCTATTCCGATATCGCGGTCGGTTTGGCGCTCGTGTTCGGTTATCATTTGACGTGGAATTTCAACCGGCCGTTCGCATCCCGCTCCATCGCCGAACTCTGGCGCCGCTGGCACATCTCCCTCTCAAGCTGGCTGCGCGATTACCTCTATACGCCGCTCGCCTTCGCTTGGCGGAAAGCCGGAACCTGGGGCATCTATGCAAGCCTGCTCGTCACCTTTGCGCTCATCGGCCTCTGGCACGGGGCGAACTGGACGTATGTCGTGTTCGGCATTTTGCAGGCGGTATACATCATCGGTGAAATGCTGACACAAAAATTCCGCCGCCGCATCGTTGACAGTATCGGCCTTGCCAAATTGCCGCGCCTGCATCACGCGATCCAGTCGGTCATCGTCTTTCTGCTTTTCACGGCGAGCTTCATCTTCTTCCGCGCGGCATCCATCGGCCAGGCGTGGGCGATCATCGTGAAAATCTTCTCCGGCATTTCCCTTTCGGCGCTCAATGTCCTCGATACGAACGGCTTCACGATCATGACCGCCGCAACAATCAGCCTTTTTGTCCTCGAATTCTTGGTCCTGCGGAAACATTCCTTCGACGATATCTCTGCCGGACGGTTCGGCAAGATCGTTTCCGCCAGTATCGTCGTCGGATCGGCGGCGACGATTTTTGCATTCGCCTTCTGGGGCGGCGCGACTTTCATTTATTTCCAATTCTGATATGAAAACGATCCTGAAAAAAATCGCCATCGTCTGTGTCGCGATCATCGCGTTTGACCGGGTCGCCGCGTACCTTTTCATGCATCTCATCTTCGACAAGACCGTTTCCGGAGAGAGCGGCGGCACGATCAACTACGCCATCGAGCGCAATCCTCATCTGGATTTTCTGGTGCTTGGTGCGTCGCGAGCGGAGCACCAGATCGATCCGGCGGCGCTTACCGCCCTCGGCGCAAACAGTTACAATCTCGGCATTGACGGAGACAATGTGCTCGCAAGCGCGCTTATTCTCGACATTCTCGTCCGCAATGGCGTTCGGCCGAAAACGCTCCTTCTTCAGACAGATCTCTTCGAATATACGACCGGCACGACGCAAGACATGATCGATCAGATCGACCGCCTCTATCCGTACGATACGCCGCTCATCCGTTCGTATGTGGCGAAAGCAGGGCTCGCCGAAGAAATCAAATATTTTTTCGATCTCTACAAGCTGAACCGCAAAATGCTCGATGTCGGCTACAATTTCCTGAAGCGGAATTCCGTCGGCACAACGACTGGCTTCGTTCCCCTGCCTCCGATCGCCGTCCCGCCGCAAATCTCGACTACACACTATGCATACGATGACTCGAGCGTGACGGCGCAAGCGATGCCGCTCATCAAAAATATCTGCGACGAGTACGGCATCCGGCTTATCGTCGTGCTGCCGCCATCCTACGGTAATTCCCTGTTCGACGCCGGCGGAGAAAAACATATGACCGACGCCTTCCGCGCCGAAGGAATCACCGATATTGTCGATCTCGCGGACATCGCGAAAACACCGACGCTCGCCAGCGCGGACAACTGGCGCGATGCGGAACATATGGATGCGCTCGGCGCCGAAACATTCTCGAAAATCTTGAACGAAAAACTCCTCTTGTCAGGCTACGGCAATGGCGGCGGCAAATGACGCCGCATGCGTGATCGAGACGCTGACGGACAATTTCTTTCCTTGGCTCCATACTTCCGGCGCGCCGTTTTTTGCACGGCAGATTTCAAGCGCCATGACCGGAAACCGTTCCGTGCCGAGCGCTTTCGCTACGGCTTCCTTCGCCGCGAACGTGCCGGCCAAATGCGGCGCCGGATCGGCAAAGGCGAAACAATACGCGAGTTCCCGCGCGGAAAAAAGATTCTCGAGCAGATGCCGTTTCCGTTTTGAGCACAATGCCCGAAATCGCGAGACTTCGGCGATATCAATGCCCGCGACACATCTTTTTTTCCCGATATTTCGTGGCATGTGATTTTGAGCTATACTACACAAAATACCATGAAATTCAAAACGTTCGTCATCAACATGAAAAAGAATCCGGACCGCCTGGCGTTCATGTCGGACGAACTCGGCAAACTCGGCATTCCGTTTGTGGTGCAGGAAGGCATCGACGGGCAGACGCATGATTTCTCGGATGTCTATGACGAGAAGTTCGCCATCGAGAAGAACGGCGCGCCGCTCACCGCGGGCGAAAAAGGCTGCGCCCTTTCCCACCGCACGATCTGGCAGACGATCGTTTCGGAAAAGCTCGATTGCGCACTCATCCTTGAAGACGACGTCGAGCTCGCGCCGACATTCAAGACTGCACTCGATGAGGCACTTGATGACCGCGAATCGGGAAATACGGATTGGGAGTATCTCGCATTCAACTATCCGTCGCCCGGCATCAAATACATCCGCCTGTGGCTGTTCATGCTTTCGGAAAAACTCGCGAAGGAACAGTCACCGCGCAAATATCTCGCCCTGCCCTGGTATATGCTCAAATTTGTCGGTATGGCCGCTATGTCAATTTTTGAGGGCGCACGCAACGCATTCTACAAGCGCACCGACCGCAACGCTGCGCTTCTCTTTTTCCGGCCGGTCTACCTTGCCGGCTGCTATCTCATCACTGCGGAAGGCGCACGGAAACTTCTTGCCCTGAGCGAGAAGCTCGCCTACACAGCCGACCGGATCCAGAATGTCGCCCGCGTGAAAAGCAGTCTACATATCCGCTATCACGTGCCGCTTCTCGCATGGCAACGACGGGATAGATTCCAGAGCAACATGTATAGCGACAAACGGTATGATTTCAAACGATACGGATGATTACTTCGCGCCGGGCACTTTGACGGACAGCGGCATCGAATAATCAAGCATAAGCCCGCGACGGAACGCGCCGGCAATGAATGCGGCACGGTGGAAGAAGAATCGGCTCGGCCCGAGCTTGCACAGGGCGTAGGCGCAAAGACCGGCAAACCACGCCCAAACGTTGAGCCAAAGGACGAATACGTTCCGGCTGTGCTTGCGCGAAATGAGCGCCATGTTGCGCATGCGGAAAAACACTTTGAAATCGGAGGTTTTTGGCGAAAAGAGATCGAGCAGGTAGTCGCTTTGGAATGTCAGGTCGATGTCGTGGATGACCGGCTCGTGGCAGAGGAAAATCTGGAAACCGGCACGCCGCACACCCCAGCTGTATTCGATATCGTCGCCGTAGGAAAAAAGCTTCTCGTCGGGCAGCAATGCGTTCCGCGCGGCATTGATCGGCAGAAACGTGCCGCCGTAGGCGAACGATTCGACCTCGATGACCGGTTTGAAATTTTTCTCCGACAATGCACGTGTCCTTCCGAACGAAAACAGCATCGACGCGAACCTTCTGATTTTTTTCCATGCAAAGACGCTGAAGAACGTTGTCGGAATTTCCGGATCGACGGGCGCAGTGGCGTAGAACATCTGCTCGTTCGCTTTCAAATCGTTTCGATTGCCGAGCGCCACCGCTTTTTCGCCGAGTGATGCAGCGTGCTCGAGAAAAATTTTTGAAAAACCTTTTTCCGGCACGTTGTCATCATCGAGTAGTAGTACAAAATCGCATGGAAGGGTTTGAACATGCTTGATTCCCGCCGCGAATCCACCCGCTGAGCCGATGTTCCGGCTCTGCCGAAGAATGACGATCCGGGAATCCTCCGCCGCGCGTGCGTCGATATCCGCGCCATTCTCCGAAGCATTGTCGACGACGACGCAGGCCGTCACGTTCATATCGGCGCAAACAGCGTCGATCACTTGGGACAGGAATTTCCATCGGTTGCCGTATGTGACCGTCACGACCGCGACACGGTTTTTCTCCTTATTTTCCTTCATGTTTTTTGAGAACGGCGTTCACGATATCAGCGTCCGGAATATTGAAGACGCACGCCATGTATTCCCCGCCTTTGTACGGAATCATCGTGCAGCCGCGCTCGTACGGATCGCAGGTGCAATCCTTCGTTGCCGTGAGGATCGTCGCGAGCGGGTTGAATGCATAATTGAACATATGCACGCCTTTGATGGCGACCATGACCGTCGGCACGTGAAGCATGTTCACGATGATCGCATTCCCCGTGTGCACACAAACGGTGAGCTCCGCCTTCGCGTAGACATTCAAAAGCTCCTGCATCGACTCCGTCCTGCCGCACAGGTTCACGAGATTTTTTGTCGGAAGTCCGGCAATACAGGATCCGACAAATCGCACGTCTTTTTTCGAACCAGTAAAGACAATTTTCACCTCCGGCAATTTTTCTTGGATCACCTTGATGATCCCATTCCACCGGGCGGCGGGAAGGCTGCGGTCCGGACCGGATGCCGCAAGATGCATGACGATATATGCGCCGGAGGCCAGGTTGAATTTCTGCGGCACGGCATCGTCATTCACAAATGCGAGCGTCGGCGGGCGGCTGACCGGCCTGCATCCGAGCCAGAGAAGCATGCGGTTCGCCTGCTCGTAAAAAAGTTCCGTATCGACGCGCGCCGGAATGATGTTTTCTTTGCCGAGAAATGATGCTGATCCGCGACCGACCGGAAACGTCTTGCTCCCCTCGAGATTGAGGCCGACCATGCGGCTTCGCGTGCAGAACCGGACATACCATGCGATCAGTTTGAAATAGAACGGGTGCTTGAGCGGCAGAACGAGCACAAAACAATTCTTCCGCCAGATGCTCGAGAACAAAAGCCATTTGAACGCGATTTTTCCGCGGAGGCTTTCCCACTCGATGTTTTTGATATGCGGATACGGCGCCGACATGCCGCTCAACAGCGGGAAATAGTGCTTGAGAATGATCGTCGCACCGATGCCGGTCGATTCGAAGAAACGGTTCGCATCGTCGAGAATGAGCGCGTGGTCGCCGACCGGCCCCGCCGAGAAAAATATGAACTGATCGTACCGCTTGGTCATGGCAGTAGTGTACAGGAAATCCGTTTTTTACCAAGCCCGGCCTCGTTGATTCGATGCCTGAAGTGTACTACAATTGCCGAATGAAAAAGTATTTCCCCGGACTCGACGTACTGCGTTTCTTCGCCGTTTCGTGGGTCCTGTCCTTCCATTATTTCCTCGGCTACTCCGGCGTTCTCGCGTTCTATCGGTATGGGAATCTCGGCGTGCAGATTTTCTTCATTATCAGCGGTTTCGTCATCGCCTTCAGCATCCAGGAAAAAACGCTTCGGCGGTTCGCCGCCAGCCGCTTTGTCCGGCTGTACCCGCTCTTCTGGTTCACCTGCATCGCCACGTTTCTCGTCACCGTCTTCATCCACCAGCAGGTGTCTCTGAAGAATTTCTTTCTCAGCATGACGATGCTCGGCCAGGCGCTCGGCGTCACGTCCTTCGTCGACGCAGTCTACTGGTCGCTCACTGTCGAGCTCTTCTTCTACGGATTCATCGCGCTCTTCAGCCACTTCTTTTCGTTTTCCAAGATACGCCTTTTCTACTGGTCGTGGTTCGGCATCGTCCTGCTTTTCTACCTCTTCCACAAGGACGATGACGTGTTCGGCAAACTCCTGCTTGTCCGGCACGCCTCATACTTCATCTTCGGCGGCATGCTCGCCCTCATCGTCGAGCAGATCGATCTGAAGCGACAGCCGTGGATATGGGACGTCGCCTTTTCAGGGGCCGTCGCGATCTTTGCCACCGCAATCAACGCGCGTTCGTTGCCTCCCTATTTCGTGCCGAATCCGGCCGATCATTTTTGGGTGACCTTCATCAACGCGGCCATGTTCGTCGTTATTCCGCTTGTCATCTTTGCCGTCCGCACGCTTCCGCACAAGATCAACACGTTTGTCATCATCCTCGGCGGCATCACCTATCCCCTCTACCTCATTCACCAGCGCATCGGCATGATCATCGAGAGCAAGCTCGCTCTGTATGTCAACTCGACCGTCGCATACGTCCTTGCCATCGTCATGGTGCTGTCGTTCAGCTACATCCTGTACCGGTACGATCTGCGATTCCGCAGACATGTCAAAACGCGCGTACCGGCGCTCCGCGAATAACCCATGATCCCGAAAACTATCCATTACTGCTGGTTCGGCAAGGGCAAAAAAGGCGCGCTCATCGAATCGTGCATCGCGTCGTGGAAACGGGTCCTGCCGGACTACAAGATCGTCGAATGGAACGAGGAAAATTATCCGATCACGCCGGAGAAAACATTCGCGTATCGGAGATATGCGGAAAAGAAATGGGCATTCGTCTCGGACTATGCGCGGCTCGAAATCCTTGCCGAACGGGGCGGCATCTATCTCGATACCGACATGTTCCTTTACAAACCGCTCGACGATTTCCTGGCGAACGGCTGTTTCCTCGGTAAGGAAGATGCGGTCCATGTGAGCGCCGGCATCATCGGCGCCGTACCCGACCATCCATACATCCTCGCCTGCAAGAAATGGTATGACGAACACCCAGACATCATCACACCGATCCCGAAAGTGCTGACAAGCGTCTATGAAAAGAATCCGGATCTGCAGGCCGGTGTGAACATCTACGAGCAAAAATACTTCTATCCGTATTCGGCGGAAACCGTAAAAAGATTCGACCCGAAAAATCCGCCCGCGGGCGCCTATGCTGCGCACCTGTGGAACTACGGCTGGGGACATCCGCTGAACAGGTTCTTCAAGAAGATCGGCATCCATCGCCTGGGGACAACGGCCGCCGAGAAGCTCGGCATCAAAAATATCCTGAAGAGAATCTTCGGCTTCATCTGATCATGGCCGGCCAAGACGTACAATTCATCGTGCTTGTGCCGACCTTCAAACGGGCGAAATTGCTCCTGCGGGCCGTCGGGTCCGTCGAACGGCAGACCTATCCCCATTGGCGCCTGGTCGTCATGAACGATTCGCCCGACGATCCGGCGTATGCCGAGATTGCCGCGCACATCGCTGCATCCCCTGCAACCGGAAAAATCCGCCTCGTGAAAAACGCCGGCAACATCGGCAAGAACGCCTCGATGAACGCGGCGCTCGCGAGTATTTCCGACGAAAACCAGGAGAATACTTTCGTCCTTTTCCTCGATGACGACGATTGGCTCGACGAACAGACGCTTGCCCGTGCCGCCGCCGAAATCCGCGCGCACCGAGACGTTTCCTGGTTCGTCTCGAACCGCACGATGCAAAACACCGGCACGTCGCTCACCCGCGTCAGGCGGATGCAGGCGCGGTTTTCCTATCGCACCGACTACCTGCTCTCGCGCGCCATCTCCGGCGATGCGACGCACGTCATCCGCCTTGATGCGGCAAAGGCCGCCGCATTCCCCCGCTCGGTCAGAAACGGCGAGGAATGGTTCTATTTCGCCCAGATCAGGCCGAATTCCTTCCGCTATTACGATTACCCGAGCACGCGGACCGAAACGTATTCGCCGGCAGGGTTGACCGCTCATATGAACGCGTCCGTCCGCATGAAAAATACCTGGAGGCTCTTCATCGAAGCGCTCGGCATGCCGCGCATCTCGCCGCTCTGCCACCTGACGATCCTGGTCTACCTCATCGGCCGCATCATGAAAACCGCCGGCAAGATGCTCGGCGGCAGATAGGTCATCCTTCGCGGATCTCGAATGCATCCGCGTTCGACGCGTCCTTGCCGATCCTGCGGTCCTTGATCCGCACGAGAACAGCGGCGATCGCGGCGCACCCTATGAACAGAATGGCGATGAGAAAAAATCTCATTTGTCGAGGTCGAGGATTTTTCGGAGATCGGCTTCGGCGATCTCGGCGGGACCCGCCGATCCGAGCTTCGGCTCTTTCGGCTTCGGTTCGGCGGATTCTCTTTTCGTTGGAGCCGGCGCTGGTTTTTCAGCCCGCTTCCCTTCCTCTTTCGACGGTTCCTGTTGCATTGCCGCGGCAAGAGCCGAACGGAGACTTGAGAGATTTTCGTTTGTCATTTCCTTGCTTTTCTGCTGGGACGCGGGTTTCTTCTCCGCTTTCGGCTCGACGGTCTTTTTCGCGAAATCCGCAAGCGTTACGAAATCGCCTCCGACCTCGGTTTCGATCGGCGGCATATCAGGCTTCACGCGCGGACGTTCAACGGGGACGCGCACCGGGCGCGGCGCAGGTGGGTTGTTCTCCGGAACTTTCGATTCGGCAGGTGCGGGCGTCGGCATGCGGTCGGCCTTCATCTCGATAGGCGCAGGTTTGGGCGCGAAGGTTTTCTTTTCCACCGCCGGTTTCGGTGCGGGCTTGCCTTCGTCGTACCAAGCTTGGATTGCGGCTTCGACCGCCGATTTTTTCACGGTAAACGCTGCGCGGGACTGCTCGATGATTTCCTTCTTGTACGAAATCACCGGCTCCGGAAACGGCGGCAGGCCGGTCGCCGAGAACGGGAACGAGCTCACGCCGTCGATCATGAGCTTGAGATACATCTGGTAGATGCCGAGATTGACGAGGTCCTCCGCCGTGAACTGCGGCGCGAATTCCTTCTCAAGCACTTCCGCGTCGTACGCGCCGACGCGGAAGGCGATCATCGTGCCGACGTTGCCGAAGACGGCCGCCCGCACTTCCTCGCTCATCTGCTCGATGTACTGATGCGCGATCGTCAGGTTCAGTTTGTACTTGCGCGCTTCGGACAGGATGTCGGCGAAGGATTCGTTCGCGAACGACTGGAATTCGTCCACATAGAGATAAAAATTCGGCAAAAGCTTGAGCCGCTTTTCCGGAATGTCCGCGCGCGACATGGCGGCAAGATAGATCTTCGTGATGAGCATCGAGCCGAGCAGATTCGCGTTCGCCTCGCCGACGCGGCCTTTCGAGAGGTTGATGATCATGATCTTGCCATCATCCATGATCTTGCGGAAATCGAACGACGATTTCGGCTGACCGATGATATTGCGAATGAGCGGGTTTGCGGTGAACTGGCCGATCTTGTTTTGAATGGCGGGCACCGCTTCGGCGGCGAACCGCTCGGTGTAGTTCGCGAATTCCTGCGTCCAGTAGGATTTGACCGACATGTCGGTGACGTTCGCCACGACTTTGGCGCGATACGCCTTGTCGGTGAGCATGCGGTTGATGCCGAGCATCGTCGCGCCCGGATATTCGAGAAGCGCGAGGATCGTGTTCTGCAGAATGTACTGCATGCGGTCGGAAAAGCTCTCCTCGCCGAAAAGCTTCTTGAACGCGCTCATGAGACCGGAAACGACGAGGTGCCGTTTGTCGGCGCCGACGTCTTCCATGACGTTGAACGAGATCGGATAGTCGGTGTCAAACGGCGCGAAATAGACGACATCGTTGATGCGCTCCGCCGGCACGAAATCGAGCAGGAGCTCGGCCGTCTTGCCGTGCGGGTCAAGGAACGCCATGCCCTCGCCGTTCGCGAGGTCCTGGATGGCCATGTTCTCGAGCAAGGTCGATTTGCCCATGCCCGTCTTGCCGATGGCGTAGACGTGCTTCGTGCGGTCTTTGGCCTTGATGCCGAACTTCACCCGCTTGTTGCGCGAATCCGTCTCGCCGAAATAGGTTATCCGTTCAGGGTTCATTTTCCCCACTATATCACGATTTTCGCGAAAGCGGAAATTATGCCGCGGGCTTCGTATCCGCCGGCGGACGGCTCTCCGAGAAGGTTTCCGTGCTTTCGGGTTCGGTGTGCAGGCGCTTGAGAACGTCGAGGAGCTCGCGGCGGATCAGGGTCGCGAGCACTGCGATGAGAAGACCGGAAACGAGATAGATGCAATTCTTCCAGTCCATCGGCAGGCCGAAAAACTGCGTGAAAAAGACAAGGATGCCGAGGCCGAATATCGTCGAAATCTTTATCATATGCCTATTCTAGCATGGCAGCCTCCAAAGACAAATCATTTCGCGCCGACCATGACGACGAATTCCCCTCTCGCTTTTTCCGGATGGTTTTCGAAATGCGCGATGATTTCGGCGATGGTACCGGCAACGGTTTCCTCGTACATTTTCGAGATTTCCCGCGCAATAACGACGCGTTTTTTCGGCACGTATTTCGCGAGCGACGCGAGCGTTCTCATGATTCGATGCGGCGATTCGTAAAAGACGATCGTGCGTTCCGATCCAGCGATCTCTTTGAAGAGCGTTTCCCTGCCCTTCTTGTGCGGCAAAAATCCGAGAAATAAGAATTCCGACGCTGGCAGACCGGAAATGGAAAGCGCGGAAACGACGGCGCTCGGCCCGGGAATCGCGATAATCTCGATATTCGGAAAACGCTCACGAATCTTCGACACGAGCATGGAACCGGGATCCGAAATCGCCGGCGTGCCGGCATCCGATACGAGCGCGAGCGTCTTGCCCTCCTCGATCAGGGTCAGGATTTTCTCGGTCTTCGCAAGCTTGCTCTGCGAGTGATAGCTCATCGTGGGCTTCGCGATGCCGTACCGCGCGAGCAGTTTCGCCGTCACCCGCGTGTCTTCACAGAGAACGATGTCGGCTTCGCCGAGCACACGCACGGCACGATGCGTGACGTCTTCGAGGTTCCCGATCGGCGTGCCGACGACATAGAATTTTTGCATATCGCTATCTTACCTGAAAAAATATCCGGGGGCAAAATAAAAAGCACGGCCGGATGGTCGTGCTTTCTGGCAACAAGGATACTGCGAAGCTTACGCCGGAACTGCGACCGGCTTCGTCGCCGGAGGCGGCGGAGTCAGGCGATTGCGGCATTTGGCCTCGTAATAGCTCCGGTATTCGGGGGTCATCCTTTTCGCGTGGTAGCGAAGGATGCGCAAATCGCGCTTTACCCTCCCCGCGGAACGATCGCCGAGCAATTCCTTCGGAACTTCCTCTTTATCGGTATCGACGCCGAACGTCCGTAACGCGTGCAGAAACGTCAGGGGACGTTCCTGCAAGGCTTGTTTCAACTGCGCTTCCGCTTCCTTCGTCACTGCTGACTTCTTATCGGGCATAAGCCCTCCTTGTCGTATTTCTGGCTGCCAAGCAGTCCTTATAAAAGAACAGATCGGCATCATAACATGCCGGCATGCCATGTCAAGGGATCGGGTATCAGTGGGCGCGGAGGGACTCGAACCCTCAATCCTTGCGGAATACGCTTCTGAAGCGTACGTGTATACCAGTTCCACCACGCGCCCGATGCAAGGCATACTAACAGAAATCTGCCGTTTGCGGAACAGAACGAGACATGCGCTTGCACAAAGAGACGATGAGATATACCATTCACAAAGCTGAATGTTCTTTCGGAAAGGAGGTCGAAATGGCGCTGAAAATCGAAGTACACGACGAGATCGCAACGCAAAGGCGTCCTGCATGCATCAGTATCTACGACGGCAACGAGCTGGTGCAGGTCATCGTCGCCGAAATAAAACAGGAAAAGGGCGCGGACAATGGCAAATATGGTGTTGTGAAAATTACGCACATTCACAATATTCCGTAAATTACCCCGTCCCAAACAAAAACAGGAGGATGTATCTCCTGTTTTTTCTTTGTGCGCGATCCAAGACTCGAACTTGGGACCTCGTCATTATCAGTGACGCGCTCTAGCCACCTGAGCTAATCGCGCATGAAAAACTCCATGCGGGCAAGGCTGAATATAGCAGAAAACCACGGGAAAGACAAACAAAAAGCGCTGTCTCTTTTTTCGAGACAGCGCTTCGAACATCACGGCATTCCCCGCAGGACCATCATCGTAATGACCGCGGTCAGAACGAACAAGTGGAACGCCGACATGCGCCGGAACCAGGAAAAAAACCTGTCTTCCAGACGATCCCAAAACGTCGCCGTAATACTCTTCATCTTCAGAGATCCCCGATAATACATCGCATCCTCCCCGGTATCGAACAGTATTGTCAGAGAATGGGACTTGAATTCTCTAATGTTATTTTAACACTTAAATTTATAAAGTCAAGTGTCAGAAAATACATCTGAGAACCATGCATACAAAGGCGACGGCGATGATGCCAAGCGATACCTTTTCCTCAATTGGCATGGTATCTTCCCGCACGACCCGCAAGCTTCTCGTCATATCGACTTTCATCCATCCCCTGTCCATTGGACGCATCCTTTCACAACGAAATTGCAACGAACCTTTGATTTTATTTTACCACGGAATAAAAATTCATGCAACACAAAAGCGGCGCGCCCTCCGGGCGCGCCGCTTTTGCATGTTTGCATCGTTCCTTATTTTGTTCCGCTTCCTAGTCCG
>JAGWZI010000013.1 GCA_018968925.1 Patescibacteria group bacterium | reverse complement strand
CAGTGAGGTTTGCGGTCGGGGTGGACGTGCCGATGCCAACCGAATCGGCGAAATATGACGGTGTGTTGGTCGCCGTGACGGCCAGGGCGCCGTTCGAGAGGATGCCGCCCGTGCCGACGGAGAGGGCGGTGCCGATATGCGCCATGTCGTCCACGCTCAGGGAATTATCGACATTCAGGAGTCCCGCTTCAAGCGATCCGACCCGCATGCTTTCGGCATCGATGCCGCCGGTATCGATGACGGAAACCGATCCTGCTGCAAATGAATCGCCGTTGAATTCGCTGTTTGCGGTATATACATAGCGGCCGGAAACGGCGACCCCTTGACACCAGCTTGCCGTGGGTATGGCGGCAACAAGAAACGGCAAGAGCGGATTCGCCACGTTGACCACCGACATTTCCCCCACCTGGTCGGCGGTATAGACATAATTGCCAGCCACGGCTATGTCCATCGGATTATTGCCGACAGTCGTCGAAGCGACTTCGATCGGAGAGAACGGATTGGAGATGTCAACGACGGAAATATAATTCGAATCAGAATTCGCCACATATGCATAACGGCCGGAAATGGCGATGTTCGCCGGATCGGTGCCGACAGTCGTCGAAGCGATTTCATGAAGCGCGAGCGGGTTCGAGATGTCGAGGACGGAAATGATGTTGCTTGATGTCGTGGCGCCGAGTGTCGAGTGTCCAACATAGGCATAATTGCCAGAAATGGCGATGCCGGTCGGGCCATCCTCGACAGACGTCGTCGCGACCACTTTCGGCTGATACGGATTCGAAATGTCGAACACGTCGATCGTATGTTCGGCGCCAATCAACCCCGCGACGCTGACATAAGCATAATGGCCGGAAATGGCGATACCGACAGGATAGGTGCCGGTTACCGAGGAAGTGGCAAGCAATTGCGGATTGGCGGGATTCGCCACATCCATGACGGAAATACTGTGATCAAACTCGCCATTGTTCACGACGTAGACGTAGTGACCTGATTTCGCAAGAGCGATTGACGACGCGCCGCCGACCGTCGTGGTCGCGATTTGTTTCGGCACGAGCGGATTCGAGATGTCCACGACACTGAAGGGATTGCTTCCGGGCAGCATGGCATTCGTGCCCGGATTGCCGTTCGCCCGGTTGTCGTAATTGCTCGATACATAGGCGTAATGTCCCGAGATGATAATATTCTGGGGATATAAGCCGACGGATGTCGTGGCGACTTCCGAAATATGGCTCGCATCGCTGTAGCTTGCAATGGTGCCATTTACCGTAAGGACGTTTGCTGGCGTCGTCGTGCCGATGCCGATATTGCCGTTCGAGGCGATATAGAGGACTGATTTGCTCGATGGCGCCATGAAGTTGGCGATATCGGTGCCGGTCGAACCGAACACTTCGAGCGTGGCCGGCTGTTTAATGGAACCCGGATTCACCGTCACGAAATTGTTGTTTGATCCGATGCCGACGAAATATCCCGCGCCGGCGGCGATCGCGTTCAACAATTGCGACTGGGAAAAACTCGTTGTCGTCCAATTCACGCCATCAAGCGAGGCGCCGAAACTCGTGCCGTTGGCAACCGCTATGAACAAGCCGTTGCTGTACGCAACGCTGACCCACAAGTTCGTTGTCGGCGGCGTGACAAGCGACCAATTGATGCCGTCGGGAGACGTGGCAATCCGATTATTGTTGGAAGAATCTGATCCGACGATTACGAACATGCTGTTGCCGTATGTAATCGAATAACCGTTGTTCATCGGCGACGGCAACGTGCCGGCGGTCCACTGTTCTCCGTTGGTCGATTCGACCGTCGCAGAATTGTTGTTCACGCCGACGAACCTGCCGTTCGCATAGATCAGGGATTCAAAATTCGCCGCCGATACCGGCAGAGAGCTCGTCGCCCAATGCGTGCCGTCGGATGACGTGGCAAATTGATCTCCGCCGACCGCCACAAATAATCCATTGCCGTACGCGACACGCCAGGACCAGGCGAAAAAGGTCGGATGCGGTGACGGCATCGTGCCTCCCGTCCAACTCGTACCGTTCGTGGAAACGGCGTAATGATTATGACGCCCATCCATGGCAACAAATTGTCCGTTGCCGTACGTCATCGAATCCCAGTAGTCTGATGATGACATCGTGCCGGACGTCCATACGGTGCCGTTCGAGGAAATCGCCGATTGCGAACCATCCCCTGCTGCCACGAATATGCCGTTGCCGTATGCGATCGAAATCCAACTTGCATTCGATACCGGAAACGTCCCCGTCGCCCAATCGGCGCTTCCGATCGGCTGCGCGCTGTTGCCGATTTTCACGCCGCCTGCGGCGTACCAGATATTCGAACCGGCCGTGTTCCACTGGGAAAGCGTCGAGCTCGTGGCAAAAACGTTGCCGTTCGCATCGACGGTCAGAACACCGCTTGCAAGACCGGACAGGTTGAGATTCGACAGTGTCGTCGTACCGATGACGGAAAAAACCGTCGCCGGCGTCGTCGTGCCGATGCCGACGTCGCCGTTCGCCGCGATCGAAAATGCCGGCACTCCGGCATTGGTCAAAATATTTGCGAGCGGGATCGATCCAAAACCCTTGAGGGCAAGCAAGGAAGTATTGCTCGTTGAAATCGTGTTCGCGATTTTCACGACAGACATCGTGTTGTCGTTATCGTTTACCGCATAGGCGTAATCGCCGGAAACGGCGATACCGCTCGGAAAACCTCCCACTGAAATGACGCCTGTCTGCACCGGCAACGCCGGATTCGAGACGTCGACGATGGAAATGTTGTTGCTGCCGCCATTCACCACATATATGTTCGTGCCGGAAATATCGAGCCAATCAGGATTCGTGCCGACAGAAACCGTACCGGCGACCGTCGGTGATGCCGGATTCGATATATTGAGAACGGAAACGGTATTGCTCACGTTGTTCGCGACGTACGCATAATTGCCGGAAACGGCGATCGCGATCGGATTCGTGCCAACCGTCGTCGTGGCCGTCTGATGCGGCGCGAGCGGATTCGAGATGTTGACGACGGAAATAGTGTTGCCGCCGTCCGCCGTCACATAGACGTAATTGCCGGAAACAGCGATGCCGGTCGGAGACAAACCGACCGACGTCGTCGCAACTTGGACCGCCGCCGCGGGATTGGAAATGTTGACGACGGATATCGTATTGTCATTGGTATTCACCACGTAGGCGTAGGCGCCTGATATCGCCACAGCATTCGGACCGCTGCCGACCGTCGTCGTTGCGACTTGGACCGGCGACAGTGGGTTCGAAATGTTGATGACGTCGACGTCGTTCGGGCTGCCGGCGACATAGGCATAATTTCCCGATATCGCAAGATAGTTCGGAGAGATGCCAAACGTCGTCGAAGCGACCGGCACAGGCGACAGTGGGTTCGAAACGTTGTACACCTCGAGCGTATCGTCGCACTGGTTCGTCACATATGCATAATTGCCGGAAGCCGCGATTCCCCAAGGGCAGTTGCCGGTCGTTGTTGTCGCGTTCTGGACCGGCGTGCCGATATAGGTCCGGCTCGTGCTCGAGAAGGTCGTGGTCGCCGATCCGATGGCGAAATTATTGATATTCAGAAGCGACTGATTGTTGAGATCGATCGTCGTCGACGCGCCGCTAAAGGGAACGAACTGGCTAAGAATATTGACGCCGCAGTTCGCCGAACCCATGACGCAATCGGGATTGAGCGTCTGTCCGGGCAAATATACGGATGCGGAAGCCGTCACCGCAATGCCAAAAACAAAAAGAATGAAAAACGGTAGGAAAAATCTGCCTGCTTTCAAGCGATTCATGCTTCGATTGTACAATAAAACCAAAGCGGATGCTACTTTTTTTCCAGGTCGAGACAAATGCCGTTCATGCAGTAGCGCTTGCCGGTCGCGGTCGGTCCGTCGTCGAAGACGTGTCCGAGATGCGATCCGCACCGCGCGCAAATCACTTCGGTCCGATGCATGCCGTGCGTTTCATCCGCCGCAAGCTTCACCGCGCCGGGCAATGCCTGGTCGAACGACGGCCAGCCGGTGCCGGAATCAAACTTCGCCTCTGATGAAAAAAGCGGATTGCCGCAGGCGACGCAATTGTACATGCCTGCACCGCCGTCGTAGACATGCGCGGCGGAAAACGGCGCCTCGGTGCCCTTTTCGCGCAGGACTTTATACTGATCGGGTGTGAGCTTTTTCTTCCATTCCGCTTCCGTTTTCGGCACGGGTTTCATGGGACAAGTATATCACTTCCCTGCGAGCAAATCCGCAAACTGCTTCTGCACCTTTTCAAGCTTCGGATTGATGACCAATAGACAGTAGGAATTATTGGGGTTTTTGGCGAAATAATCGCGGTGGTAATTCTCGGCGGGATAGAATTCCGGGAGCGGCACGACTTCCGTCACGACCGGCTTTCCAGCCTTGTTCGACGCATTGATATCGGCGATGAATTTTTCCGCTTTCGTTTTCTGCTCCGGCGTCGTGTAGAAAATTGCCGAGCGGTATTGCGTGCCGACATCGTTCCCCTGGCGGTTCAACGTCGTCGGATCATGGCTCGCAAAAAAGATGGTCAAGAGCGTTTCGTATTTGACAAGCGCCGGATCGTATTCGACTTTCACCACTTCGGCATGCCCAGTGTCGTCGGTGCAGACTTCTTCGTACGTCGGATTCGGCACCGTGCCGCCCGCGTATCCCGGCTCGACCGATGAAACGCCTTTCAGCATTTTAAAGACTGCCTCTGTGCACCAAAAACATCCCCCGCCGAATACCGCGATTTCGCTTTTCATACTTCAATTATCCCCTGAAAGGAGTTTAAATACAAATGATCATTTATTGACCAGTGACATAATCCTTGTTATTGTATTTCCAGCGTTCTTTCATTCATCTGACAAAGGAGCTTGTCATGCAAAATTTTGTTTGGAAAACGGTTCTGACCGGAATCCTGTGGGGAATCTGGCCGCTCATGATGACGAAAAGCGGACTTAAGGGCATTCCCTCGACTTTCATCTTTACCGGAGTCATGTTCGCAGTCGCCCTGCCACTGTTCGTCTTTGGGAATATGAAAAATGCATTCGCGGGAACGAATCTGACCCTTGCGATTGCAGCCGGAATACTCGGAATCGTCGGCACACTACTATTTAACGAAATGTTGGCTGATGCTCCGGGAAATAAAGTGACTCTGCTTATTGTTTTGATGATCATCACGGAAACCGTCGTACCCGCCGTGTACTATGCCTACAACAATGGCTTCCCGCTCAAGCGAATGATCGGCTTTGCCCTTGCCGGACTGTCAGCAGCATTTTTGACCCTTTAGGTTAAAAATCTTTCAGAGAAGCCATCCTGATCAGGATGGCTTTTTTATTTTTATATACAGTTCTGTGTTTTGGAAAAATACAACATAAATAATTCTTATGCTATTTTACCCAAACGTAAACGTATACGCATCAAGGACGCCCGAAAGAATTTGGATGACGATCGTGTGCGTGCCATAATCCGAGCCGGAAATGAGATCGTACAGTCGGTCGCTTGTAATCGTCGCTGTTCCATCCGGCGCGACGTCCGCGCCTGCCAAGGCACCCGGCGCATGGCCGTCCACGGTGATTTTTATTTTCGTTCCGGCGGAATTTTCCGACGCGGCGACAAAATACATGTTCTTCGCCTGGTATTCGTATTCGATCTCGCTTCCAGTCGCGGCCGCCGCGTATTCCGGCGAGAAATTCCACGCGCCGCCGAGATAGAGCGCCGACGGTTCGACGGATGCCGGAATGGAAAGCGTCTGCATGCCTGGCGTGTTTTGGCTGCCGTTTGCCAAAAACTCGTTCCGGTTCGAACCGAAATACGTTTCCTGGCTCGCGACTTCCGACGGATTCATCCCGATCGCACCCGCCGGAGCGACGGTGCCGCGTGCGACCGTGCCCGTCGCGGAAAGGATCGTATTGCGCTCGGCGAGCGCCGCCTGGATCGCCGCTTCCGTCTTGTCGTAATCCCCTTCGCCGATATGATCGTAGACGATGAAACCGTCCGTGTTCACGATGTAAAGCCGCGGCCAGTATTCGTTGCCGAAGGCGTTCCAGGTGCCGTAGTCATTGTCCATGACGACCGGATACGTGATGCCGGCGGCTTTCACCGCCGCTTCGACGTTCGACTGCACTTTCTCGAACGAAAATTCCGGCGTGTGGATTGAAATGATCTCGAGTCCCTCGCCCATATATTTCTGCCACCACGCTTTCAAATACGGGATCTCGCGCTGGCAGTTGATGCAGGAATACGTCCAAAAATCGATGAGCACGACCTTCCTGCCCTTGAACTGGCCGATCGTGATCGGCGCGCCGCCGGTGTCGATGAAGCCAGACGGATCGGCGATCTCCGGCGCCTTCTGATATTCCATCATTTCCATCGTGATGCGGGCGAGATCGTTTTTCGAAAGTCCGACGGTGCTTGATGCAGAAAGCGCGGTCGATGTTGCCGCCGGCACGGCAGGTGCGGAGGCGAGCGGCGATCTTTGCAAGAGCGTTTGCTCGATGCCGGTCACGTCGAAATAGCCCGCATTCGTGAGCGCAAGCTCGAGCCGCGCCTCGAAGCCGAACGCGATGGTGAGACCGAGCAGGAGAAAGACGACGCCGATCGTTTTCTTGAGCCAGCCTTCGGGATTCGCCGCAACGCCGAGCTTGTCGAGAAGTTTCTGTCCGGCAATAGAGACGACAAAAAGGGTGAGCGCGAGACCGACCGTGTAGGCAAGCAAATAGCCGAGACCTTCAAGAAAGTTCTTCGGCAGAACCGCCGCGAGGATGAGAAAATACGTCGGCGAACAGGACGAGAAGACCGGACCGAGCGAGACGCCGACCAAGATGTCACCCCAGACGTTCTGCTCGCCGTAGCCTTTCGCGACGAGCGCGTTCGAGCGACGGCTCACGATATTCATGAACGGCAATTTCTCCCAGATGTTCGGAAAAATCATGGCAACGCCGATCACGGCGATGATGGCGCCCGAGAGAATGTTCCAAAACGCCTGCGGCACGCTGATGAACGCCGTGCTGACCTTGAGCAAAAGGGTGAATGCGATGACCGACGCGCCGAGCGCGACGGTGACGGTTGCCGTGCGGCGAAAACTGCGCTCGCCCGAAACCGTGCCGCCGACGATGACCGGCAGGAGCGCGATGGTGCACGGCGCAAGGACGGTCAGGACGCCCGCCGCGAACGAAATGAAAAGCAGTAGCATGAAAAAAAATTAAAGTCCGCTCAAGTCCGTGTTGATCGCCTGTATCTGCGATTGGATCGCCGCTTCCGTCCACACGTAGGCAAGATACACGGTCGCAACCGTCGAAAGAACGATGAGGATCCAGGCGATAACGCCCATCCGGCGCGCTTTCGG
This sequence comes from Patescibacteria group bacterium, assembly GCA_018968925.1. Classification (GTDB taxonomy): domain Bacteria; phylum Patescibacteriota; class Minisyncoccia; order Phycocordibacterales; family GWA1-40-21; genus Bog-1340. The sequence continues at coordinate 8,317 of JAGWZI010000013.1, read as the reverse complement.
ATCATGTGACCGCGCATATTTCAAACCTTGCCAGCGCGTGACGAAAAGGAACAGGATCATCGGCAAGACGATGCTCGACGCATAAAGTTTTATCTGCGCCGCAGGTCCGGTCGGAAGCGGCGCTTCCTGCAGCTTGGTCCCGCAGTTCGGACAGAAATACCAGCCGGACTCCACAGGCCGGTGGCATGTCGGGCAGATCGCGGGAATATCCTTCGGCTGCATGAAAAGTATCTTACCACACTATTCCACATGCACCTGCGTTTTCGTGTCCTCGTGTTTCAACTTGAGGAACAGAATGGTGAACGAGCCGACAAAGACGATGATCGCCGAGACGATGAAGACGAAGCGGTACGCGTCGACCTGGGCCTTGAGCTCGACGAGCGTGATGAATTTGCGCACCGTCGCCGGATCGAATTTCCTCAGGACGCTCATGCCGTTCACTGCAAGGACGTTCGATTTGATCCGGTCGGTCAGGATCGTGCCGAAAAGCGCGATGCCGAACGCGCCCGCGATGTTACGGCCGAGCGCGAGGATGGACGACGCCACGCCGATCTCTTCGCGCTTCACGATCGAGGCGATGACGTTCGTGCGCTGTGCCATGCCGAAGCCGAGGCCGAACGCCATGACGGCGAGCGGCAACATGAGCGCGAGCGCGCTCGACTTCGGATCAATGAGCGAAAACAGAGATATGCCGAACGCCGCGACGATGGTCGAGGTAAAGATGACGTATTTCGCCTTCACCTTGCCGATGAGCGAGCCGCCCAAGGGCGATGCGAGGAGAAGCGCGGCCGCCATGGGGATGAACAGGTAGCCCGACTGCGTCGCGTTGTAGCCGAGGAACGTCTGGGCGAAGACCGGCACGAGAAACAACGATCCCATCATGCCCATGAAGACGATGAAATTGTTGCCGAGCGTATTGACGAATGCCGGCATTTTGAAAAAGTTGAGATCGACGATCGGCTCCTTCACGTGCCGTTCGATGAAGATGAAAGTCCAGGTGAAGGCGACCGTGGCGATATAGCAGAGCATGCTTGAGAAGGACAGCCAGCCCCAGGTCGAACCTTGGTCGAGGACGAGAACGAGCGCCGAGAGCGCGCCGCCGAGCGTGATGGCGCCCCACCAGTCGAAGGAAACGTTCTTTTGATCCGACTTCGATTCGTGCACGTACCGGAGCGCCATGAAAAGACCGAGGAGGCCGACCGGCAGGTTCACGAGGAAGACCGACCGCCAGCCGAAATTGTCGATGAGCGGCCCGCCGATGAGCGGCCCGAACACCGCGGCGGCCGCAAAGGATGACGACCAGATGCCCAAGGCTTGCGCGCGCTCCTTGCCTTCCCGGAACGTCACCGCGATGATCGCCATGGCCGTCGGATAGTCGGCCGATCCCGCGATCGCCTGGATGACGCGAAAGACGATGAGGCTCGGCAGGTTCCACGCAAGGCCGGCGAGCACCGAGCCGAAAATAAAAAGACTGAAACCGAGAATGTAGATCTTCTTCCTGCCGAGCGTGTCGCCGAGCTTGCCCCAGATCGGCACGAAGACCGCGTTCGCGAGGATGTACGCCGTGGCGATCCAGCCGGCCGCCGTCACCGTGATGGAAAAGTCGCTGATGATCTTCGGCACGGCGAGGTTCACGATCGTCTGATCGAGCCGGCCGAGAAACGTGCCGATGATGACGGTGATGAGCACCCACCAGCGCAAGGATCCCTGCTGTTCCATGTCAGTTCCCCGCCGTAAAGACGGTGATCTTGGCCGACATGCCGCTTGCAAGCTCCGGATAGCGCGCATGGTCGAAACGCACGTAGATGTCGAACTTCTTCACCGGTCGCTCGTCGGAAATGGAGAACGCGACGCCGGTGTCCTCCGACACCGCGCCGATCTCATCGACGACGCCCTGATACGTCTTGCCCGGAAATGCGTCGACGGTGAACGTCGCCCGGTCGCCCACGGCGACGTCTTTGAGTCCTTTCGTTTCCTCGATCTCGCCCACCGCGCGCATGCGGTCATCATCGACGATCGACATGACCGTTTCACCCGGCGCGTAGTACGAACCGAGAACGCGCGGCGCGCTTGCGACAATGCCGGGATCCTTCGCATACAACGTTTCCGTTCCGACGAGCGCGACCGGCGTGTTCACGCCGACCGTATCGCCTTCTTTCGCGTACAAAGCGGAAAGAATGCCGGGAGATGTCGGCGCGATCGTGGCAATCGGCGCGTCAAGATAGGAATTTTCTATGAAAATGGTGTCGCGCGTCGCGAGCCAGTAGAGAAAGATGAAAAGCAGCGCTATGACAAGCGCGATGATGATGACGCTCTGCACCCACGGCGTCTTCAGATGGTTCTTCCCTGTTTTCTGTTTTTCTTCCATTGGTTTTTTATTGAATGACGACTTGCGCTCCCGCGGAAAGACCGGAGACGATTTCGGTATTCGTCGCGTCGCTCGCGCCCACGGTCACTTGCCGCTTTGCCACGCCGTGCGCCGTCCTCTCGAGAACGTACGAAACGCCGTCCTCAAGAATGACAGAGCCTGCCGGCACCATGACATGCACCGGCTTTTCGGAAACGGTCCCGGACATCTCGATCGCCGGCGCGCCGGCTGCGGCCGTTTGTCCGGCGGAAACATGCACCGCCGTCACCCTGCCGTCCGCCGGCGCGGTGAGACGGCGGTTGTCATACGCCGCCTGTGCGATCTCGACCGCGCCTTCGGCGCTTGTCACTTGCGCCTCTGCCGCGGCCATGTCCTCCGGCCGTGCCGACGACGTGACGAGTGCGAGCGCGCTTTCCGCCTGCGCCGCACCCGACGCCGCGCCGGAAAGCGCGGAAATCTGGGCAGTAACGCCCGCGCGCGCCGCCGAAACCGCTCCGGCATCCGCCGCCGCTACGGATGCATCGCCCGAGGCGAAACTCGTCAAGATCGTGTTCAGATCGTCGAGATACGCGCCGACCGATTGCAGGTTCGTTTTGCTTTCGGCGGCAAGCGCCGAGAGGCCGCTCGAGCTCGCGGTCGCGCCGACAAGGTCCTGCTGCCACGATGCGAGCGTTCCGTTCATTGCCGCGCGTTCATCCTGGACCTTATATTGAAGATTCTGATTGCTGAAATTGACGCCGGCGACCGAAAGTTGCGGGAGTGAGGTATTTGGGTTCGTGAAAAACTGGTCGGTCGCATTGCCGACGGCGTTCGTCGCCGCAGTGAGCGACCCGGCGAGCGCGTTCGCGAGCGCGATGTTCGCCTGGGCGAGCGCCGTTTCGTTCACGGCGACCGTTTCCGGCGTCGCGCCGCTTTCGAGCTTCGCATAATTCGCCTCGGCGACGGCATATGCGGCTTTCGCCTGGGTCAGCGCGCCCGCGGTGTTCTCCGGATCGAGCGCCGCGAGCATTTCCCCCTTCTTCACCGCATCGCCCGTCCGCACGGAAACGCTTTCGATCTGCCCCGAGGCCTGGAACGACAGGATGAAGGTCTCGGCGACCGGACCGGCGCCTGAAGCGACCTCGATGACGCCCGATTCCGCGGTCGCGAAACGGTACGCCGGCGGCCGGGTGATGATGATCGCGCCGATCGCGCCGATGACGACAGCCGCCGTCACGGCAATGACGGCGACATGCTTCGGCCGGTGGATGATATGAATGGGATCTGTCATGATTATTTTTGAGTGTAGCGAAAAAATTCAAAAAGTCAAAAGTGCGCGTTGCAATAAAAAAACGCCGGTTCGCGAGAACCGGCGGATGATCTGCATGCTAGAACGTTACGACGAGATGAGCGCTGCCGTTTCCGACCGCCTTGTCAAGGAAAATGGTGTCGATCGGCTCGGGATCGTTGCCGCTGAATATTTCCTTGAAAAAAGTGACCGTGATCGGCGCGGAGGCGTTTGCGGATCCCTGATACGTCGCCGTTACCTCCTCCGTCCAGCCGGTCGTCACCGGATTGTCGAACGTGGCGAAACCGCCGTCGAGCGGCACTTCATTCGACGGATAGCCTGGCGACTCCACTGAATACTGCGTTCCGTGCTGCAGCCAGGTGATTGCCACGACCGCACCCGGCACGCCGTTGATGTTGCATTTCCATTTTACTTCCTGCGGCTGCGTCGGCAGCGCGCACGAAACCGGAAGCAATGCGAGCACCGCAAAAGCCAGCGACTGAACTATCCTTGATCTCATTCTGCACCTCCCTGGAGTGAACTTTGAACATAAGAATACTGCAAAAATATCGTTTGTCAAGAAAAGAAAAACGGGCAAAAAGAAACCCCCGGCCGTTCGGCTGGGGGCAAAAAGAACATCGTCGGAAAAGAGCGAAATGATGCCGATGCGAACGGGGCTGTTTTCTGTTTTCAGGGAACGGCCCGTACCGGTTCGCATCGGCGCGATCATCAAGGCGTTCCGACCACGTACGTCTGGTGCTCGCCGGCTTTCAGGTGAACGGGTTTCGGCCTTGTCGATCCTCCGTCCTCAAGCATCGTCGATATGATGTGGTAGCCGGAACTGAACGACACCGCTTGCGTTTCCCCGCCGGGAGGACAGACTCCCACCGGTTTGCCGTCAACGGAAAAATTCGCTTGTTGCGGCGTATGGTTCCGAAACGTGATGAACGCGATGCCGGACGGCTCCTCCGTGCCTGAAAAGACGCACAGGAATACGGCAAGCAGCAGCACAGCAAGAAACGCCGTCCGCTCGTATCCGGCGAATCCGCCGCCACGCTTCAGCGCCACAAAAAAATGCAAGATCCTTCGGATCCGGTTCTTGGCCGGAATCTGCTTTTTCATGATCATCCCCCGATTTTCAAACGTCACGGATACTTGCGTATCCTCATATCCTCATGAAAAGTACCATCTTATATATGAACTGTCAATTGAATGGCGTGCGGACTGACCGTCTGGGACGAAGTTGGAACATTTTTGTAAAGAAAAAGCCCCTTGATATTATCTCGGGGCTTAATAGCTAACTACCATTGGAACCAACCTTTGCAATCTCCTTCACCAATCGGCCGACAAAGGTCCGTTGCCAAAATGGGGATCTCGACGATACAACAAATTCAGAGCCAGTTGTTCTTCAGTCTTTAAGTTTTCAAAACCGCAAATGATTCTCTCTATCGTCGATTGAAGTAATTCCTGATTTACATTGCCTTGAGTATGAACAGCAATATGCCAATTCGTTCTTGTTCCGTCAGATTTTTCATAATCATGACAATACGGAAAAAGAATCAGAATCTTTCGATCCTTTTCCGCGATTTCTAAGCCACGGAACCAGGGATAGGCATATTCAGCATCCTCTGTCTTCAGATCAGGGATGGCCGTGATTAATCCTCTGAAGTCTTGTTCGCCAACTTTCTCAAGATAGCCCTCCGTTATTCCTGTCTTAGAATCATAGAGACATTGCAGTTTAGCTAGGTTATCGGGGAAAAATGGTCCGTCCCAACCTTTTAACAATGCAGTCGCAAATTTCTGATTACTCATGGAAACCTCCCTTTTGATTTCAAAGAGTCTGAAAAGATTGTTACATGAGAAAAATAAAAGTCAATTGCTGGCCGACTCGAGCCGGAACTGTGGTCGATCAAGTCCTGCTTGACGGATCAGCTACATTTCAATTTCCCCTTTCGACGCAACTCGAGCATATCAAAAAGTGACAAAAGTGACACAATTTGCACATATAAAGTTACACTATGCTGCAACCTTTATCCACTTTCTGAGACTTCTTAAGACATCGCTAAATCCCGGCAGGAGCTTGAGTTTTCTGATCTGTGCAAACGTCAGCCACTCGCCTCGCCTTGCTTCCCAATCAAGTTTTACCTTGTCTGTAGTGACATCAACAAGCACTGGATGTACGATCCATGTTTTCTTGTATTTTGGTGCATCTTGGTCAAACACCTGACCGACATGAATCTTTTTAATCTTACTTTTCGCCATGTGAAGCTCTTCGCGCAACTCTTCCGTCACTTTTTCGACGATGCTCAGGTCATCGTCAAGGAATCCGGAAATACCGTTCCAATAACCAGGATAGAAATTGAGATCGTCACTTCGCCGGACGACAAACAGCTTACCTTTGTACCGTAAGACACAATTGATGACCGGTGCATAGCGGATATATGTGTAATCGACTTGACCGGGACGGGGTTTGAATGGAGGTTGAGACATATGTTAGAAATTTTCTAGCAAATACACGTCATACGCTACTTCCTCATACGGATGCGCTTTCTTCATGGCTGTAATAACAGCCTCTAGTTTTTTCTCTGCCACAATTGTTTCTATCCTTTCCTCTTCGACAGATTCGAGGATTCCGATTTTCCCGATATGCGGATTCGCTCCTTTTCCTGGCTTGAAACGACCGGTGCCGCGAGAACTAAACGTACAATGTGTGTAGTTACCGATTATGCCCGCACCCGCATCACCCATCGCCTGCCGCAGGGCATCGGCATTTTCAAGCGGGACGAACACGACGAGTTTGTAGCGTTTCAGCATAATTTTTATTTAATAAATTGTTTCTTTCTGTTAAAATCCATTCCTTCACTGCATCAGCTAACCACTGCTCATACTGAAAGTAGCTATGTAATACTAGGCTGATCCACCGTCAATGGTCAAAATTTCACCACACACTGCATCATTTTTCGCCAAAAAGATGATCCCATCAGCGATCTCATCCGGTTTGATCATGCGCTGCACAAGATGATTTTTGCTGATTTCTTTTTGTTCTTTCGGACTCATATTTCCCCACATTGGTGTAAGTGTTGGTCCAGGAGCGACAGCGTTGACCAGAATTTTTGGAGCAACTTGTTTTGCAAGATTTTTCGTGTAGTTTTCCAAAGCAGCCTTGAAAGCTGAATATGCGGCAGCTTCCGGCCGTCCACCTCCTAATCTGCCATGAACTGATGAGATATTTACAATTTTTCCCTCCTTCAAAATTTCAAGAGCATATTTGGTAACCATGATCGCACTAAGGAAATTATTTCTGTAAATCTTTTCAAAAGAAGCAATATTGGTCGGGCTGTCATTCTCGTCAAAAATACCGGCATTGTTCACCAAAATATCCAGATGAGAAATTTTCTTTTTAATTTTTTGGAATAAACCCGCTATCTCATTCTCTTTTGAAATATCAGCTTGAGCAATAAAATTCCCTTGCGAATATTTGTCGCACTCATTCAATGTTCCTTCCGCCGCTTTCGTATCAGATTTGAAGTTAATAACGACGGAACAACCCTCTTTCGCAAAAGCAATTGCTGCGGCCTTTCCAATTCCTTTTGAAGCACCAGTGATAAGAACAACTTTATTTTTGAGTTCCACGGTTTTATTTTAACAATTAAATTGTAATTAATAAAGCTATAATTGTTCAGGAATTTATTATTTTACCAGCTTATTGATTGAGCAGTTTCTCAAACATTTTTACACTCATCTCTTCCCAACTGATCCTACTTTCCAAACCCCTTTCGAATTCATCAGTAATCCACTCCCGTCCGACAAAAATTTCTTCAATATTTTTTGAACATGATTTCGATCCGTAACGACAAATTGAAAGCAGTTTATTGAGCTCGGTTCCGTTCGCGTATATCGTTGTGTGTGCTCGACCATTTTTTATAACGATTCTTTCAATCGGTTTTCTCACATTTTTCAATTTATACACATGACTTTTGTAAAGCTTTTTGGATACTGGAATTTTTCGTATCCACGCGGACATCTCCTCTTCTGCTATCGTTAAGTTTTCCCACGCAGTAAGCAAGGATAGGATTTTCAACCCAGTATAAGACCGAAAAGGAAGCTTACGGCTGGCATCAAGATAATATCTGGCGTTCGCTATCCGATCGGTGATATCTTTCGGAATCTTTTTTTGTTTTTTCATGAATTAATTATTATATGAAAGGAGGAACACACAAATTAAGAATGATTGGTGTTATGACAATAACAATTTCCCATATTAGCAAAATGGCAAAAAAGAAAAATCCGACAATTACAATAACGGTACCGGCATCCATTTTTTTCCCCTTGAATTTTTCGAAATATTTTTTCAATTGCTTGTCAAATTCTTTCAAAAAAAGAAATGCGACATACGCGAGACCAAACCAAAATAGCCATTGAAATGCGCTATTGGTCATCACATTCCGAAACGGGCTTGCGCAATACATCTGCCCGATTAAAAATAACAGCGAAAGTCCACCGGCAACTTCGAGATTGAAGAATGATTCAAATATAGCGATATTCGCGACAAAATAAATGAATATAGCTATGATCGCCAAAAGAAGCATGTCTACAAGCACGACTGCGCCCATAAAGAATTTTTCGCCCAGGAAATGATAAATGACAAATATGAGGACAGCGATGACAATTGCCCAAAACAA
>JAGWZI010000028.1 GCA_018968925.1 Patescibacteria group bacterium | reverse complement strand
AACTGCGGTCCGGACGGACAGGATAGCGGCTATGAACATGAGGTAAAAGATGTTTTCTTTTTTCATCGTCCCCATATGTAGTATGATACTACCATTACCACGTAACGATCAGCATCCATAATTATAATATGAAAAAAACAATCGTTTCCGTCATCGTCATCGTTCTTGCATGCCTTGCCATGTATTTCATTGCGCGAAGCTTCGGACCGTCTGCGGCGCCGTCATCCGTTCCGGCCGTCGAGACCGCGGCGCAAACGGGCTCTTCCGCGACGCCGGCGCAGGCTTCGGTTTCAAACGCTCCGGCGCCGGTCGCCGTGAACATACGGAACTTTTCGTTCAGTCCGGCGACGCTCGCCGTCCCGGCAGGCACGAAGGTCACCTGGACAAACGGCGATGCTGTCGAGCATACCGTGACGGCGAACAACAGCCTGTTCGATTCGAAGCCGCTCGCGCCCGGACAATCGTTCAGTTACACGTTTACGACCGCGGGATCGGTCGCCTATCATTGCGCCATTCATCCGATGATGACGGGCACTGTCGTCGTCCGCTAGTTTCTTCCGGTTTTTATTTGCCGAAAATCTTTCGCAAAACAAACCAGACGAACGTGCCGGCAAGATAAAAGATCGCCGCGGCAAGCAGGATGATGAGCGCGGTATCGTTCGGATCGATCGGCGTGAAGTGAAGCGTGAGGAACGTGAGCGTCGCAAAGACCGGCGAGAAGAAGCCGAGATCGACCGGCAGGAGCCATGCGGGAAGGAAGGGCGGCAGTGTATTCTTTTCGGTAAAAGCGGCGCAATAACTTGACGTCGAATGGTACGTGCATGCCACATCAAGCGGCACGATGAAGAAAAAGAGAAGGAAATAGAAAAGGGCGATCATGCCGCCCGGAAAGCCTTCCTTGAAAAAACTGACCATGCCGCCATTTTACCATAGGAACGTCCTCCGTGGGCGGATGGTGCATCCTTGACAATATATTTTGATAATGTAAAATATATTCGGAAGCTGTTTGCCAGCTTACTATCTCTGAAAGAGGTGCTCTGTGAAGACAAACATGTGTCTGTTGCTTGTCATGGCATCCGTCCTTTCCACCGGTTGCGGCCAGGTGCTGCGATTGACGACCGCATCAAGCTTCTCGAGCGGCATGTGGTCGTCAAGTTCCGTCGATACGCAGTGGACCGACGGCGACAATTCCGGCGAGGATTTTGTCGGCCGGGAGATCGGTCCGGGGAAAACACGGATGGTGGTGATCCGGAAACGGAACGGGCACATCATTTCGCCCCGTCCGATCCGCACCGTTCGCGGTACGCCTGTCGTCGTCGTGATACGATCGACCGATCGATCATCCGTTATCCGCACGCCGTTCATGACATTTGTCCGGCCGGTGCCGGGATGGCTGACGAACGGTCTGCATTCCGGCAATGGCGTGGATTTTCATGCGCCGTACGGAACGCCGGTCATTGCTACTGCAAAGGGAAAGGTCGTGAAGGTTTCGTGGAATTCCCTGTCCGGTCTGTTCGTGAAGATCGACCACCGGAACGGGATCAAGACGAAATACTGTCATCTGTCGGCGGTCTCGGTTCATGAAGGAGAGTTCGTCGCGCAAGGACAGCAAATCGGCAGTTCCGGCAATACCGGGTACTGCGAAATGGGCGCGGCGCATCTCCATTTCGGCGTCGAAGGGATGCGAAATCCCTACGAAGACGAGTGGGAACATCTGCACCCTCTGTCACAGTATGCCAAACAGTGGTAGGCAGGAAAAAGGCAAGGGCCGCGCTTCGCGCGGCCCTTTTTTCTTTCCCTGTTTTTTTTCTTTTTATATCTTTCCCACGAGATCAAGTCCCGGTTCGATCGTCTCGTCCCCCGGTTCCCAGGACGCCGGACAAACCTTGCCGCCGTGCGCCGCGACGAACTGCGCCGCCTGAAGCTTGCGGTAGAGCTCCTTCGCCGAACGGCCGATCGAATTGTCGTTCATCTCCATCGATTTCACGATACCGTCCGGATCGACGATGAACGTGCCGCGCAGCGACACGCCCTCTTCCGGAATGTAGGTGGCGTACAGTTCCGAGATCTCATGCGTCGCGTCCGAGAGCATCGGGAACTTCACCTTTTTGATCGCCTTCGACGTGTCGTGCCAAGCCTTGTGCACCTCGACCGTATCGACGGAAACGGACAGCACTTCGGTGTTCAATTTCTGGAACTTCGGATAGTACTCCGCCATCTCCTCGAGCTCGGTCGGACAGATGAACGTGAAATCCTTCGGATAGAAGAAGATGATCGCCCACTTGCCGCGGTAATCCGAGAGCTTGACCGAGATTTCCTTGTTCTGGTGAAGCGCTTTCGCCTCGAAATCCGGCGCCGGCAGGCCCACCTCTGCGATCGCCCCGTCATCGCACCAATCGCCGCACACGTGTGTTGTATTGCTCATGATCGTTTTGAAATTATGGGTATGGAAAAAGTATAGCAGAGCCGGCAAAAAGCCTCGTATTGACAAAGGAAAATGATTGCGGTACCATGAAAACACGAGGGAAATTACGTTCTTTCGATTTCATCCCCCCTCTGCGGCCCGAAACCTCGACATGCGTACCGGGATCCCCCATCCCGGCCTTAAAGAAGAGGTTTCGCGGCCGACTCCTTGGCCTGCGGGAAGCATCGGTACCTACCGAAGCTTCCCGCTTTTTTCATGCTACACTATCGGTTCATGAGGCTTCCGTACAAGATCATTGTGCTCGTCGTGCTCCTGGCCTGCTTTGCCGCCCTTGCCGCCCTTGTCATCCGCCACGGTCCGGCGATCGCCGCATTCGACGCAAACGCTGCAAACTGGTTCTCCTCGATCCGCTCGAACGGACTCGACGGGGTCATGCTCGCGGTCACGAAGCTCGGCAATCCGTACGAGACCGTCGGCATATTTCTCGTCCTCGGCGCGTTCCTTTCGATGAAAAACCGCCGTTCCTTCTATGAATTCGCCATCGCGAGCGGTTGCGCCATCGCGGCGGTCGGCGCGCTCAAAATCCTGATCGACCGGCCGCGGCCGCCGATGCATCTTTTGTTTGAAACCGGATCGAGCTTTCCGAGCGCCCATGCGACAATGGCAACGGTCTATCTGCTGTCCGCGATCATTCTTATCGCGCCGCTCGTAAAAAACCGCCCGGCAAGAAATTTTTTGGTTGCGGTCTGCGCGATCCTCTTCCCTGTCATCGCCCTCTCGCGCATTTACCTGTCGGTGCATTTTGCTTCGGACGTCCTTGCCGGCATCATCCTCGGAATGGCGAGCTTCCTCTTTGCGACCATCGCCGTACGGCATCACAAAGAAACGATTCTTTCTCCGCGGACCGGATGATTGCCCGAAAATGAAAATCGTGCTATAAATACCGGACGTTATTCCACCGCTTTGAGCATTAAAGTACGCATCAACCATCAGATACGGGTTCCCGAAGTCCGCGTCATCACCGACAGCGGCGAGAACCTCGGCGTCATCTCCCTTTCGGAGGCGCTGCGCCGCGCGGAAGCGGCCGGGCTCGACTTGGTCGAGATCTCGCCGAACGCCGCGCC
>JAGWZI010000012.1 GCA_018968925.1 Patescibacteria group bacterium | reverse complement strand
CATGTCATTACACACCAATTCATCTTTCATGAAAACCTCCTGAACTCAATTTACGGTCTGGAAAAAAATTAGCACAATTACGCTGAACGGTCAAAAATTGTGCGCAGGGTAGGATTTGAACCTACGTAGCCGCTAGGGCGCCTGATTTACAGTCAGGTACAATTGACCACTCTGTCACCTGCGCATTTACACGCGATACCGCCGATATTTCTCAGTTTCGACGGAAATCTCGTTTCGGTTTTCAAGCTTCTTCCACGGAATACAATACGCCGTTCCCCGCTCGGTAAAAACAAAGAGGAGATCGAAATCATTGTGCGCGTATTTTTTGGAATAACTGAAGGATTGATTGCCGCCGGTAATCCTGAGACCGGCCTTGCATGCTTTTGAACCGGCATACAAGCCGGCGTATTTTACCTGAACTTTCTGCAAAAGTCCATCCTTTTCGACGATGAAATCGTAACGTCGTTTATCGCCGATCGGCAAACAGACTTCATATCCATTGAATATAAAATATTGGATGGCAGCGCCAATTGCCTTGTCTCCCTTCTCTTTCGAATTCATCCGCATATGACAGAGTATATCACTGTCATCGTGAATGGCAAGGGGAATGCTATGCGACCGGTGCTCTGTCGCGGATGAATTCCTTTTCGATGATCGCGCCACGGCGACCTTTCTTCACGTCAAAGGTAAGTTCCGCGCCTTTCACGCCGATCACGACCGAACCGCCTTTCGCGATTCCCTGCGAGATGACGAGCGACGCGATCGGATTGAGAATTTTCGTCTGGATCAAACGCTTGAGCGGCCGCGCGCCGTATTCCGGCTTGTAGCCGACTTCTGCAAGATGCGCCATCGCCGCATCCGTCACGTCGAGCGCGATTTCCTTTTCGGCAAGACGCTTCGCGACCTCGGCGATCTGCAGACTGACGATCTTCCGGATCGCATCTTTTGACAGCACGTCGAAAACGACGATCTCATCGAGCCGGTTCAGGAATTCCGGACGGAAAAAATCCTTGAGCGACGAGAGCACCTTTTCCTTCACCAAATCGTATTCCTGCTTCTTGTTCTCGGACGTGGCAAAACCGATCTGTTCCATTTTATCGATATAATTGGCCCCGATATTCGATGTCATGATGACGACCGTGTTCCTGAAATTCACGGTCCGGCCTTTCGAATCGGTCAGCCGACCGTTGTCGAGGACCTGCAAAAGCAGATTGAAAACTTCCGGATGCGCCTTTTCGATCTCGTCGAAGAGCACGACCGAATACGGCCGGTGACGGATCGTCTCGGTGAGCGCGCCGCCCTCTTCATAGCCGACGTATCCGGGCGGCGAACCGATGAGCTTCGAGGTCGAATGCTTTTCCATGAATTCGGACATGTCGACGCGCACGAGCGCCCGCTCATCGTCGAAGAGGAATTCAGCGAGCGCTTTTGTCAGTTCCGTCTTGCCGACGCCCGTCGGGCCGAGAAAGATGAACGAGCCGATCGGACGCGCCGGGTCGCTGATCCCCGCTCGCGAGCGCTTGATCGTCTCCGTGACGATGCGCACCGCCTCGTCCTGGCCGACGATGCGCTTCTTCAATTCCTCGTCCATGCGCGAAAGTTTCGCCGCTTCGGATTCAAGCATGCGCGCGACAGGCACGCCGGTCCATTTCGAAACGACTGCGGCGATGTCTTCCTCGGTGATTTCCTCTTTCAAGACGCGGCGCGATGATTGCAGTTTTTTCAGCTTCTTCAATTTCGCATCAAGTTCCTTCTCCGCCGCCGGGATCTTGCCGTAGCGGGTCTCCGCTGCCTTCGCAAGATCGGCATGGATCTCGGCGTTCTCCGCATCGATGCGGAGCGTTTCGAGTTCCTTCTTCAGTTTCTTGATATCGGAAAGGATTTCCTTCTCGTTCTTCCAGCGCAATTCGACATCCGACGTTTTCTCCTTCAGATCGGCGATTTCCGCCTCGATCGCGTCGACGCGTTTCTTCGTCTCGCGCTTTTTTTCGCCGTCCGTTTCCTTTTTCAAAGCCTCCTTTTCGATTTCGAGGCGCATGATTTTCCTGCGGGTTTCCTCCAAAACGGGCGGCATGTTCTCGAGGGAAATTTTCAGCATGGATGACGCTTCGTCAATGAGATCGACCGCCTTGTCCGGCAGAAAACGGTCGGTAATGTAGCGCGACGAGAGGTTCACCGCCGCAAGGATCGCATCGTCCGTTATGCGCACGCCGTGGTAGAGCTCATATTTTTCCTTGAGACCGCGGAGTATTGCCACGCAATCGTCGACGGACGGCTCGCTCACCATGACCGGCTGGAAGCGGCGCGTGAGCGCGGGATCCTTCTCGATCTTCTGGTATTCTTTGAGGGTCGTCGCGCCGATCGTGCGCAATTCCCCCCGCGCGAGCGCCGGTTTCATCATGTTCGACGCGTCCATCGAACCTTCCGCTGATCCCGCGCCGACGAGCGTGTGGATCTCGTCGACGAACATGATGATCGAACCTTCCGATTTTTCGATCTCCTTGATGATGCCTTTCAGGCGCTCCTCGAACTCGCCGCGGTATTTTGTCCCGGCGACAAGCAAGCCGAGATCGAGCGAGACGATCTCCTTGTCTTTGAGCGATTGCGGCACGTCGCCCGTGGCGATGCGCGCCGCAAGTCCTTCGACGATCGCCGTCTTGCCGGTGCCGGCCTCGCCGATGAGGATCGGATTGTTCTTCGTGCGGCGCGAGAGGATCTGGATGATGCGCGAGATCTCGTTGTCGCGGCCGATGACCGGGTCGAGCTTGTTCTCGCGGGCGAGCTTGGTCAGGTTCCTCGTGTATTTCAAGATGGCGCGATATTTTTTCGGCTGGTTCGCATCGTCGCCGCCCGAACTTTTGATCTCGGCGAGAATCTCGAGGATAACCGCCTTGCCGATGCGGAAACGCTGCAGGATATCGCGCGCCGGCGACGGCACGTCGACGAGCGCGAGGAAAAGATGTTCGGTCGAAATGAATTCGTCTTTCAGGTCCGCCGCTTCCTTGCCGGACATTTCGAGGATCGCCGCAAGTTCCGGCGTCAGATAGATCTGATTGTGCGGCGAGAGCGTCGTCGACGATCCGCGCGACTCGATCGCTTCCATGACGGTATCGGTGAAGAGCACGATGTCGATGTCGATCCGGTCGAGAATGGACGCGACGACGGTTTCTTCCTGGACGGCGAGCGCCGCGAGCAGGTGCAAGGGACCGACGTGGTTCTGTCCGCGCTCGATGGCAAGCTCGTGTGCGCGGCGGATGACGTCTTTCGCTTTAGTGGTGAAATTGTTCAGCGGCGGCATAATATGGCTTAAAATAAGGATATTTTCACGGGAACGATCCCATTATACACCCCGATGGAAGCGGGGTCAAAAAATTATTGTTGCGTCGAAGTCGCCGCGGATGAAAGCACCGAATAGATCGCGTTCGCCGGCGCGAAAAGGTTGTCGCCCGCGGCATATGCGGCTTTGATGCCGACCAGATCGCCGGAGAGATTGAAGAGAAGGCCGCCGGCGACAAGGTCGCTTGCCGGCACGTTCGTCTCGATCGATGAAAGGATTTTTGCGGCAGGCGTTGATGTCGAAGTCTGTGCCACATCCTTCATATTGAGGCTTGAAACGATGCCGGTCGCCACGTTGTCTTTTGACTCGCCGCCGATGTAGACGACTGCCTGGCCGAGCTGGACGTCCGCGGAAGCGACGGAAGCCGCGGGGAGATTCGCCGTCGAACTTGCGATCCGCAGAAGCGCCACCGGCGCGGCGGTCGATACGATGGTCGCGTCGAATGCATCGCCATGCTCGTCCTTCACAAAATATTTTCCGCCTGCCGGAATCGCGCCCGCATCCGCCGCGATCGTCCCGTCAGCGGAAATGACCGCCCCGAGACCGGCAAAATCCGCCGTCGCTTGGCCGGTATTCGGATCGACGCCTCTCGCGTAGATGCGGACGACGCTTCCCGTGTTCTTGCTCACCGCGCTCACGACCTGATCGTCTTCGGACACGACGACGGTCTCTTTGACCGTCTGCTGGCTTGACGGAGATGTGGATGTGGAAACGACCGTCTCGATCGTCCGTTCGACGACGCGGTTGATGGTCTGGCTGATGCCGACCGGCGCCTGGTTCATGAGAGCGACCGTCACGATGCCGGTCGCGATCGACGTGATGAAGGAGACGAGGAGGGTCAGGAGGACGATCTGGTGTTTGGTGAGATTCTCCATATATGGGAAGGATTATAAAGGAAACGCCGCTATTTGCAAATCGCTGCAAGAATTTTCAGGAGGCGCTTGACGGCGGCGGCCCTTGTTTCGCGACCAAGAGTGAAACGTAGGGCTGATTTCGCCCGTGCGTCGACATCGGCTGTAGTTGCACCGGAGGCTTCGGCAATCGTGCGCACGACCGCCGATTCGCCGGATCCCGACGCGCAGGCGGAAGACGACGAAGCGACGAATCCTTTCTCGTCGAGCCGCAAGACCATCATTTCGCCGTCCTCCCCCGGGATGGAAATGTTGATGTTGTTCGGCAGGCGCAATCCGCGCGAACCGTTCACGATCGCGGTTGGAACGATTTTTTGCACTTTGCCAAAAAATTCATCGAGCAATTTTGCGAGTCGCTTTCCTTCTTTTTCTTTGAGTGTGTCATTTATTTCAGCCGCTTTCGCAAATCCGACTATACCCGGCACATTTTCCGTCCCGCTTCGCAAGCCTTTTTCCTGTCCGCCGCCGAACATCACCGGCTCGATTTCCACGCCATCTTTTACATAGAGCGCGCCGACGCCTTTCGGCCCGTAGATTTTCTGCGCGTCGATCGAAATGAAATCAACGCCGAGCTCCTCGACGTTCATGTTCTCATATTGCATCGCGGCGCACGCATCAAGATGCAGGTACGGCATGGCCACTCGATCTCTCCCGAATTTTTTCCGTGCATGCCGGATTTCTTTTATAATTTCTTTGATTGGTTGAACTACCCCGATCTCAGAATTAGCATAGCCAATAGAAATGATCGCCGTTTCCGGACGCATGACATCCCGCAGGTCTTTTGGATTGACGATTCCTTCCTCGTTTACTTTCAAGAAATCGACCGCGCAGCCGATTCTTTTCAATTCTTTGAACGGCTCGAGAATCGAACTGTGCTCGATCTCTGTTGTGATTGCATGAACTTTTTTGCCTGCCATCAATTGTTTTTTCACCGCGCCGAAAATCGCGAGATTGTTCGCCTCCGTTCCCCCGCTCGTGAAAACGATTTCGCGATCGTGCGCGTTCAGACTTTTCGCGATCGTTTTCCTCGCCGTCGCCACGGCATTTTTTGCCGTAACGCCCATCGCATGGATCGAGCTCGGATTGCCGAAATCGACGCGCCAATACGGCGCCATCGCCCGCAGAACCCGCTTGTCGAGAGGTGTCGTCGATGCAGTGTCGAGATATGTTTTTCTCTTCATCGAAAATACTCTAGCAGGCGAAAAAGATATTTACAATGCGCGTAAAAACGGATAGAATGCCCGTATGAATTTCACCGTCTATGCCGCCGCCGGAGCGGCGATCATCATCCTTCTGCTCCTCGTCTGGATCATCCGGCTCGAGATCGTCCTGCGCAAACTTTTGAAAGGCAAGACGGGAACGCTCGACGATGCGATCTCGACCTTGCGCGGCGACATCGCGGACCTGAAGAAATATTCCGCCGAATCGGCGAAACATTTCGAGGTGCTTGACGCGAAAATGAAGAAAACGGTCTCGGGCAACGAAACGGTGCGCTTCAATCCGTTCAAAGGCGACGGCTCGGGCGGCAATCAATCCTTCGCCACGGCACTCCTCAATGCGGACGGCGACGGTGTCATCATCTCAAGCATGTATTCGCGCGACCATGTGTCCGTCTTTGCCAAGCCGGTGAAAAAACTCTCTTCCGACTACGAACTTTCCGCCGAAGAGCGCGACGCGCTCACAAAAGCAAAGGGAAGCATTTTGTAGCAAAGCGGCGCATGTCATTGTGCGGTGGCTGGGCAAGGTCTGGTCAAGCAAAATGACATGCGCCGCTTTCTATTTTGCCTCTTTGAATTTTTTCCCATTCGGTGCTAGTATCGGAAACCTATGCCGAATTCCTCCTCGAAAAACCTCGTCAAACGCTCCCCCGTGGTCTGCATCATGGGACATATCGATCACGGCAAATCGACGCTTCTCGACTATATCCGGAAAACGAACATCGTCGATAGCGAAGCGGGCGGCATCACCCAGCGCATCAGCGCGTACGAGGTCTTGCATACAATGCCGGACGGACGCGAAGAGCGCATCACCTTCCTCGACACGCCGGGACACGAAGCGTTTTCCGCCATGCGCCTCTCCGGCACGTCGGTCGCCGATATTGCCGTGCTTGTCGTCTCGGCGGAAGACGGCGTGAAAAAACAGACCATCGAGGCCTGGAAAGCGATCGAGGACGCCCACATTCCGGCGATCATTGCCATCAACAAGATCGACAAGCCGGACGCAAACATCGAGAAGACGAAAGCCTCGCTCACGGAAAACGGCATATATATAGAAGGATACGGCGGCACCGTGCCGTCCGTCGCCATCTCGGCGAAGAAAGGCACGCATGTGGACGAACTCCTCGACATCATCCTCCTTGTCGCCGAAATGGCGGAGCTCAAAGGCGATCCGAAAAAGCCGGCGAGCGGCATGGTCGTCGAAGCGCATCTCGACAAGCAGAAAGGCATCACCTCGGTCGTCATCGTGAAAGACGGGACGCTGACGAGCGGCATGTACGTCGTCTCCGGCAGCGCGATCGCCCCGACACGCATCATGGAGGATTTCCGCGGCAAAAAAATCAAGGAGGCAGTCTTTTCCTCCCCGGTCCGCATCATCGGCTTCGACAAACTGCCGGACGTCGGCAAACCGTTCGCAAGCTTCGAGACGAAAAAGGAGGCGGAAGCGTTCGCCGAAGCGGAAATGGAAAAGGAGCGCGCCGAAAAATCCTCCGCGAAAAAACCCGCTCCGAACGCAGAGGAAGAGAGTGCCGAGGAAACGACGCCGACCATCCGCGTCATGCTGAAAGCCGCGGTCGCCGGAGCGCTCGCCGCCATCCGGCACGAGATCGGGAAAATAAAGACCGACAAGGTGAAGATCAAGATCGTCGGCGAGAACATCGGCACGATCAGCGAAAACGACGTCAAGCTCGCGTCGGGCCGCAATCCGGCGATCATCCTCGGCTTCGATGTCGGCGTCGACGCGACGACGAAAGATCTGGCCGAACGCCAAGGCATCGTGATCAAGACCTTCGACATCATCTATAAAATTTCCGAATGGCTCGCCGAGGAAGTGAAGAAGCGCACGCCGAAGACGTTCGTCGAGGAGACGACCGCGACCGCGAAAGTGCTCAAAGTCTTCAGCTCGATGAAGGACAAGCACATCTTGGGCGGCCGCGTCGAGCGCGGCACGTTCTACACCGGCGAAGATGCGAAAGTCATGCGCGGCACGGCGGAGGTCGGCCGCGGTAGGATCCGCGAGCTCCAGCAGGCGAAAAATACGGTCAACGAGGTGCGCGAAGGCGTCGAATTCGGCTGCCAGTTCCAATCGGACGTCACGCCCGCGCCGGGCGACAAGATCGAGATCTTCCGCGTCATCGAACAATGATATGCCCGCTTCCCGCAACGAAAAAATCCTGCGCATCGTGAAGACCGCGGCGGCGGACTATCTTCAGCGCGAGTCGAGCGGCCAGTCGCTCATCACGGTGACGGACGTCCGGCTGTCGGAGGACGAAAAATATGCTACTATCCTCTTCACGGTTCTGCCGGAGGAAAAGGAGCGGGCAGCGCTCGAATTCGCGAAGCGCATGCGATCGGACTTCAAGGAATACGTGAAGGCGCATACCAACCTCGGCAAGATCCCGCTGTTCGATTTCGACATCGACCGCGGCGAGAAGCACCGCCAGCGGATCGACGAAATCTCGAGGGCCCAGTAGCCAAGTGGTAAGGCAGGAGTCTGCAAAACTCCTATGCGCCGGTTCGATTCCGACCTGGGCCTCAACTTGTTTTCAAAAGCGCGCGAGAGTATAGTTCTCTCGTATCGCTGGGGTGATGAAACTGGTTATACATGGGAGACTTAAAATCTCCTGCTCGCAAGAGCGTGTGGGTTCGACTCCCACCCCCAGCACAATTGATTTTCTTCTTTTTTTCTGTTATTTTATGCCGGTTGCACCCATAAACTGTTTTGGCAGGTCGTTGACTTCATCATTGCACCCATAGCTCAGTTGGTAGAGCAACTCCCTCTTAAGGAGATGGTCGTAGGTTCGATCCCTACTGGGTGCACAAAATTATGCTACGATAGCGGCGATGCGCGGGTGGTGGAATGGCAGACACGCGAGCCTTAGGAGCTCGTGCCGCAAGGCGTAGAGGTTCAAGTCCTCTCCCGCGCACAATTGACATATATATTATTTTCCGGTATATTATACCAGGAGAAAATTCTGCTGTATGGGGGTGTTCTTTTATGGGGAAAAAGGAACTCGTCGGAAAACCGATACCGAAAATTTTTCGGCGGCATTTCATGATCTTTTGCATCATCGAGATGACCGTCCGGGAAGGTTTCGATATAAAGATGATTGATCATCAGATCGATCTTGAAACCAGGCGAAAGAAGTTGCCGCCCGCGATCAATCGGGAGATGAAGCGGGAAATGCGGAAGCGGTTCGCCAATGAGGCGAAAAAACGGGGATAAAAAATCCGAAAAACGAAAACCGCCGTTCATGGAACGGCGGTTTTTTCTTTTTGCAAATTTCCTTATACGATCTCGCACATGCCGCCGGCGCAGGCAAGCTCTTTCGCGCCGCGGGTCTCGTCCTGTTGCTCGTAGATCATGAGCTTCGAGAAATCGATCGGGCTCAGCATCTTCTTGCGGCGCTCGTATTCCTCTTTCGTGATCTCCTCGTACGGAGCGAGCTGGTAGACGTGGTTGTCGCGCGGCAAGAACGAAAGACCGCCGACGATGTCCCAGTTCTCGTAGATGAAATTCGCCACGCTGATCCACTCGTCGTCTTTGACATAGATGGTCACGGACGGATTGTGCTCGGTGAAATGGACCTTCAGGCGCTTCCATTCGTGGAGCATGTCGAGCGCGGTGACGTCCTTGTTCACCAAGGCGCCCTCCGGAGCCTTCATCGGGAATTCGAGCACCATGGTCGACGCATTCGAGGTCGAATAGCCGACTTCGGGAAGCGCCGGCACGCCCTGGTCCTTGGCGAGACGCAGCAAGGGATCGTTCACCGAGATGCGCACGCGGCGGATATAGTATGGCGCGTACCAGGTGTGCATGCCCGAGCCGACGTAGAGGAGCTGGCCGGAATTGCCGTGCGGCTTGACGCAGGTGATGGCAGTCGACGGATTGGTGTGGAAACGCTTCGCGTACTTGCGGTTGACCGATATGGATTCCGCGCGCAGAGCGGCAAGCGTCTTGTCGTCGCGGACGAGCTTGTTGTCAAAATAGCCGGTGATGGAAACGCCGAGCAGCTGCTCCTTCCTGCAGTTGTCGGTCCACTCTTTCGAAAGGTACGGGAAATGCGTGAGCACCGCCTGGTAGGTGCCGATGATCGTGGCGAGGCGCATCTTGCGCTTCAGGTCCGCCATGCTGTCTGCGGGCCGCACGACGATCGACGTGAGGTTGCAGAACTGCTTGGACTGCAGGTAGATCTCGCCGCACGGATTCATACCGACCTGCTTCTTGTCCTTGATCACCGCCCAACGGCGCTTCGGCACCTGTTTCTCGAGACCGCCGCGATTGTACATGCCGCGCTCGCCGGAATGCGATGAGACGAGCGCCGTCCATTCCTCGAGGAACTCTTCGGCCATCGGTTTGGTCTCGTAGACGGCGGAATTGTTCGCCATCGAACGCTGGCCTTCCGTCTGCCAGAAGGTGCCTTTCTTGGCGTCGCGCATGTCCTGGTCGTCAAATGCCGAAAGCGAGATGAGCGCGCTGCGACGCACGCCACCCGCAACGACGATGAGGCCGATCTGGCAGATGATATCGTGCACGTCGATCGTCGAGAGGCGGCGGCCCTGCTTGGCGAGCATCTTGCGGCGCGTGAACTGCATGAGCTCGCGCAGCGGTTCGGGACCGGACGCGCGACCGCCCATGGTGAGGAGACGCGCGCCGGCCGGACGAACGCGCGAATAATCGACGTCGACATCAAGTCCCTGTTCCCATGCCGAGCACGCGGCGACAAACGCCTTGCACCATCCTTCCTTGCTGTCCTCGACGACGATCTTCGGCGCACGCTTTCCGGTCTGTTTCTGGATTTGCGGAAACTTCTCGACGTTTTCCGGCTCGACGGAGAATCCGCAGCCGGCGCCGCACATGGAGACGTACATGATCTCGGAAAGATCCTGCCAGGAAGTCGGCGCGATGTAGGCGCAGTTGTAGGCGCAGACGTTCGACTTGCGGCAGGCGTCGCCCGCCGACCAGAGGAGACGCATGGACGGACAGACTTCCTGATCGAGGATCGCCGTGCGGAGCTCGCGGTACTCGACAGGCGTCAGCTTCTTGCCGAGATTCTCCTTCATGTATGCCATGAAGCGATCGATCGCCTCTTCCCACGTCTCGCGGCGGCCGAGATCGTCGCGCCAGCGCGCGTACGAGAGATAGAAGATGAATTCCTGGTACGATCCCTTGAAATATTTGCTGCTCTCCCCCACTTTGCGGCGCACTTCCTCCGGAACGCGGATGCCCGCATCGCGCAATTCGGTGCGCTTTTGGCGGTAAAGAATGTATTCTTTGGCGGATTTGACGTATTCGGAGAGAATGAGCTCCTTTTCGACGATATCCTGGATGCCCTCGACGTCCGGAACGAAGTCGTGGAACCGCTTGGCGATGCGGACGAGCTCGGCATAGACCTTGTTGGCCACGAGCGCCGCTTCTTCGGGCGACCCTTCGCCGACGACCGCCATGGCCTTGGCGATGGCGTTCGTGATCTTGTCGACCGTGAACGGGGCGATCTGCCCGTCGCGTTTCTTGATCGTTTTGATGAGACTCGATTTTCCTTCCGCCGCCTTCGCCATATCGTGTAAAAATTATTTTTATAAAAAGTTGAAGATATTATACGCGAACCGCGGAGAAAAAGAACGGCAAACAAGCGATTTTGCAGAAAACAAATCAAAAACTTCCGTATGTAAAGCGCGATTCGGTTCCAAGCTTGCAAATCAAGACGTTTTCGGCGGCGAAACGCCGGTTCCCGGAATTTTTTCCCTTTTCTCCGCGCCGTTTTCCCACGAAAACGGCGGATATGAACACGAAATCACAACGATTTTGCGGAAAAAAATATTTTTGTTCCCACTTTGACGCCGTACGCGTCCGCAAAGCCGGCCGGAAGCTCGATGACGTACTCGGCAAGCCAGTTGCCGCCGAAGGTTTGCGATTTTTGCGGATCGGACGCGTCATAGGTCGCCGGCGAGACGCTCTTTGCGACGCCGACGACCGAAAGATCCGTGCCGACCCAGACCATGTCGAGCGGAAACGCCATATCCTTCATCCAAAAGGCGTAGAAACCGTCGTTCGGAAAGACGAAGAGCATGCCGGAACCGCCTGCGAGCGAATTCCGATACGACAAACCGAGCTCCCGCTTGCAATCCGTGTCTGCGATTTCGGCCTGAACTTGCGCGGCACCGATGGAAACGGTCGTTGTCGCATACGATCCACAACCGCCGACGGATGTCGGCGCGAGAGGAGCCGCGGCATGCCACTTGAAAAAGACGAGCGCCGCGACAACGGCAAGCAAGACAAACAGCGACACGGTGATCCGGTTGCCGGACATGCGATTATTTGAGAAAACGGAAGCTCCGCGCCATTCCTTCGAGAATGTTCTTCATTTTTGTCTCGTCAAACGGCGCGATGCCGAGTTCCGGCGGATAATTGTAAATGTTCGACGAATGGATCGTGTATTCGACGGACCAGCATTCGCCGCCCTTCAGCGCGCGATAGCTGGTCGTGTCATAGAAATTCCCCGCACCGGCATCGGAAAACGAAAATGCGGCGAACGTCGTGCCGTCGATCATCGCCGTCGAAACCTTTTCCCTGCTCCCGAACTGCGGCGCGAGGCATGAGGCGATCGCATCGGGATCTCCCGAGACGCCGACGGTGAATTTTGCGTCGCCGAAATTCGTCTTCGGCATGAAGGTTTTTGGAACATACACCTGCGCGAGCATCATGCCGGTGCTCGTAGACTCGAGCGCCCAGTCTTGCGTGTATCCTTGCTCCGCGGAAAGAACAAAATCGCTCGGAAACGAGAATACGAACGTTCGGCTTGCATCGGTGAATGTCGTATCGTCGTAAGCAACCGTTTCCGTTCCCGCAACGCAATCGGAATATGTCGTCGCATTTCCCTCCGTGACAAACGCGTTGTCGCCCTTGTTCCAAAATACCGTCGTGCCGGAGGCGTACCGCACGCCCGAGCCCGATATCGTCTGCGGCAGGACCATGTGCCTGCCGTCGGAAAGCGCGAGCGCGACGCTTGAGCTCGCGTAGGCGGCGGAAACCGTTCCCTCTTTGCAGTAATACGTCGCTGACGGCTCTGCGCCCCGTTTGCCGACGATCGATCCGACCGTGAGCGCAAGCGCGACGACGAGAATGCAAATGACGACATAATATGAGGATGTTCTGGCGGACATGGAAAAAGTATAGCATGGATACGGACACCCGGAATTCCCTCCCTGTCCTTGACAAGCAAACTATTTTTTGCTACACTTTTCAGGTAAATGCGTTCCGTTTAGGAACGGATCTCACTGAATCTTGCGTGAACATGTCGCAGAATCCGTGCGACATATTTACACATAATACGAATCAGGCGCGAACACATAGCCGCTTGAAATCACTCAATGTACAGAAAATTTGCACGACGTGCCGGATCGTTCGGCGGACGGCCGCGATTTCGCGGCGCGAGAGGCGGCGGGAGAAACACCGGCTCGGATATTCACTATTCGAAATTCATCAACAAAGCGGTCATTACCGAAGAGGTGGCAAAATTCGTCCCGGAACATTTGTTCAAGGATTTCAATATCGATGACCGCATCAAAGCGAACATTTTCGCCAAAGGCTACAGCGAGCCGACGCCGATCCAGGACAAGATCATCCCGCACGTATTGCGCGGCTCTGATGTCGTGGGGATTGCCAATACCGGCACCGGCAAGACCGCGGCATTTCTCATTCCGCTCATCAACAAAGTGCTCTTGAATCCGAAAGAAGAGATTCTCGTCGTCGTGCCGACACGGGAACTCGCCCAGCAGATCGAAAGCGAGCTCAAAACATTTACGGAAGGCATGAAAATATATTCCGTCTGCTGCGTCGGCGGCGCGCCGATCGGCAAGCAGATCCGCGACCTGCGGTACTGGAACAATTTCGTCATCGGCACGCCGGGACGATTGAAAGACCTGATCGAGCGGAGAGTGTTGAACCTCGCGCCGTTTTCCACGATCGTCCTCGACGAGGCGGACCGCATGCTCGACATGGGATTCGTCGCCGACATGAAACTGATCATGTCGAAAATGTCAAAGACTCGCCACACGCTCTTTTTCTCGGCGACCATGTCGAGAGAAGTGGAACAGTTGATCAAGGAATTCTTGAAAGAGCCGGTGACGGTCTCCGTCAAAACGGGCGATACGTCAAAGAGCGTTGATCAGGATATCGTGAGAACTGCGGGCAAAGAAAAGATCGACGTCCTGCACGATCTCTTGAATAGCCCCGAGCTTTCCAAAGTGCTGATCTTCGGCAAGACCAAGCACGGCGTGGAACGGCTTTCGCGGACGCTCGCCGAACGCGGCTTCAAAGCGGATTCGATCCATGGTGACAAGAACCAGAACGCGCGGCAGCGGGCTTTGGGCAAATTCAAAAAGGACGAGATACAGATCCTCGTGGCGACCGATGTGGCCGCACGCGGGCTTGATATTCCGGACGTGACGCATGTCATCAACTACGATATTCCGGCGACCTACGACGATTACGTGCACCGCATCGGCAGAACCGGCCGCGGCGGCAAGAAAGGAAAAGCGCTGACGTTTGTCGGGTAAATATCCGACTCTGCGGAGGGGACAGGATTCGAACCTGCGGTGCCGTTGCCAGCACACAGTCTTTCCAGGACTGCCCATTCGACCGCTCTGGCACCCCTCCGTCGCACGGGCGCACTATACGCTATATCGAACGATAAATCAAAAGCGAGAAAAATGCGAAGAGGAGCGCGAGATAGAGGGCGTAACGCGCAAGGAGAAGGAAGAGCGGCATATGGAAAAGCATGAAAAAGAAAATGAGGCCGACGCCAAGCGATTCGAGGATCATTTTTATTTTTCCGACGGTTTTCGCCGGCACGACCGTTCCCTTGAAACGAACGTAGGCCGACGCGACGAGAACGATCTCGGCACCGATGACCGCAAGCGCCAAGGCGGGTGACAGGAATTTCCAAATGAGCATGCCGCCGACCGAGCCGATGAGCAATTTGTCCGCCACCGGATCGAAGACGATGCCCCAGTCCGTAATCTCGTTCCGTGTCCGCGCGAGCGCGCCGTCGACGGCATCGGAAAAAGCGGAAAGAATGAAAAGGATCGCCGCCGAACGATAGTCGCCGATGAACAGTAGCGCGATGATGAACGGAATCGTCACGAAGCGGAACACCGTCACGAAGTTCGGCCGCACATACCGCGGAATCGCCCACAGGCAGAGGACAGACATGATGCGGTCGGTCAGCATTACCTTCGCCACATATGCCGGCCGCGGCCGGTCGAAGATGCGGAACAGAAGGGCCTTCTCTTGTACTGCGCGCCCGAGATGTTCGGAAATTTTTTTGAACCTGCGCATTATTTTTTCGCCGGGCGCTTTTTCTTCGCAAGAAGCTCCGAATACCGGATCGTCCGGTTCTTGCCGAGGAATTTCGCCTCATACATGGCGACATCCGCGTTCTTGACCACCTGCTCGACCGACGCCGAATCCGCCTGCGCCACGCCGATCGACACGGTGACTTTTATCTTGGGATAATCGGGGATCTTGATCTCGCCGATTTTCTTCCTGATGTCCTCGGCCTTCTTGTATGCGTCCTCTTCGCCCGAACCGAGGAGCATCATTGCCATCTCTTCCCCGCCGTACCGGGCCGCGAGGTCGCGTTTCCAGACGTTGCGCTTCAGAACGCGCGCGACCGCCTTGAGAACATCGTCGCCCGTGCCGTGGCCGTACTTGTCGTTGATCTTTTTGAAATTGTCGATGTCAAAAAAGAGGACGGAAACTTTCGTGAAGCCGAAATGCTCGACGGCGAGATGATGATCCGCCTGGAAGATCATGGTGAGGTTGCGCTCGAGCTCCTCGTTCAAGTACCGGCGCGTCTTGAGACCGGTGAGGCCGTCATGGATGATGTCCTGCTCGAGCTCGGCGATCCGTTTTTTCAACTGGATGTTCTCCTTCTGCAGGCCGACGACCTGGAAGAACATTTTGAGCCTGTCCACTGCGGAGAGTTCCTGCGCCATATGCCGCTATTATACACGATTTATGCGCGGTCGGTGCCGACAAGCGCCTTGATGCGATCCTCGACGGGCGGATGCGTGGAAAAAAGCCCCGCGGCCTTCCTGCGGAGATTGCCGAATGGATCCGAAATAAAGAGGTGCGCCGTCGCCGTGTTCGGATGGCGCATCGGCACGTTCGCCGCTTCGATCTTGCGCAAGGCGGACGCGAGACCTTCGGGATAGCGGGTCAGAAGCGCGCCCGAAGCGTCGGCCAGATATTCCCGCTTGCGCGAAATGGCGAGCTGGATGAGAGTCGCGATGACGGGCGACAGGACGGTGAAGACGATGCCGACGAGCATGAGGATCGCGTTCCCTTCCCCTTCGCGCCGGCCGCGGCCGCCGCCGAACATCATGCCGCGCAGAAAGACGTTCGCGATGAGCGCGATGAAGCCGACGAGCACCACGACGACGGTCGAAAGCAGAATGTCGCGGTTGCCGACATGCGACATTTCGTGCGCGATGACGCCCTCGAGCTCGGTTTTGTTCATCATGGCGAGAAGCCCGGTCGTCACCGCGATCGCGGCATGCTTGGCGTCGCGGCCCGTGGCGAACGCGTTCGGCGACCGGTCTTCAATAATATAGATGGACGGCTTCGGCAAACCCGCGATGATGGCGAGATTCTCGACGATATGATTGAGGTCGGGATAATCGGCAACGCTCGCCGGTTTCGCCGCAGACGCCGCAAGCGCGATCTTGTCGGAATACCAGTAGCCGGCGACATTCATGACGAGCGCGAAGACGATGGCAAAATAGAGAATGCCCGGGCTGTCGTAATAATAGGAAATGAAATAACCGAGCCCGATGACGACGGCAAGGAACACCGCCATGAGAAGCCATGTGCGGTGCACATTCTTGGATTGTTGCGTATACAACGTAGACATTTAGAACTTCACTTCGACCGGCTGTTTCGCCGCGGCGTCGGACTCGTCGAGCGTGAAGAGTTCCATCTTCATGAAGTGGAACATGCCGGCGATGAGATTCGACGGGAATGTTTCGATGGAAATGTTCAGGTCGCGGACGTTGCCGTTGTAGAAGCGGCGGGCCGCCTGGATCTTGTTCTCGGTGTCGGACAATTCGGACTGGAGCGCGAGGAAATTCTGGTTCGCCTTGAGTTCCGGATAATTCTCGGCGATGGCGAAAACCGAACGGAGCGCTCCGGCAAGCGCGTTTTCCGTCTTGCCCTTCTCGACGATGTTCGCGGCGCCCATGGCGGCGGCGCGGGCCTTCGTGACGTTCTCGAACGCCGACGATTCATGCGCGGCGTAGCCTTTCACCGTGTTCACGAGGTTCGGGATGAGGTCGTAGCGGCGCTTCAGCTGAACGTCGATGTCGGACCAGGCTTCCTTCGCCCGGTTGATGAGCGTGACGAATTTGTTGTAGGCGAAGATCGCCCAGAGAATGACGACGACGAGAATGATGAGAATGACGTTTCCGGTCATGGCATGCGGTTAGATTGGTAACGAAAGAAGTATAGCATGGAATGCGCCGCCGCGAAAGAAAGCGGTTGATATTTTTCACACCTTTTGCTAGGATAACCGCAATGACCACTGTTGCGAAACTGCTCCCGTACGTCCAGGTGCTTCTTGCGGTGCTCCTCGTTGCATGCATTCTCATGCAGCGGTCCGATGCGGGCGCAGGCGGCGTCTTTGGCGGCGCGGACAACTGGAACGCCGGATACCACACCCGCCGGGGCTTCGAAAAATTCATCTTCAATGCGACGATCGTCATCGCGGTCCTCTTTGCGGCCGCATCGCTTGCGGCGCTGCTCGTCAAATAGTCCGATAAACCGTCCCGCTCCGGGCGCTATCATTTTGTGAAAGACAACATAAAAAATATCCTCAAGGCTTCATGGCCGGTCGCCGCGTTCGAGAAACTCTCCGGTGTCGTCAGACGCTTTTCCTTCGCCGAGAAGCTTGTGTTCTACGTCCTTGCCGCGATACTCATCGTTTCCGGACTCGTCATGCTCCAGGCGGTCAACCGTTCCGTCTCGACCGACGTTCCCGCCGCGGGCGGCACGTTCGTCGAGGGCATCGTCGGCACCCCCCGCTTTATCAACCCGGTGCTCGCGGTATCCGATGCCGACCAGGATCTCACCGAACTCATCTACAGCGGCCTCATGAAAGCGACGCCGTCGGGCGCCTTGGTCCCCGACCTTGCCGAAAGCTATACGGTAGCGACGAGCGGTCTCGTCTATACCTTCACCTTGCGCAATGACGCGTATTTTTCCGACGGCGTGAAAATCACCGCCGACGACGTGGTGTATACGATCAACGAAATCCAGGATCCGGCGGTGAAAAGCCCCGAGCGGCCGTCCTTCTATGATGTGACCGTCACGAAGATCGACGACCGCACGGTCGCGTTCACGCTCAAACAGCCGTATGCGGCGTTCCTCGACAACTTGACCGTCGGTATCTTGCCGAAGCATGTCTGGGGCAACATGAGCGCCGACGAATTCCCGCTGTCCGAATACAACGTCGAGCCGATCGGTTCCGGTCCGTACGAGATCGGCGCGATGCATACGACGAACAAGAACATGATCGTCATGCCGACCGAATACGACCTCGTGCCGAACGATCGGTATGCCCTCGGCGCGCCGTACATCAAAGACTTCGTCGTCAAGTTCTATCCGGACGAAGCGTCGCTGCTTGCCGGCTACCAATCAGGCTCCGTGCATGCGGCCGCTTCGATCGATCCGGCCGATGCCGCGACCGCCGCGAAAGCGGGAACGGTTCTGACATCGCCTTTGCCGCGCGTCTTCGCCGTCTTTTTCAATCAGAATCAGTCGAGCGTTCTCGCCTTCAAGGAAGTGCGGCAGGCGCTGAGTGATTCGGTCGACCGGAGCGCGATCGTATCGGACGTGCTCTCCGGCTACGGATCGCCGATCAGCGGACCGATACCGGCCGGATTCTTGCCGGCTGAATCGTCATCAAGCGCGGTCTCGTACAATCTTTCCGAGGCATCGAGCACGCTCGCGAAAGCGGGCTGGTCCCGGAACGCATCCGGCATCTGGGAGAAAAAAGCCGGCAAGAATATGATCGACCTGTCCTTCACCATCGCGACCTTGGCAAGCCCCGATCTCGTCAAGGCGGCGAACATCATTGCAGACGAATGGCGCGCGCTCGGCGCGGACGTGACCGTCAACGAGTACGACCTCGGCGACCTCCAGCAGAATGTCATCCGCCCGCGCAAGTTCGACGCCCTCCTCTACGGCCTCGTCACCGGTCGGGACATGGATTTCTACGCATTCTGGGATTCGTCCCAGAGGAACGATCCGGGGCTCAACATCTCGATGTACGCGTCGAGCGCCGTCGACAAGCTCCTCGAGGATGCCCGCGGCACGCTCGACTCGGCCCGGCAGATGAAGGATTATGCGGCCTTCGCGGCCGATGTCGAAGCGGATGTGCCGGCGGTCTTCCTGTATTCGCCCGAGTTCATCTACGCGGTGCCGAACAACGTCAAGGGGATCGATCTCGGGGCGATCACGCTTCCCTTCGAGCGATACCTCGGCGTGAATACGTGGTATATTGATACGAACAACGTCTGGAACGCGTTCCTGCAGAAAAAATGATCCGAACGGTTTTTCATTCCATTATTTTATTCATTACTCATCCATAACCGCATCATCCGATGCACCATCATGATCGATACGAGACACGGAAACGAGAATCGAAACTTTAATCGCGGACGGAGCAATTTCCGGCAAGATCGCCCGGGAGGCGAACGCCGGACGCGTTCCTATTCGCCGCTTGACCCCCACCCGCGGCCGGCCCGTTCCTACGGATCGGCCGATGCGACGCTTCTTTCATCGTCTGAACCGCGCCACTCATATGCGCCAAAAACCGCGTCCGGACACGGGCGGCCGGGCGGCTTCGCCAAAAAACGCTTCGGCGGACGCGACCACAAGCGCAACAAGCCGATAAGCCGCGCCAATGCGCCGATGCGCCGCGTGACATCGGAGAACGCCTTGCGCAAGGAACACCATGTTCCGGCGATCGAACCGGACGTCGTCCGCGTCATTCCGCTTGGCGGCGTCGAAGAGGTCGGCAAGAACATGACCGCCGTCGAATACGGCGACGATATCGTCATTGTCGACGCCGGCATCCAGTTCAAGACGCAGAACACGCCGGGCATCGACTACATTTTGCCGAACACGAAATATCTGGAACAGCGCAAGCACAAGATCCGCGGTCTCGTCATCACCCACGGACACCTCGACCATATCGGCGCGATCCCGTTCATCATGGAAGGGCTCGGCAATCCACCGATCTACACGCGCGAGTTCGGCGCGCTCCTCATCAAAAAGCGCCAGAGCGAATTTCCCCATCTGCCGGAGCTCAATCTCAAGATCGTGGACGAGAAAGCCCAGTTCGTGCCCGTCTCGGCAAATCTGAAGATCCGCTTCTTCGGCGTGACCCATTCGATTCCCGAGGCGACCGGCATCATCATCGCCACCCCCGTTGGCGACATCGTCTTTACCGGCGACGTGCGCATCGACAACATGAACGGCGTGCCGACCGAGGAAGAGATCGAGCAATACGCCGTCTTCAAGGACCGTCCGGCCCTCATGCTTCTCGCCGACTCGACGGGCAGCGAAAAGCACGGCTGGGGCATTTCGGAAGAGGTCGTGCTGAACACCATCGATACGATCGTGAAAAACGCGCCCGGCCGCGTCATCATCGGCACTTTCGCCTCGCAGGTTGAGCGCATCCTCGGCTTCCTCGAGACCGCCAAGAAATACGGCCGCAAGGTCATCGTCGAAGGCCGCTCGATGAAGAACAACGTCGAGATCATCAAGTTCCTCAAGCTGGCCGACACAGAAAACATCGTGCCGATCGAGGAGATGCAGAACTTCCCGCCGCACAAGATCCTCATCATCGCGACGGGCGCCCAGGGCGACGAGTTCGCCGCGCTCATGCGCATGTCGAACGATACGCACAAATACATCAAACTGAACAAGACGGACCTCATCATCCTCTCGTCATCCGTCATTCCGGGCAACGAGCTCGCCGTCGCGGGGCTCAAAGACAACCTCTACCGGCACGACAGCCGCATCATCACCTACGCGGACGGCGACGTCCACGCGGGCGGCCACGGCAAGCGCGAGGAGCTCGAATGGATCCAGAAGCGCATTCCCCACCGTTTCTTCATGCCAGTCCACGGCCAGCACTACATGCTCAAGATGCACGCGGAGATCGCGGTGAATGCGGGCATGAAGCGCGAGGACGTGGTCGTGCCGGACGACGGCTCGATCGTCGAGATATCGGAACACGGCACGAAGATTTCCGTCCGCAAAGAAAAAGCGCCGTCCGGCATCGTCATGGTGGACGGCTTCTCGGTCGGCGACGTGCAGGACGTCGTCATTCGCGACCGGCAGGCCCTCGCATCGGACGGCATGTTCGTCATCGTCGCATCGCTCGACACGGGAACGCGCCAGCTCAAGAAATCGCCCGACATCATCTCGCGCGGCTTCGTGTATCTCAAAGAATCGCAGGATCTCCTGAAGCACGTGCGCTTCATCATCAAAAAGACCGTTGAGGAGAACGCCGTCGGCAATCCGATCAACTTCGACATCATGAAAGACATGATCACCGACAACGTCTCG
>JAGWZI010000011.1 GCA_018968925.1 Patescibacteria group bacterium | reverse complement strand
GCGCTCCGCATCATCATGGAACGCGAGCGCGAGATCCGCGCCTTCCAGCCTGAAGGCTATTGGGTCATCGAAGCCGATCTGAAGACCGCATCCGGCGCGACGCTCACCTTTTCCTGCGATGAAGAACCGCACGAGGCCAAGATCGCCGAAAACATCCTGGCGGTCGCAAAAAAGAATCCGTGGGCGGTGAAAGACATTTCCGAAACGGAAGCGAAGCGTGCCGCCCGCGCACCCTTCACCACCTCGACCTTGCAACAGGCGGCGTCCACGCGTCTCGGTTTCTCGCCGTCGCGGACGATGGGCGTTGCGCAGAAACTCTACGAAGCTGGCTTCATCACCTACATGCGCACGGACAGCACGAACCTCGCGGCGAGCGCGCTCGACCAAATGGCGGCAGTCGTCTCAAAAAAGTACGGCGCCGCTTATGCAAAACGAAGCGTCTATGCGACAAAATCGAAGAATGCCCAGGAAGCGCACGAGGCCATCCGCCCGACCGACGCCGCGCGCGAGATCGCGGGCGCGAACGACGAGCAGAAAAAGTTGTATCGGCTCATCTGGCAGAGAACGCTCGCCTCGCAGATGGCCGATGCCAAAATACTGCGGACGAAGATCACCGCGGAAGTAAAATCGAAAGATGCGATTCCAACGTTTTCCGTGAACGGCTCGCGCACCCTTTTTGACGGATGGCTCGCCGCCGATCCGGAGGCACGCGGCGAAGACGTGGAACTGCCGAAGGTGGCGGCCGGCGAAACGCTCAAACTCCTCGATATCCGCTCAGCCGAGAAATTCACCGAACCACCGGCGCGCTACAGCGAAGCGGGGCTCATCAAAGAACTGGAAAAGCGCGGCATCGGCCGGCCGTCGACCTATGCGAGCATCATGAAGACTTTGGAAGACCGCGAATACGTCACGAAGACGAACCGCACGCTCGTGCCGACCGACACCGGAGAGGTGGTGAGCGATTTCCTCGAAAAATATTTTCCGTCATATATCAGCGATACGTTCACTGCCGAAATGGAGGATGAGCTCGACGACATCGCCGACGGCAAGCGCAGCTATGAAAAAACCTTGAAAGATTTCTACGGCCCGTTCGCGAAAGACGTGAAATCCAAGGAAAAAGTCGAGAAAGTCACGAATTTGGGCGAAGCCGGCTCGGAGTTCAAATGCCCCGTCTGCGGATCGTCCATGATCGTCAAGCTCGGCAAGAACGGCAAGTTCCTTTCCTGCTCGCGCTTCCCCGACTGCAACGGGGCCCTCATGATCGACGGCACGGAATTGCCGAAAGACCGCGTGATCGGCACCGACCCGGCGACCGGACTCGCCATTACATCGCGGAGCGGCAAATACGGCCCGTATGTCCAGCTCGGCGAGGACAGCGGCAAGGGCAAAACGAAAGTGAAAGCGCGCAAAGCAAGCATTCCGAAAAGCGTGAATCCCGCGGACGTGACGCTCGAGCAGGCGCTCGTCTATCTGTCGCTTCCCCGCGACCTCGGCGTACACCCGGTAACCAGCAAGAAAATATCGGCGAACATCGGCCGCTTCGGTCCGTACATCGTCCATGACGGTGATTTCCGTTCGCTCAAAAAAGACGACGTCTACACGATCGAACTTCCGCGCGCCCTTGAGATCCTTGCGGAAGAAAAAAAGACGCGCAGAGGCCGATTTTCCAAAAAAGCGAAATAAGGTATAGTGGCGGCATGCACTGCGCCGACATCGTTTCCCTCCTCGATTCCGCGACGGACGCCGACAAGGCGCTCGTCAAGAAAGCGTACGAATTCGCCGAGAAAGCGCACGCCGGACAGCTCCGCAAATCGGGCGATCCGTATTTCACGCATGTCTACGAGACGGCGAAGATCCTTGCGGAACTCAAGATGGACGCGGCGGCGGTCGCGGCGGGACTTCTGCACGATACGGTCGAGGACGGGCTCATGTCGGAAGAAACGATCCGGAAGGAATTCGGCGACGAGATCCTCTTCCTCATCCGCGGCGTGACCAAGCTCGGCAAGGTGAAATACCGCGGCGGCGAGCGCTATATCGAGAACCTGCGCAAGTTCGTCGTCGCGGCGGCGGAAGACATCCGCGTCCTTGTCATCAAGATCGCCGACCGTCTGCACAACATGCGCACCCTCGGCGCCCTGCGCGAAGACAAGCGGGAGCGCATCGCCCTCGAGACTCTTGAGATCTACGCGCCATTGGCCGATCGGCTTTCGATCCGTCTCGTCGCCCGCGAGATGGAAGACCTCGCTTTCAAATACCTGCATCCAGCGGAATACGAAGCGGCCGTCAAGATCGTCAAAGCGAAGACGAAAGAGACCATGCCGCGTCTCGAAAAATTCGCCCAGTCGGTGAAAAAGGCGCTCGCCGAGAACGGTCTGACAAGCTTCAAGATGGATTACCGCCAGAAAGGCGTCTACAGCCTCTACAAGAAACTCGCGGCGCATGAAGGCGACATCGAAAAGATCTACGACATCCTCGCCATCCGCATCCGCGTCGACACGGTCGCCGAATGCTACCAGGCGCTCGGTATCATCCACGGCATCTGGCGGCCGATGCCGGGGCGCATCAAGGATTACATCGCTTCGCCGAAAGCAAACGGTTACCGCAGCCTCCACACGACGGTCTTCACGGGCGACGGCTCGGTCGTCGAGATCCAGATCCGCACGAACGAGATGCATTACGACTCAGAGTACGGCCGCGCGTCGCATGCCGTCTACAAGAAGCAGGGCTCGAAAGGCGTTTCCTCGCATTCCGAAGCGAAATGGTTCGCCCGCTTCCTGCCCGAGATCATCAACTATTCCGCCGAAGTCTCGCCGCGCGCAGAGACGGCGACGCCGAAATGGATCCGCGACCTCGCCGCAACGCAGCAGGAAGCAGCGACCGACCTCGAGAAACGCGAGATCGTCCGCGACATGAAGGCGGATTTCTTCCACGAGCGCATCTTCGTGCTCACGCCGAAAGGCGACGTCATCGACCTGCCGAAAGGCGCAACGCCGATCGATTTCGCCTATGCCATCCATTCGTCGGTCGGCGAGCATGTGAGCGGCGCGCGGGTGAACGGCCGCATGATCGGCATCGACACCGAACTGCACAACAGCGACATCGTCGAGATCATCACAAAACCGTCGTCAAAACCGTCCGTCAAGTGGCTCGATATCGCGAAAACGACAATGGCCCGCCGCCACATCAACAACTGGCTTGAAAAAAACAGGAAGAAATAAGCCACCACCGCGCACATCGTTTTTGCGAGGTGGGGCAAGGTCTGGTCAGCAAAAACGATGTGCGCAGCAATAGTGGCTACAGTGAAAAATTCTTGACCGAATAGAGATTGTCTTCGTCTTCTTTTTTTTCGCCCGCGCTCCGGTCATCGAGCAGCTCTGCATCTTCATTTTTTGTCGCAGGTTCACCCGCAGCGGCAATGTGCCGGTCGAGAAGTTCGCTCACCTTGCGCTTCTCGCGCGAATTGACGAGGTCAAGGATGGCACGGACATCGTCGTTCGAAAAAAAGTCGATCGTGATCGTGCCGCCGTTCTGCCCTTTCTCGATATGCACGCGCGTGCCGAGCGATTCGGCGAACTTCTCCTCGAGCGACGCGAGCTCCGGATCGAATACCGTCTCCTTTTTCCGCGTCTTTTCCACGGCAATCTTGCGGGCGATGATCTCGGCATCGCGCACGGTGATCTTCTTGTAGATGATCTCCTTGAACAGCGTTTCCTGCTCGTCCTTGCGGTCGGCAAGCATGAGAAGCGGCCGCGTGTGGCCCTCGGACACTTTGCCCTCGGAAATGGCGGTGAGCATGTGTTCCGGCAAGGCGAGAATGCGCAAGGAGTTCGAGACGTATTCGCGTGAACGGCCGATCTTCTGGGCGATCTGCGTGTGCTTCAGATTGAAATCGTCGACAAGCTTCTGGAACGCCTTCGCCCGGTCGACGCAGTTGAGATCCTCGCGCTGGAGGTTCTCGATGATGGCAAGCTCGAGCTTCATGAGGTCGGATTCCTCGCTCGAACGGATGACCGCGGGAATCTGCCGGATGCCGGCGAGCTTCGACGCGCGCAGACGCCGCTCGCCGGAAATGAGCTCGTACTCGACATCGAGCCCGCCGTCGGCTTTCTGGATCTCCTTTCTGGTCACCACGATCGGCTGGAGCACGCCGTACTGGCGGATCGAGTCGGCCAGGTCGCGGAGCTTCGCCTCGTCGAACTCCTTGCGCGGCTGGAACGGGTTCGGACTGACTTTGTCGAGGTCGATCCAGAAGATCGCGTCGCTCAGGAATTGTGTCATGCGTCCGATTCTATCACAGAACGCCGCCTCGGCAATAAATTGATTTTTGTTGATAAATCGGATAAAATCCGGCAGATTGCCGGGGTGGTGGAATGGTAGACACGATAGACTCAAAATCTATTGATCGCAAGGTCATGAGGGTTCAAGTCCCTCCCCCGGCACAACATGAAACCGAAAATTCTCGTCATTCTTGGACCGACGGCGACCGGCAAGAGCGATATTGCCGTCAAAATCGCCAGAAAATTCAACGGGGAAATTGTTTCCGCGGATTCCCGCCAAGTGTACAAGGGAATGGATCTGGGAAGTGGCAAGATCATGCGGCAGGAAATGCGCGATATTCCCCACTATCTACTCGATATCGCAAATCCGTCAAAACAATTTTCTGTCGCACAATATAAAAAACTCGCAGAAAAATCTATCGGAAAAATCCTGGCGAAAGGAAAATTGCCGATCATCGTCGGCGGCACGGGATTCTATATCGACAGCGTCGTCCGAAACATCGCTGTGCCGAAGGTAAAGCCGGATGCCGCATTGCGGAAAAAGCTCGCGAAAAGATCCACCGCGGATCTTTTCGCGATGCTAAAGAAACTTTCCCCTTCCCGCGCAAAAAATATCGACCGGCACAATCCCGTCCGCCTCATCCGTGCGATCGAGATCGCGAGATCGCTCGGTCACGTACCTGCTCTCAAAGAATCACCACGAAAATATGACTCGGTTTTTATCGGTCTCGACCTGCCGGATGCGGAATTGAAAAAGCGGATCGAGAAACGGCTCGTCAAACGGCTCAAGCTCGGCATGGCGTATGAAGTGAAAAAACTTCATGCAAACGGCATCTCGTGGAGACGGCTCGAATCCTTCGGCCTTGAATATCGCGAGATCGCAAAATATCTGCAAAAGAGAATCTCAAAAGAGGAAATGATCGAGAATCTCAAAAACGACATTTGGCATTTCGTGAAGCGCCAACGCACGTGGTTCAAGCGAAACAAGGAAATAACATGGTTCCGGCCGAATGAGATCGAAAAAATATCCGAAAAAATTAAAAAACCGCCGGTATGAATCAGCCGGCGGTTTCTTCTTCATTAACCTTGTCAGGTCAAAATTCCTGCGTGCGAGCTTTTTGCTTCAAATGATTTTATGGTGATCTTCTCGAGCGCTCCTTTCGCGATGCTTTCGGCGACCGCAGAAAAATACTTTTTCTTTTCAGCCGCCCGCTCGGGCAAGGTCACGATATAAATCATATCGAAACCATTGTATGCAAGCAGGGCGTACATGTCCCCGTTCACATGACAAATGTTACCGCCCGGATAAAACACCGGGATTTCAACCCGTACGGGAATCTTATAGCGATCAAAATATTCCTGGTAGACTATCCTATTTTCTTCCAAGATATCCTTCGCGACCAAACGATCCTTCATGGCGTTGATTTCGCGACCCATCGGTCCGAAACGCTGGACATGCTTATGGCACTGTCTGAAATGGTTGTTGATCTGCTGACCGCCGCCGACAATAACCGTGACGGAGTATCCACTCGTGAGTTCCTGAACCCAATCTCGAACAGCAAGCTGTCCGATAAGGTCGCCGGAAATCTTCACCAAGACATTCGGTTTCGACATGAAACTACCTCCCTATAAAAGTGCTCCTGTTTTTTATATACCACAAATAAAAGTTGGTGTCCAGTTTTGCGGGAGCTAGAGGAATCGAACCTCTGACAGCGGTTTTGGAGACCGCAGTTATGCCATTTAACTAAGCTCCCGTGGCGGTAAATATAGCACAAAAATGCGAAAGAAAAAGGGCGGCCGCGAAGCGGCCGCCCTTTGTTTTATTTCTTCACCTCCTTGTGCACCGTCTGCTTCTTGCACCACTTGCAGTACTTTTTGAGCTCGATCTTGCGCTCGACCTTCTTCTTGTTCTTGCGGCTCCAGTAGTTCACCCGTTTGCAGGTCTGGCAGGCGAGCTTGATGAGTTGGACTTGTTTCATGGCTTTTTCGTGTCGGCAGAGTATACCGTAGGATTTAAGAAAATGCAACTACTGCAGGTCGGTCGCGTTCACGTCCGGCATGATCGGCCGCGATCTCCAGAATTTGCGGTGCAGGACATCGATCGTTTCCTCGAGCTCCCTGCTTTTCAGGAGCTTGAGGATAAGGATGCACGCCGCAATGCCGACAAGACCGGACAGGAATCCTTGCATGAAAATGCCGGCGACTTTGTTCAAATTGAAAATAACACTGAAAAAATTGAGCGCAAGATACGAGACGAAGCCCATGATCACGGACGCCGAGAACGATTGGAACAGCGTGCGGTACAGCGGCGCGGCGAAGCCCGGATGCTCGCGCGAGAACCAAATCCAGAGCATCACGCAGTTGACGATCTGCGCGATCGAGAAACCGAGCGCGAGCGCAAGAACCTCGGTGCCCGGCAAGCCGTCGACGCGAAAGAGATGTTCGATGAAGAAACGGAATCCGTCGAATCCGGCAAACATCCGGGCAAACAGGTACGAAAGTCCGATCGACAGGGTGCCGGTCACGAGACTTGCATAGAGCGACTTCTTCGTGTCCCCTTTCGCATAATACGCGCGGATGAAGATGAGAACGAGCGCTTGGGCGAGCACCGAGATCGAAAAGATGGCGAGCGACGCGGCCACGAGACGCGTGCCGTTCCAGTCAAACTTGCCCGCGCCGTAGATGACGCGCACGATCTGCGCGCGCAAGACGATGAAGACCACCGACACCGGGATCGACCAAAAGATCGTATGGCGCAGAGCCGCCGACATGTGCGAAAGATATTCCTCGACCTTATTCGTGGAAATAAATTTTGAAAGTGTCGGGAACGCGGCAAGCGAGTAGCTCATGCCGATAATGGCCAGGGGCACGTTCTGCAGATTGTTCGAGAAGTTGAAGACCGCGATCGATCCCGTAGCCATAACGGATGCCATGCCGACAAGGGCGAGGACGGTGATCTGGGTCATGGCGAGCGTAATCGTCCGCGGTATGGAAATGAGAAAGACCTTCTTGATCACCGGCCAATCGAAACACAGAGGCCAGGCGCGAAAAAGACCGCTTTTCCAGACGAACGGCATCTGGACGCCGAGATGCATGATCGTGCCAAGAATGACGCCGTAGGCGAGTCCGTAAATGCCGAACACCGGATACAAGAATACAGCGCCGATGATGATGCCGATATTGTAAACGAGCGGAGAAAGGGCGTAGACCAGGAAGCGCTTGCCGACCTGAGTGATGCTCGCCACGAAATTGGAAAGACCGAGGAATATCGGGGAAAGCAACATGATCCGCGCCATATGGATGAGCGTTGCCTTGTCTGCGATGCCGGGGAATACCCGCGGCGCAAGATACGGTATGAAAAAGAACGCAACGACCGAGCATCCGACGATCAGGATCGAGAAGAACGAAAACATCGTGCTGATGAATTCGCGCGCCTCCCCCTCTGACTTCTCGAGCCGATGCGTGATGAACGGCACAAGGACGGAAATGGAAACGATCGATCCGACCGTCGCCAAAAGAAAATCCGGGATCTCGAACGCGGCATAATAGACATCGAGCGTGTGGCCGACGCCGAATGCAGATGCGAGCACGCGATCGCGCAGAAGGGCGAGAATTTGCGACAGGACGGTGAACACGCCGAGCAGATACGCCGCCTCGTGCAATCCTTCGATCTTCCTGTTCAAGATGCCGAATATTTTTTCCCGCATTGCCGTGCAGTATAACGCATTTCTTTCTCCGAGAAAAGAAAACGCCCGCGTTTTGCGCGGGCGTTCCCATTACCTTCCTATCTGTAAGCCGAATTCTGTCGGCACGATCGCTCGTGCCGGACGGCCATCTGTCTGGGACGATCGTCGCCGATCGCCTCAAGCGGCGCTCTCCGGCCGAAGCCGGAGCACGGCCTTGCATCCGGGTAAGGGTTTTGCCGTTGCACCCCCGCCTTCCGGCGGGATTCATCCCGAAGGATGTCTCTGGCTTTCGCCTCGGACGTCACTGTTCTCACCTCTCGCGTCACCGCGGACGGGCGTTACCCGCTACCTTTTCCGCCTCATCGGCGGATGGATGTTCGGACTTTCCTCCCCTGGAAAACCAGGAGCGGCCATCCGATAAAAAGGCCATTTCATGGTACAACGAAAAAAGAGATTGCGCAACTATTTCAAGCCAAGGGTGGCAAGAATGATGTTGATCAGGCCTTTCGCCGATATCATGATGAACATGCCGATGACGCCCCAGATCATGTGCCACTTGCCGTTTTCCCGCTCGGTCTCGTTGTCGGCATTCTTGATGAACTGAAAGACGCCCCAGAAGAAATAGATGAGCGCAAGCGCAAAGAGAAGGTAAATGATCGGCGTGACGATCTGGTCGAGGACGTTGTTGTAGAGCTTGTCGAACGTCGTGTTCGTGTTCACGCCGCTGGGCGCAGTGATCCCCTGGGCATACGCTTTGAGGATGAGGAAATTCATCGAGAACCGATTATTGAACGGTCGGAATGACCGGCGTCTGAACGGTGTTCTGAAGCTGGAACGTGTTCTGCAGGACGCCGACGAGGCCCCAGACGGCGACCATGACGAAGATGCCGACGATGCCCCAGACGATGCCGGAAGTCGCTTCCTTCTTCGCCTCTTCGTTCGAAGCGATGGTATAGCGGAAGACGTTCCAGATGAACCACACGACGGCAAGCGCGATGAGCACCGGCACGACAAGCGTCAAAATGCCGGAAAACCAGACGATAAGACCGCCCAAACCGCCGCCCGTGTATTGGAGATTCGCGGCAAGAGCCGTTACCGGCATGAGAGCCGCCGCACCGATCGCTGATATCTTCTTCATATAATGAGTTCCTGCTAAATGAATAATAAACCGACTAATGCCACTATTGTACAACCTGCCCCGGAAGAATCAAGTGGATAATTACGAGGTGGGCAAGGTGACCTGCTTCTGGTTGATGTCGTTCGTATTGAGCCGGAAGGTGCTGCCGACGAAATTGACGAGTCCCCAGAACGCGACCATGACGAAGAGTCCCACGATGCCGTAGATGATGAGATTCTTCGCCTTCTTGCGTTCGTCCCCTTCCGCACGAATGAAGGTGAACGCGCCCCAAAGAAAAACGACGAATGCAAGTCCCATGATGACGTAAATGAGAGGTGTGAGAAAACAGCCGACGAAAAAGTTCTCGATCAGACTCTTGAAATCCTTGATGACCGACGGATTGCAGGAAAACGTGACCGACGGGCTGCCGACGGCCGGCGTGACAGTAGTGCCGCCGGTCGTTCCGCTGATCGGCGTGCCGCCGCCTGTGCAATAGGATGTCGGATCATTGCCGACGTAATTGTGATTGACACAGCTCGGATCGTTGCCGTCCGGAAAAACGGCGAGATTCGGCTCGCAATAGCAGGCATACGCCTTTTGCGGCGCGGAAACAAAAGCGGCGGAAAAGACGAATGCGGCGAGCGGCAGGAGAAGAAGCGCGATGGGAGAAAATCTGCGGATCATGGTTAGGACTGGAGATTCTTGATAGTCGAGACGACAAGCGACGCGAGGAGCGATGCGCCAAGAAGTATCGCCACGCCGATGACCGTGTTGAAGAAAATATTTTTCGCTGTTTTCAGCTCTTCGGTATTTCCCCGCGCCGCAACGAACCGGTAGCCGGAATAGATGAAGGCGAAGATGGCGATGACGCCGCCGATCCGCGTGACGTAACCCATGATCGTGTTCACGAGATTCGGCACGTCGGTCACGGTGCCGAGCGGATTGCAGATGACGCCGTTCACGTTGTCGCCGCAATTCGTTGCCGCGGATGCGGCGGCCGGAATGACAGCCGTCACGGCAGAAACGGCGAGAAATGCCCGGGCCTGTATGTTTTTCAAGAATGAGATATGTTCCATGGCTCTATGATACCTATTTGCCGAGAAACCGCAATGCGCCGGTATTCGGATTCGTGATGGCGCCGATCACGGCATGCAGGACGACCCAGGCGCACAGGATGACGAGAAGGCCGACGATCGTCTTCCACATCATGGCTTTTGCTTCGGTCTTTTTCGCGTCGTTCGCCGGATTGAAGAGCATCTTGGCGCCGGCGATGGCGAACGTGATGGCCGCGACCGACGCCGCGATCGCCAAAAACCAGTTGATGACATTGTTGATGAGCCCCACGAGGCTGCCGAAATTGCAGTCGGCGCCGCTGCACGGCACGATGCCCGCCGCATACGCCGCCGTAAGCGGAACAAGCAGCGCGATGACGAAAGTCAGAAAATACGTTTTATGTTGTCTCATGGTGATTACAATATGCTGGTCAACTTCCCGCTCGCCTTCTGCACGGCGCCGTCGGCGTCAAGGCTGCCGCTCGTCACGTCGCCGACCATCGATTGGAAGATCTGTCCGGTTGCCGCCATGTCTGGATCGATGAAGCCTCGCGCGATGACCGCGGAATCATAGAAAACCTGCTGTTTCGGATCGGAAACGCCGGCGGAAATCATATCTGTCCGCGCCGGAGCGCCGGAAACGAAACCGAGGAAATCGGCCACCGCCGGCGCGCTCGTCAAGGTCGAGACGAGACTCACC
The DNA here is from genome assembly GCA_018968925.1 of Patescibacteria group bacterium. Classification (GTDB taxonomy): domain Bacteria; phylum Patescibacteriota; class Minisyncoccia; order Phycocordibacterales; family GWA1-40-21; genus Bog-1340. The sequence continues at coordinate 11,445 of JAGWZI010000011.1, read as the reverse complement.
GCCGCGGCGGTGTTCGGCGAGCTTTTCAGGAACGCGAAACCGTAAAGCTCGCCGAAGGTCGCTTTCGGCGCGGAGGAATTCGCGGCGTCGACGGTCTGCGGCATTTCCGCGACGTCGAACGACAGGTTTGGATTCTTCGCCGCGATGTCCAACGCTTCGGACGCGAAGCCGAAATACATGGCGAGATTGCCCGCAAGGAAATCTTCCTTGGAATCCGGCAAGGAGCTATTCCACGAATAGACCGATTTGCGGGGATTTGAATAATCCGTATAGAACGTGAGGGCGGCGACCGCGGGGATCAGCGCGGCATTCGCCGGCTTCTGATACAGATCGGACGAAAGTTTGCCGGTGGTGCCGTCCTCGGAAACGATCGAGCCTCCGGCCTGCATGATGAGCGATGAGAGGATCGCTTTCGCGTTGTCGATGTTCGCATAGCCGCCCAAGGGCGCGATGCTTTGCGTGATGTTGCCGTTATTGTCCGTTTGCGTCAGCTTGCCCGCGAGCACCGGAAATTGCGACCATGACGCAGGCGGCGCGGCGATCTCGGCGTTCGTGAAAATATCCTTGTTCCAGTACATGACGAGCGGATCGACATAGAACGGAATGGCAAAAATGCCGCCCGGCTGGATATAGAGGTCGGCTTCCTGGATATAGGTGTCGAGGAACGTGCGCTCGGACAAAGACGAGAACGGGATGAGCGACACCTTGTCGAGATAGCGGCCGATGAGCTCCTGCGGAATGAGGATCGCGTCCGGCCCCTTGCCCGTGGCGATTCCCTCGACAATCGCTTGATCAATTGAAGCGAGCGGATATTCGGTATAGGAATATTTGAATTGCGACCCGGAATCCTGCTCGTATTTGCCGACAAAGTTGTCGAACGCCGTCTTGTCAACCGTGCCCCAGATGGCGATCGTCGGCTGGCTCGACGACGTGTTCGACGAGCGGAAGGTGGAGAAGGCGAGGAGTCCCGCGATCACGAAAAAGCCGAACACGGCCATGAGGATGATCTTGAACTTGTTGTCGCTTTGCATCGCTTTCTATTGTATCACGCCTTGCGGAATACCAAACCGTAATGGTGCGCTCCGGCCGAAACGATCTCCCGATCGAGCGCGAAACCCTGCTTTTCAAAAAGTTTCTTCGCCGTTTCGCGGGTGAAGACCGCGTCCGGCCGCGGACCGATGGCGCCGTAGGACGCCGCCCAGTCGACGAGAAGCGCGCGGCCGTTGTCGGCGAGGATCCGGCGGATCTCGCGGCATGCTGCATCTTTGTCGGGAAGCTGAAAGAAGACGTTCGCCGCGATGACCACGTCCATCGAACGTTCGCGCAGTTTCGTGCCGCCCGCTTCCTCGATATCCGCCCAGACGATCTCGATGTTCTTCAAATGCTCGCCCTCGGCTTCTTTCTTGAGCCGGGCGAGCAGATCCTTCTGCACGTCGACCGCATACACGCGGCCGGTCTCCCCCGCCATTTTCGCCGCGGCAAGCGCGTACGCGCCCGATCCCGCGCCGATATCGGCGACATGCGTGCCTTTCCCGATGCTGAATTGCGTGATGATTTTTTCCGGATCGGAGAACATTGTCCTTTTATTATATAAAGGAATGGAAAAATAAAAAAGCCCCGCGCGAGCGGGACTTTCTTTTATATGATCGTCATGCTTGCGAGCGAGTCGCCGTCGCGGAGCTTCATGATGCGGACGCCCTGTGTCTGGCGGCCAAGCGACGGGATCTGGGAAAGCTCGGTGCGAATGACCTGCGATTTCTTCGAGATGGTCGCGATTTCCTGCTGCTCCTCGGTCACGACCGTCGCCGCCATGATCTTGCCGGTCTTGTCGGTCACCTTCATGGTGATGATGCCAGAGCCGCCTCTACCCTGCACTTTATATTCATCGAGCGGCGTTTTCTTGCCATAGCCATGTTCCGAAACCACGAGCAGTTGCGGTTTCTTCATGTCTTTTGATACGACATTCGCCGCGACAATTGAATCCCCTTTCTCGAGCCGCATGCCGCGCACGCCGCCGGCAGAACGGCCCATGACGCGCACGTCTTTATCCTTGAAGCGGATCGCCTGGCCTTCCGTCGTCGCAAGGATGACCTGGTCGCCTTCGTTCATGAAAAGCGCGCTGCGGAGTTCGTCTCCGGCATCGAGCGAAATGGCAATGAGACCGGAGCGGCGGACGTCCTTGAACGATTCCGCGTCCACGCGTTTCGTCGTGCCCTGCTTCGTCACGAGGATGAGCGAAAGCTTCAGGTTCTTGAGCGATTTCGGCATGGCAAGCACCGAGGTGATCTTCTCGTCCGCGCCGATCGCGAGATAGTTCACGATGGCCTTGCCTTTCGTCGCGCGCTTGCCTTCCGGCAGTTCGTACATTTTTATCTGATAGGCCTTGCCCTTGTTCGTAAAGAAAAGAATGTCGGAATGGGCCGACGCCGAAAGGAAATGCGTGATGAAATCCTCGTCTTTCGTATCGAGATCGACGACGCCGACGCCGCCGCGCTTCTGCTTCCTGTATTCATCGGGATTCGTGCGCTTCACATAGCCGCCCGCGGTGAGAACGAGCATGTTCGGCTCGTCGGGAATGAGATCCTCTTCGGAGAGCGTCTTGACGCCGCCTTTCACGACCTTCGTCCGGCGCTCATCGCCGTATTTCTCCTTGATATCGATGAGCTCGCCTTTGATGATCGTGAGAATGCGCTTCGGCTTCGCGAGAATGTCCTTCAGATCGGCGATCAGGGCCTGCACTTCGGCAAGTTCGTCCTCCACCTTTTTGCGCTCGAGGCCGGCAAGCTTCGAGAGGCGCATTTCGAGGATCGCGTTCGCCTGAATCTCGGAAAACTTGAACGTCTTCATCAATTGCGCCCGCGCATCGTCGACGTCCTTTGATTTTTTGATGAGCTTGATGATCTCGTCGATATGGTCGAGCGCCTTTTTGAGACCAAGCAAAATATGTTCGCGCGCTTCGGCTTTGGCAAGGTCAAATTCAGTGCGACGCTTCACCACGATCTTGCGATGGTCGATGAACTCGTCGAGGCAACCTTTGAGCGACAAGGTTTTCGGCACGCCGCCGACGAGCGCCACGACGTTCACATGGAAGGTCTCCTCGAGCTGAGTGTGCTTGTAGAGATAATTGAGCACGCTCTGCGGGTTGGCGTTATTTTTCAGCTCGATGACAATGCGGATATCTTTCGTCGACTCGTCGCGCATATCCTTGATGCCTTCGAGTTTCTTCTCTCGGTGCAAATCGGCGATCGATTGGAGAAGCGACGCTTTGTTGACCCGAAACGGGATCGCCGTAATAACAATACTGTAATTTCCTTTTTTATCTTCAGTAATCTCGGCAATGCCGCGCGTTACGATGCCGCCGCGACCCGTGGCATAGGCGTGGTTGATGTCGGTCTGATTGTAAATGATGCCGCCCGTCGGAAAATCCGGGCCTTTGACGAATTGGAGCAGGTCTTCGGTCGTCGCGTCCTTGTCATCGATGAGATGCAAGGTCGCGTCCACGACTTCGCCCAGATTGTGCGGCGGAATGTCCGTCGCCATGCCGACCGCGATGCCGAGTGTGCCGTTCAAAAGCAGATTCGGCACGGCCGCGGGCAGGACGCCCGGTTCTTTCCTCGTATTGTCATAGTTCTGCTTCCATTCGACGGTTTCCTTGTCGATGTCGCGGAGCATTTCTCCGGCCATACGGGACATTTTCGCCTCGGTATAGCGATATGCCGCCGCGCCGTCGCCGTCGATCGAGCCGAAGTTTCCCTGGCCGATGACCAAGGGATAGCGCATCGAGAAATCCTGCGCCATCTTTACCATGGCGTCGTAGACGGACGCGTCGCCGTGCGGATGATAGTGACCGAGCACGTCTCCCACGACCGTCGCGGACTTTTTCGTCTTCGACGATGCCGACAGGTTCAGATCATTCATCGCAAAGAGAATGCGGCGGTGCACCGGCTTGAGGCCGTCGCGAACGTCCGGCAATGCGCGGTCGGTGATGACCGACATCGCGTAGTCGATGAACGATTCCTTCATTTCCGTCGTGATAGAGCGCGACGAAACGGGCTTCGCGAGAGGCGCGGCTGCCGGTTCTTTCCCTGTGTGCTTGTGTTCTGGCATAAAGAAAAAAGCGTTTCGCTTTCTCTTATTTTACCCTATCCGCCGGAAAAACTCCAGCCTATTTTTTCACTTTTTTCTGGCTTGTCGTCGCGGTCGTCGACGCCGTGCCGGTCGCCATTTTAGCCGTCATGCTCGCATACTCTGCCCGTATCGCCGCGGTCGTGCTCGCCAAATTCGCGCTCGCGGAATGGAATTCGTTCAGGAATTCGTCAATCGTTCCGCGGAGCGGCAGGAACGCATCGGAATTCGACGACTGTCTGTTCACCGCCGCGTCAAAAATGCCCCATCCGACGACGATGACAAATGTCAAAACAAGCGCCGTGACGACAGCGAACGTTCGCTTCTTCCCTTCCGGCCAATTTCTTATTTTGTCGAGAAAGCTCATATTATGGATGCGGGGCAAATTAGTTTTGCTTGACCAGTCCTTGCCCCGCCACCGCAAAACTAATTTGCCCCGGTCATCATGCGACGGCAAGCACCACAGTCTCGCCTTCCTTGCCGTCGAGGTCTTTCTTTTTCAGGGTCAGTTTTTCGATCGGCTTCACGCCTTCATCGCCGGCTTCCTTCAGATATTTTTTCAAGCTCGCCGCGTCGTACTGCATCGGGATGATGATCTTCGGTTCGATCTCGACGGACAGTTTTTCCGCCTCAGCCGCATCCAAAACGCCATCGCCACCGACCGGTAGGAACAGAATGTCCACGTCGCCGAGCTCTTCTTTCACTTCCTTCGACAGATTCCGATCAGACAGCGCGCCGAGAAAACAGATATTCATATTCTCGAGCGAAACGGAATAGACCGTGTTGATGCGGTCCTTGCCGCCGTATTTTGATTTTGAGGCGAAACCCTTGATGAAGACGCCCTTGATCTCGTATTCGCCCGGGCCAGAGATGACGAACGGTTCCTTGCCGTTGTAGGCAAGATTCTCGACGCCATTCGCGTCCGGGTGGTTCACAGAGACGAGCGCGATATCGGCAAAAAATCGCGTCGGCTTCAATTTCGACTCTTTCGAGATCGGATTGAACGCGAGCGTCGTATCGCCGAACTGCACCTTGAAGAACTCCGCGCCCTGGTATGTGATGATCATGCAAGAAATATAGCAAAATATACAAAAGATTCAAAAGAAAAACCTGTTTGACTTTTTTAAAAAATGATTTATTATGCCGACAAGTCGTTCGTTCAAAAAAATTCGGAGGTGAGGAATGAAGACAAGCAAAGCGGTCGCGGACAAGATCGTCGCCTTGATGGGCGAGAACGGCTACGACCGGAGAAACGTGGAAATCGTTCTCGGTTTGCGGGAAAAAGACGGCGATTTGGAAAGGAAACTGGCAAAAATCAACGAGGCAGAGAAATCCGACGATCTGTGGCCGTTCATCAATAATGAAAACGACAACAGCCAGGTGCGGAAACACGCTCGCGAAAGGATGGCGACATTGCTCTTTGCGGAATTTGAAGCCGCGAAGAAATCCGACATCGCTTTTGAGGCGCAATTCGATATATATCTCGACCTGCGCGGCAAGCTAATCAGCACGGCAGATGGAAGCCACGGGCATCCGGCGGCCGTCCATGCGCGGGAAATCGAAGGTGCCGTCCAAGTCATGCTGCTTTCCGCGCTGAACGAAGCAAACACTCCGGACAAATGCCACGACATCTGCTATTTCGCCTTCATCGCTGAAAACGATGACATGCACCGACGGGCATTCGAGAAAGGCTATGGCCTGTGCAAACAGCCAAAAGATTTTCTCGAGCTCGCAAAAGGTCGCGGCATCCGTCCGCTCAGCGATGAATACGGACGCTGCGTCACGGCCGCCGCCGAGATGTTACAGAAAGAAGAAGGCGCGCTCGCCGCGAAGTGATCGTTTTTCAAGGCCGAAAACCGCAAGGTTTTCGGCCTTTTTGTTTGCTTTACATTCCTTGACACATATAGTAGTATCTCCCCGTTATCAGGTTGCGCAAAAGCTAACCTCAACGGCGGGACTTTCCGGAAGCGGCCATTGAAACTTTTGGCAAAACGTTCGCGCGCCTGAGAAGGCGCGATTTTTGTTTCAAATAATTTTTATGGCAACGAAAAAAGAAAAGAAAGAAGAAGCGATCGTCGAGGCGAAAGTCCCGATGACCGGCGCGATGGCGAAATATTTCGAGGAATCGAAGAATCCGCCGGAACTTGGCGAGGTTGTCGAGGGCAAGGTGCTCTCGATCGAGAAAGCGCGCGTCTATGTCGACCTTGCACCGTTCGGCACCGGCCTCATCTACGGCAAAGAATTCATCACCGCCCGCGACGTCATCAAGAAATTGAACGTCGGCGACGCCGTTTCGGCGAAGGTGGTGGACATCGCGAACAAGGAAGGCTATATCGAGCTCTCCCTCAAGGAAGCGCGCCAGGCGCAGATCTGGGACGAGGCCGAGAAAGCCATCGCCGGAAAGACCGTCTTCGAGCTGCCGATCGCGGAAGCGAACAAGGGTGGCCTCATCATCGTCTGGCAGGGCATTTCCGGTTTCCTTCCGGCATCACAGCTCAAATCTGAGCACTATCCGAAGATCGAGGACGGCGACAAGGACAAGATTCTCGACGAATTGAAGAAGCTCGTCGGGCAGAAATTGTCCGTCGGCATCATCACCGCCGATCCGAAGGAAGGCAAGCTCATCTTCTCCGAGAAAAATCTCGAAAAGCGCGAGAAGCAGAAAATGGCCGACAAATACAAGGTCGGCGACGTGCTTGAAGGCACCGTCACCGGCACCGTTGACTTCGGCGTCTTCGTCAAGCTCGAGGACGGGCTCGAAGGGCTCGTCCATATTTCCGAGATCGACTGGGGTCTCGTCGACGATCCGCGCGCCCGCTACAAGATCGGCGACAAGGTGGACGTGAAGGTCATCGACGTCAAGGAAGGCAAAGTGTCGCTTTCGATCAAAGCGCTCAAGCCGAATCCGTGGGTCGAAGCCGAGAAGAAATACAAGAAGGGCGACGAAGTTTCGGCGGTCGTCATCAAGTTCAACAAGTACGGCGCATTGGCGAGCATTGAGGAAGGCGTCTCCGGACTCGTCCATGTCTCCGATTTCGGTTCCGAAACAAAGATGAAGGAAGCGATCAGCCTCGGCAAGAGCTACACGTTCAAGATCAACGTCTTCGAGCCGAAAAGCCAGAAGATGGGGCTTTCGTTCGTAAAATAATTTCGGGACAAAAAGAAAACGCGGGAGGAAAAAATCCTCTCGCGTTTTTTGACGCACGACCTTCGCTTCAAGAAGCGGCGGTCCTAGACCGGCGTTATCGTCGCCGCATCCGGACGAAAATCGATGATGTGGCGGGCGATGCCGCCCTCATGCCGGACGCGCATCGTGAAGCAAACGGTCCTGTCCGGATTAACCCAGCAGGAAACGTCGCCCCAGATGCCGCCGAGCACCCCTTCCTTGAACGGCTTGTGCTGGAGGATGCCGAGCAGATACTCCGTCTGGTCCTTGTCAGGAACGGTGCCGCGCTCGAATTTGAGCGTGACGATATTCATCGCATCGCCTCTGTTCTGCCGGACATCACACCAGACATCGGAAAGGACGAAGTGCGCATCATGCAGCCCTTTCAGCATGATCCGGAATTCGTGCGCACCGACAGGCATCTCATTGACGCCGTCGGTACGCTTTTTCATCGGCGAATATTCCTGCAGTTTCTTCTTCATCCCGGGCGGGATGAGCTTGCCCGTCCTCAGGAAAAACTTCAAGGAGATCCGATCAACGTTCGCAAGCGGCACCGACATGACATCCTGATTCTGGCTCGTTATCATGAGAGCCTCCTTTTCAAAATATACTGAAAAATCAGTACAAAACGATTCGAAAAATATTATAACAATAATAAATACATTGTCAATGTGCCGTGCGGCTCAAAACAACAAGGAGATTTTTACTTCTGCGAATTTACGAAGCCTGTCGCAATGTCGCGACCTTCGACGACGAGAAGCTCGAGGCCTTCCGCCGCGCGCTTCAGGATCTTTTTCAGTTCAATTTCCTCGGCCGGCTTGAACTTCTTCAAGATGAGATCGATGACCGCCTGCTCCCCTTGCGGCTTCTTGATCTTGCCCGACGCCGATGCCGGAGAAATGCCGACGCGCAGGCGGATGAACGCTTCCGTTTTCACCGCCTTGATGACCGACATGACGCCGCGATGGCCGCCGGCGGATTTGTTGAACGACATCTTCATCGTGCCGAACGGCAGATCGAGATCGTCATGGACGACGACGAGCGTTTCCGCCGCCTTCTTCGATTTGACGAACGGCTTCACCGCATCGCCTGACTTGTTCATCATCGTGTTCGGCTGTATGAGAACGACCGTATTCTTGCCGACCTTCGTCTTCAGGACTTTGGCTTTTATCTTTTTGTCGTCCTTCCAGTCGTCCGCGCCGATTTTTTTCGCGAGCGCATCGACGACCATGCGGCCCGTATTGTGCCGCGTGCCGACATATTCCTCCCCCGGATTCCCCAAACCGACGATCGTGTAGTTCATGGTCACTTCATTATAAATCCGCGTTTTGAAAAGTAAAGCATGAAAAAAGCCGGCGGTTTCCCGTCGGCTTTGCACAACCTCCCCGTTTTTAATTCAATTCTTTGAGTCCGACAAGATTTTTGTCGGTCGCCCGCCAGACAACCTCTTCCCAACAATCGACCGCCTTCATCGGGAAACCCTCGATCTCGACTTCCGCCTCATTGCAAAAAATATGAGATACGGAAACCAGCGTTTCGCCTTCATACCGGATAATCCCGAACATGTAATCCTTTCTCCCCGCTTTCTGGTAGGATTCATTGTTCGTCACCACATAGACGAAGTCGTCCTTCCGCCTGCCGATGTAATCGGCAAGTTCGCCCGGAGAAAAAATTTTTTGAACGAACTCGACGCCTACCAGTTTTTTGTGGACCTGGTAGAGCGCTTCGCGTTCCGTAGACTGAATGCGGTCAAACGGGGATACCACGATAATTTTCATATGCGGCTCCTTGAACGATGTTGTGAAAAACTCTTTTTTTATAGTAACACTTTATAAATATTTTGTCAAAATAATCTGTTTTTCTTGCATTTCCCGAAATTCAGGCGTATACTGCCGCGAGAATCAAGAAAAAGGCCATACCTGGCCGCAAAACCGATGTCCCCGACCAAGCAATTCATCAAGGAAACCCTGACCATCATCATCCTCGCACTCGTCATCGTCCTGCCGGTGCGCGCGTTCGTCGCCCAGCCGTTCGTCGTCTCCGGCGATTCCATGGACACGACATTCGCGAACGGCGACTATCTCATCGTCGACGAGGTCTCCTACGATTTCAAGGCGCCTGCGCGCGGCGACGTCGTCGTCTTCAAGGTCCCGGCCGCCGGCCTCGCCTTCGAACATCAGTCGACAAGCTCGACCGTCTATTACATAAAGCGGATCATCGGCTTGCCGGGCGAGACGGTCGAGATCACGGGCGATGCGGTGAAAATCTACAATGCCCAAAATCCGAACGGTTTCGTGCTGACCGAACCGTACGTCAATCTTGGCGGCGGCGCGTCGTCCACGACCGCATTCTTCGAAAACATCCACGAGAAAATAACGCTCGCTCCCGGGCAATATTTCGTCATGGGCGACAACCGGCACAACAGCGCCGACTCGCGGTTCTGGGGCGTGCTGCCGAAAACGGATATCCGCGGCCGGGCGCTCGTCGAGCTCTTTCCCCTGACGCACATGACCCTGTTCCCCGGCAGATATACGTTCACGAAATAACCATGAAAACGAAAAAGAAGCGATCAAGATCGAAGAGACCGAAACAGGAATACCTTTCCTTCCTGCCGATTGCCGCCGACGCGCGCGCCGCGCTCTATTACGGATTTTTGCCGATCAGGAACCTCTCCGTATCAAAGGACGACGGTATCCGCGCCGCAGGATTGAAGGAAAGCTGGACGCGCAACCCCGCCGGTCTTCCCTGGCTTTTTTCCCATGACTTCGCCGAGGAACGCGCCGCGCTCTTCCGCCACTTCGCCGAAAAGAACCTCCTCGCCGAACCCCAGCCGGTCATGCTGGTCCACGAAACGGCGATCGTAAAGGAACGCGGCAAGACGACGGTCAATCTCGAGGTCATGGGCACGAAAAAATCCATCGCGGAAGCCCTGATCATCCAGGCGACCGTTTCCATGCTCCGCGATAACGGCTACGAGAATCTGCTGATCGAGATCAACACGATCGGCGACAAGGAATCCTCCGCAAAGTTCTCCCGCGAGCTCGCGAACTATTACAAGAAGAACCTCGGCGCGATGACGGCGCACTGCCGCCAGAGCTTCAAAAAAGATCCGTTCTATACGCTCTCCTGCCGCGAATGCGATCCGACGGGCAAGCTTGCCGAGCATGCGCCGACATCCGTCTCCTGCCTTTCCGACGCGAGCCGCGCGCATTTCGCCGAAGTCCTCGAATACATCGAAACGCTCGGCATTCCCTACCGCATCAACAATGCGCTCGTACCCGACCGCAAATACTGCTCGGGCACCGTCTTTGAAATAAAAGAGGTTTTGCCTGACGGCGCGGCCGGCCCAATACTCGCCGTCGGATTCCGTCATGACGACCTTTCGCAGAAAATCGGCCACAAGAAAGAGAATCCCGCCGCCGGCATCAAGATCTTCCTGAAGAAAAAAGCCGCGGCGAAAAAGATCGGCAAACTGCCAAAGCCGGTCGCCTTCTACATTCAGCTCGGCGACGAAGCGAAGCATAAGAGCCTCGACGTCATCGAGAAACTGAAGGGCGAGAAGATCTATGTCCATCACATGCTCGGCCGCGACAAGTTCGGCAGCCAGTTCTCGCTCGCTGAGAAGTCCGGCGTGCCGTACGTCATCATCATGGGCAAGAAGGAATTCCTCGAAAACTCGGTCATGGTGCGCGAAAACGCCACTCGCACGCAGGTGACCATTCCCGTCACGGAACTCGCCAACTACATCAAGAAGCTCGGGAAATAGCCTTGCCTTTCGAGGTCGCCCGTGCTATTCTCTTTGCTCTATGGCAACCAACGTCGAACTGCAGAAGAACCCGAGCGAGAGCAACATGTCGCTTCTTCGCCGTTTCACCAAAAAAGTCCAAGGGTCAGGGATCTTGCCGCGCGTCCGTTCGCTCCGCTACGCGGGCCGCGTTCAGTCTCCGTACAAAGTGAAGGTCCAGAAACTCGCGAAACTCGCGAAAAAAGCGCATATCGAAGAGCAGATCAAGCTCGGCAAGATGGCGGAACGCACCGAAGTTCGCGGTCGGCGCAAATAATGCGAGACTTGTTTTCTATTACGGACGCCCGGCAAGGCAAAAAATTTTTGCTTGACCAGACCTTGCCCCGCCACCGCAAAAATTTTTTGCCTT
>JAGWZI010000010.1 GCA_018968925.1 Patescibacteria group bacterium | reverse complement strand
CGTGATGGTCGGCGCGGTATTGTCCACATAGTAGCTGAGAACGATCTGTCCGTCGCCGCCGTTCGCACCTGTATCCTGCGGTGTGCCGTTGGCTGAAGCCCAACCGCTTGCGCCGCCGCCACCGCCGCCAATTTTGCCGGCTTGTGGAAGCGTGAGCGTGGTAGCGTCGCCATAGCCGCCTTGGCCTGCAACGCTGCCAGTTACTGCAGAAACGCCTCCGGTGCCGCCGTACGTCCGGTTTGCATTGATCTGATCGTCGCCGTTGCCGCCGGCAGTTGCGCCGATGCCGCCCGCCACGCCGCCCTTGCCGCTACTCGAGTCGCCATAGATGGCACCCTTGCCTCCTTGGCCGCCGAACGCAGTCGTCGTACCGAAGACCGTGTTGCCGCCAATGCCGCCATTGCCGGCATTCACATTGATAAAACCGCTCGTGCCGCCAATGCCGCCGGCGCCGACTTCATAGCCGATAATCTGTCCCGGAGTGACCGGGATCGTCTGAGAAAAAGATTCGCCTGCGCCGCCGGCGCCGCCACCGAACGTGTACGCACCGCCGGCACCCGCGCCGCCCGCAGCAGTGAGATCAGCCGTAATGCTCGTAACGCCGGCAGGCACTACGAAGAGGTTGATCGAGCTCGTGGACGAATTGGTCGAATTGAAAGTCGTCGTCGCGAAGTAATCCGCATGAGCCGCCGGAGCGAAACCGAACGAAGCAACCGCCAAAAGGACAATCGCTGCCGCGTTGCCCAGGACGTTCTTTGCTGTTTGATAATTGGCGAACATAAGTATTTCGTGATTACATCGCGCACTCCCGAGTGTGTGATATTGCTGGTAAAAACTGTTGCAAAATAAACGATACCGATTCAGATTCGACTTCAAAAAACCGGTGAATTCCGCACAGAAAGAGGTTCCGCACAAACGCACAAAAGAGAAAGAAGAACAAAGGGTTTTTCGGAATCAATGCCGAAAAAAACTTCGTAAAGATCTTGATACGGATAAAATCGTATCATAAAGAATAGGCTTGTCAAGTAAAATATGCAAAGCAACCGTATTCGGATAAAACTATACTCCCCAAAGGCTCACTGCCGAAAGAATGACCGATATAAAGGACATATTTGAAAAATAATCAATATGTCCTTTATAAAAATACGTGTCCTTTATTAAGAATCCCTGACGGAAAAGCAAAAAACATACTATTGACATTTTTGAAAAATGATATAAACTTTTTTCAGGTCGTGCAAAGGTCCCGCAAGGGGCTTTTTTGAAAAAATTTCCCAGGGAGGGAAACATGAGAAAATTCGTGCCGTTGTTTGTGTTGCTATTGTTCGCCGCAATGAACGCCGGTATGGCGGATCAGAGCGCGAGCGTCAGCGGAACGTTGAAGATCAATCTCGGCGGAAGCAAGAATGCGGGGGTCGTTCCGACTCCGGTTCCGGCATCGGCGTCAATGCCGATCACCTTTCTTTCATACCTTTCGGTCGGAAGCAAAGGGCCGCGAGTCGTTGCGTTGCAAAAATATCTGGGCATCGATCCGGCGGACGGTCATTTCGGACCGGCTACGCGGAAAGCGGTGATGAAATTCCAGACGGAGCACAATCTGAAACGGACCGGCACACTGAACAAAGCGACGCGTGCGGCGCTGAATGCGGAATTGTTCGTGCAAGTCGCGGCGGCAACGGTACCGGCATCGGTAACGCCGAGCGCAACCGCTACCGCGAGCGTCACGATCACACCGACGCCGAGCATCAAGCCGGTGAAGAAATTTTCGCCGGCCGATACGCACCTACAGATAGGGCTCAGCGGAGTATCCGCATCGCCGCTCTTGCCGGGAACGTTGCCGCCGGGATTCCAATTCCTCGGCAGTGACAACCTTGGCGCGGAAATCGCGGTCAAAGGCAAGGCGGATATCTTCGCGCTCGCGTTTGACCTCAATCTGGCCGCCGGACAGGTCGTAAAGATGGAAACGTACGGTTCATCGCTCAACCAGATCATGCTTCGCAAGGAGTTTGATCTGATCGGCGAACTCTATCCGTGCAACCGGATATCGGGCATGCCGCTCTTTCCGTTTTTGGGTGTCGGCGTGGAAAAAGACGTCCTCAGCGGGAACTTCAGCATGGGAGGTTTCCCCTTCCAGAGTTCCGTCACGGACGTCGTGCCGATCTATCTTATCGGCACCGATATTCCTGTCGCCGACCATTTGATCTGTTCGTTTGAATACGAAGTGAGGTCGGTGACGATGACGACGAATTTGCCCGGAGTTGGCGACTTGCAATTCAGCCAGCTCGGAAATCTCGTTGCAGGTCTCGAGCTTACGTTCTAAACGGATGCAAGCGAAAGCCGTTCCTTTCGGGGAACGGCTTTTTTCTTTTCCTGATCCTTCTTTTTCACATCATGAGCTTGCGAAGCTTGTCCTGGTTCTCGCGCATGACCTGCATGGACGCTTCCACCTTGCCTTTCCCCTCTTTGACCTTGCGATCGATCTGCTTGCCGAGGTCCTCGAAGAACTGCGGATCCTTGTTCATGGCGGCAAGGATCCTTGCCTGCTGTTCCGGCGGCAGACCTTTCATCTGTGATTTCATCGCCTGCTTCATCACAGCGCCTTTGATACTCTGAAATATTCCCATATATTTCTATTTTTTATAAAAGAAGTATAGCACATTATTCGTACCGCAAAGCTTCCATCGGACTCTTCTTCGCCGCCTGCCGCGCCGGATAGATGCCGAAAACAAGACCGACGAGACTTGCCACCACGATACCAAGCACCGCCGCACTCCACGGGAAAACAAACTGCCAGTCAATTTTCAGCACCGACGCGAGCACAATGGAAATCACGTACGACAGGACGGCGCCGAGCGTGATACCAATCGCGCCGCCGGTCGCCGTGAGCATCACCGCCTCGAGCAAAAATTGCGTCAAGATGTCGCCGTCCGTCGCGCCAAGCGCCTTGCGCAGGCCGATTTCGCGCGTGCGCTCCGTCACCGAAACGAGCATGATGTTCATGATGCCGATGCCCCCGACGACGAGTGATATGGCGGCCACTGCGGCGAGAAATGCCGTAAGTGCGGTCGTCACGGTGCTCAAGGTTTTCGCGATATCCGCCTGTGTTGTCACCGAAAAATCGTCTTCGGACGGATCGGTGATGTTGTGGGAATTGCGCAAGGCGATCTTGATATCCTGCACTGTCGAGTCGAGATTGTCCTGCGAATCGACCACGACCACGAGACGGTTGTAGAATTTCGTGCCAAGAATGTACTGCTGGGCCGTCGTGTACGGCATGAAGACCGAGTCGTCGAATTCCGACGACGCGCCCTGCTCAGGCAGAACGCCGATGACGCGGAACGTATTGTTCTTGATGCGGATCTTCTGGCCGATAGGATCATCACCGTCAAAGAGATGATCCTTCACTTTCGAGCCGATGACGACGACAAGCGACTGGCTGAGCACGTCGTCATCCGTGAAAAATTGCCCGCGGTCCGGCGTAATGGCGAAGATGTCCGGCACTTGCGCACCGGAACCGAAAACGGTCGTCTGATAGACGCTATCGCCATAGACCGCGTTGCCCGCACCGACGACCATCGGCATGACGGAACGCGCATGCGGCACATTTTCCTTCGTTTCAAGGAGCGCCAGATCGCGTTCTTTCAAGGAATCGTTCAGCGTCTGCGAGGCAAGCGAGGGACCAAAAGAAATCTTGCCCGGCAGCACGATGATTGTCGTCGCGCCGAGCCCTTTCACTTGGTCAAGGATGAGATTCTGCGCGCCGGCGCCGAGCGACATGACGAGGATGATCGACGTGATGCCGATAACGACGCCGAGAATGGTCAGGGCCGATCGCGACTTGTGCGTCGCGAGACCGGTGATCGCCGTTTCTGTGCTGTATTTGAGTTTCATTATTTTTGGAACGCATCTGCCACCGTCTTCCTGTTTTTCACCGGCTCATCCGCGACGATCTCGCCGTCATGCAGGCGGATGATCCGTTGCGCATATTCGGCCGTATACGTTTCATGCGTGATGAGGACGACCGTGTGTCCCATCTCGGTGTTGAGCTTCTGAATGATATCGATGACAGCCTCGCCCGATTTCGAATCGAGATTGCCGGTCGGTTCGTCGGCGAAGATAACTTCGGGATCGCACACAAGCGCCCGGGCGATGGCAACGCGCTGTTTCTCGCCGCCCGAAAGCTGCGTCGCCTGATGCTCGATGCGATGCTCGAGACCGACATCGATGACCGCTTCTTCGGCCCGTACATCCCACTCTTCTTCTGGAATATCCGAATAAAAAAGCGGCAATTTCACGTTCTCGAGGACGGTTGCGTGCGGCAAGAGATTGAACGCCTGGAATACGAAACCCATCTTGCCGTTCCGGATCTTCGCAATCTCCTCCTGGCTGTACGAACTGATATCCTTGCCCGCAAACATATACGAACCGTCGGTATGGCTATCGAGAAGGCCGAGGATCTGCAACAAAGTTGATTTGCCGGAACCGGACGGTCCCATGATGGCAATGAATTCTCCCTTGGCGACAGCAAGCGTCACCTTCCTGAGCGCGTCGGTCTTCGTGCCTTCGTTTTCATATACTTTTGAGATATTGTGCGTTTCAATGATATTCATCAGAGGGAGGGCGATCCGACGATCGTTTGTCCATCGGAAAGTCCGGAAAGAACCTGCACGAAACCGTCGACACCGCGGAGGCCGGTCGTGATCGCGGTTTTTGCCGTCTTCGCCGGATTTTTCGGATCGAGAACGAGTTCGACGTATTTCTGGACGTTGACGGAATAGACGGATCGCGACGGCACGGCAAGCGTATCAGTAGCCGTGCCGGTCAGAATATCGAGATTCGCCGTCATGCCGGATTTGATGCGGCTGTCCGACGATGATGCGAAGACGAATGTCACCTTGTACGTCGGCACGCCCTCGATGACCGTCTCCGCCGGATCGATCTTGGCGACCGATGTCGGGAAAAAGACGGCGGAGCCGTACGCGTCGAGTGTCGTCGTCGCCGGATCGCCGATTTTCACCCGCGCGATGTCGGCTTCGGGAATATATGATTCGACATCATATTTTCCGTACGAAATGACAGATATCGCCGTTTCCCCGGCGGATACCGTTTCACCGACTGATATCGGGACATTCGTGACGACGCCGCTGATCGGCGAAATGACGACCGATTTGGCGAGCTCGGCCTCGGCGGCATCGACGTTCGCCTGGGCCTCTTCCACCGATGCGGCCTGACCTGCGATCGATTCGGCGGTATTCCCCGCCAGATCAAGATTGTAATTCGCCTCGGCGGACGCGATATTCGAACGTGCGAGATCAAGGGCGGAACGGTCAGCGGAAACAGTCGTCTCATAGCCGTCGATGGTCGTTTGCGACAAGCTTGCGCTCGGCGACGTTTCGGAGAGCGCAAGTGCGATCATATCGACGAAATTTTTTACTGTATCGATCGCCGAAAGCGACGAGGAAGCGGAAACGGCGGCACTGCCAGCCCAGACGGCAAGGACAGATTCCACGGCGACACGGTCGGCATTGATCTCGTTCTGAAGCTGGAAATCATTCATTGGAATCGTGATTGTCGGCGAAGCCGTCCGCGGATTGTCGAACATCTGATCGATATCATGGTGAACCGCGTTGTCGGCGGTCGTATAAGCGGCGGCAATGCTCGCATCAAGGGCGTTTTTCGTGACCGCAAGCTCTTCCGGCCGGGTACCGTTCTGCATGTCGGCAAGCTTTGCCTCGGCCGCTTTGAGGCCGGCCTTCGCCTGTTCCACCGCCGCGGCCAGATCCTCGTTTGCGAGCGTCGCGAGCGTCTCGCCGGCAAAGACGCGGTCGCCGACCGATACCGGAATGCTTGCGATTTGGCCAACCGTGCGGAAGGACAGGTCAAGATCGGACAGCGCCTTGACATTGCCGGTCGCGCTCACTTCTTCGACGATATCGCGCCGCTCGACGCTCGCGAGATCGGCGCCCGAGGATTGTTTGCCGCCGAACACGGAGAAAAGAATGCCGGCGACGACAATGCCTCCGATACCCGTGATCCACGGATGTTTTTTGACAAAAGTAAGGAGCGTTTTCATGTCGCCAGTATATCAAAAAAAGAAAAACCTCTCAATCTGTCGGAGTGCCGGGAATCGAACCCGGGTCACACGAACCCGAATCGTGTATACTACCGCTATACTACACTCCGATATTCTTTTGTGTGGACCTACCGGGAGTCGAACCCGGGTCTCGTCAATGCGAATGACGCGTGCTACCACTATACTATAGGCCCGAAATTTTTTCACTCGGCCGCAGGCTACTCTAGCATACTTTCCGAAATATGCGAAGACTGTGGACCGCACCGGGATCGAACCGGTCACCTCATCCATGCCATGGATGCGCTCTACCAGATGAGCTAGCGGCCCAAAACGGACGTGGCGGAGTATAGCTTAAAAATAGAATAAAAACAAATTATGTGCTATAAATCTCTTTGTTTTTCGAGAGGGTGATTAGCTGTTTTGGTTAGCGAAAAGTGTTATGGGGGCGATTAGCTCAGTTGGTTAGAGCATGCGATTCACATTCGCAGGGTCAGAGGTTCGAATCCTCTATCGCCCACTTTCGTCGAGAATAAAGCGCAGTTTCTTCTTCGCCCAGACGGGACCGGCATAATCGACGCCGACCCGCGGCGTGCGGCGGATCGCGCCTCGCCTAATGCGAATTCCCCAATCCTTGATCCAGAGGCCGGTCTTTCTGCCGGCCAGTTTGCCGTTCATGTTTTTTGTAATATGCAAAAATTTCGCGGCGCGTCCCGGCCCGGTCGCCCCGGTGACCGCGCGGACGAGCACCGCCGCCGGGTAGCCTTCCTCGCGCGTGACGATATTGAGCATGAGATGCATGCCGTAGACGAGATAGACGTAGAGCGTGCCCGGCGCGCCGAACATGACTTTCGTTCGCTCCGTTCTCCCTTTTGATGCGTGACTCGCCAGATCGTGCGGACCGACGTACGCCTCCGTCTCGGTGATCATCGCTGCGACCTCTCCGCCGCCCGTTTTCCGCACGATAAATTTCCCGATCAGATCGCACGCCACTGCGTCCGCGTCGCGGTTGAAGAATTTTTTTCCGAGCAGCTTCCCTTTCATGCGATCAGATACTTTTTCACGAGCGAAAGAAATTCCCCCCGGCGTTCTTCAATGCCGACTTCCCGCATGTGCCGGATCGGATGACATTCCGGCGTGTACTCGTAATGCGCCCGCACTTCCCCGTCGGCAAAGATGCGGATATGGTATTGGTGTTCGAAATCCGGCGTACAGCGCAGGCTGACGAGCTCGTCCGAATCCTTCCAGGCGACGAAATGGTTGCCGTAGCCGCGGGCGACCAGGTCCCGGATCATCGGCTCGAGCGACGCATCGATATCGATCCTGCCGAGCGGATATTCTTGCCGTCCGACATGCCGGATGATGCGGAGCCGGAGCAGAAGATCGCGGAGAAACGGATGGATCGGCGTGCAGATCCTCCAGAAGAAATAGAACGCCTTCTGCCAGAAGACGTCCGGATACTTCATCCGCGAATACGGAATGTCGACGGCGATGGTTTTGGATGGTGTTCGGATAATGGTCTGCATGACGGGCTTGTTCAACAAATACGTATTATAGCAAACCCTGCTTGTACGACCGAACCGGGGATTGCGGTGCAAGAGCTAGTATGGACCTCGTGGTCCAAAGTTGAAACACTATCAGCTTCGATGGAGATCCGAATATCTCTATCTGTCTCAATAAAGAGATAAAGGAAGCTGTTAAAAAGCTCATTTCCTAAAAGCTGTTTTGGGCCTCGGAGAAATCCGAGGCCTTTTGTTTATATGTCTCCTTTTACTTCAATTCTCGATAGTTGGGTGCTTTGATAATTAGAGGATATTTTTCATCATTTCCAATATCTTCACCAATTCCTATATAAATTCTGCTGAAAGGTTTTTCTAGTGGAAGATCAAGAGTAATAGTGCGTCCCTCTTTTGCTTTCAATATTTCATCCCCAGGAAAAAAGGGTTTACCTTCTACACCAGCGAATGAAGTAAAAATAACAACTTCTTTACATGACCATGAAGGTGCAAGAATTAATGCGTTTTCATCAGGTGTTTCTATCGGTAAATGTTCCCAATCTTTTAAACGGATTAAAAAAAGGTAGTTTTCAGGAGGTACTGGTACTTCGGTCATCAACCGGCGAGGACGCTCACCAGGAACTTCAGTTTTTATTTCAAGTAAGTTATCTTTGAATTTATAGGAGATATCCCCGCTCATTTCGGAAGACGGAGTAGGTAGAAAACTCTTTTTCTCTCCAGTTTTTTTATCTTGTACCCATAAATCCCCAATCATCTTGGCTTTTATCGAGAATTTCAGACAAGGTCGTCCCTTTGTATCTTTATAGTAAAGCACTGTCCCCAATAAATGATTACCTTCAAGAAACAAGCGTTTTTTAAGCAAAATATCCATAAATTTAACAAAATAATTTAAACATATTCCGTGGATCACTCAATAACTCTGGTTCCAAGCCATCATGAGAGGTTTAAGTCTTGGAACCGGGAAATCCTTGCAAATCTTCATTAATACAAAAACGTCATCTTGGGTGGACCCGACCGGATTCGAACCGGTGACCTCCTCATTGCAAATGAGGCGCTCTACCAACTAAGCTACGGGCCCGATACGCCTGAGACTAGCATAAAAGGAGTTTTCGTGCTATGGTTTTGCCGGATTCGAAATCTGTCTGACACGGGAGGAAACAATGCCGGCAAAGGAAAAAGTCAGGGAAATCAAAACGTTTCGCCATCCGCAAAATCCGCGGGAAACGATAACGGGAATCCTTCTCGGTGAAGGAGATGTCACGGACGAGCAGACATTTGTTTCCGCTCTGAACGGAACGTGGCAGAACGTGCAAGCCATACACGGGAAAGTTCCGGAAAATTCGCCTTTCCTCTGGGTCAAGAAATTCTTTATGAATGACCCGAAAGCCGTGCCGCTCAATCAATGAGCGGCTTTTTATTTCCGCCGCATCGCAAGGCCGATGATATGCTCGAGAAACTGCGGCAGGGAGACGCCGACCGCGGCGAGCGATTTCGGCAAAAGCGACTCTTTCGTAAGTCCCGGCAACGTATTCGTCTCGAGAATGTAGACCCCGCGTTTCGGATGGATGATGAAATCGGAACGGGAATAATGCCGCAGGCCGAGCGCCCGGTGCGCCCGTTTCGCCGCATCCGCGATGGCCTCGCTAGCTTTTTTCGAGAAATTCCCTGGGCAGATCTCCTCCGTGCCGCCGCCGTATTTCGCCTCGTAATCGAAAAAGGTCTTGCCCGCAGGCTTCCTGATTTCGACCAGCGGCAAGGCGTAGAGCTTCTCGCCGCGGAAATCCTCGATCACGCCGCAGGTCGCTTCCGCACCTTCGATGAATTCTTCGATGACGACCGTGTCGGCATGCTCAAACGCCTTGGCCATGGCATGGTTGATCTCTTTCATCGTTCGGACGATCGAGACGCCGACGGACGATCCGGATCCGTTCGGTTTCACCACCGCCGGCATGGGAAAGGTCGTAAAGATCTTGCGAACCGTATCATGCCGCACGTCGAGCCATTTGAACACTTTGAAGACCGGCGTCTTGAGGCCCGCCGACATGAACAGCTCTTTCGCCATCACTTTGTTCATGGCGACGGCGGACGCGAGAGCGCCCGATCCGGTATAGCGGGCTTGGAGCGCATCGAGAAGCTGTTGCACCTTGCCGTCCTCGCCGTATTCGCCGTGGAGCGCGTTGAAAACAACATCCGTCTTGCCGACGACCGCATGGGGATCCGCCGCCGCACCGTCAGAGAGCCATTCGCCGGATCGCGTGATGAAGACATCCGTCGGCACGAAACCGGGCGGCAGACTGTCGAGCACGCTCTTGCCTGTCTTCAGCGACACTTCATATTCGGACGACGGTCCGCCGCGCAGGACGGCGACTTTGATCTTTTGCATGAGAAAATTATAGCATGAAAAAACCGCAGGAAGGATGACTTCCTGCGGTGAAAACAACGGAAAACAACTAGACGAAGACGACTCTTGCCGGAATACGGTACCATTTGGCCAAATGCTCTTCTAAAGTTCTTGCAGTTTTCTGTCGAACTTTTGCGGAGCCCACCATTTGTCCGTCGCCATTCGCGATCTTGACGATGGTCAGGTCCCCATCCGGTCCGGGTTCTGGCTTCAATGAAACGGAAACCAGCCTGTCCAAAACGGCGGCATCTTCTTTCAACATCAGAGCCGGATCCTCGGTGCCCGATGACGGCCGTTGGAGCGCTTTGATTGCTTCCTTGGCAAGAAGCCCGTAGCCAACGGCAATATCTTGAATCCGCCGTTCGAAATCGTCTTTTTCCGATTCAATGACCGGAACCCGCCCTTGCACGACAACATGCAATAAACTCATGTTCTGCCTCCTTGATTTGAATGGTCTTGGCTGACCAACTAGCTAGATTTAATAGTACAACCTTATAAACAATTTGTCAAATAAAACGTTTTGACCGGGATTTCCGGTGAAATGCAACGGCAAACCGGTGTGCCTCGGCATTGGCAAGGAGAATTTCTTTCTTGCGCTTTTCGACAAGGTCTTCCCTGCCCGTTATCGCCTTCGGACGGTGGCGTTCGTCTTTCGTCACGGCGACGACGGGAACAGCGAGCTTCGCTTCGCCGAGGATCTTCTCCGCCATGTTTTTTTGCGCCGCCGCGCCGTCGACGACGATCATGTCGGGCAGGCGCCACTCGCCGTGACGCAGGCGGCGGCGGAGCATTTCGCCGAGCGCCGCGATGTCATTCCCGGTGCTTTCGCGGATCTTGAATTTGCGATACTCCGCTTTGTTCGCCTTACCACCCTCGACAACGGTCATCACGCCGACATTCGCCGCGCCCGCGATATGCGCCGCGTCATACGCCTCGATGCGGAACGGTTTCCGCATTCCTGCCGTTTCTCCCCAATTGTCCGCCGAATCGAAACTGCGCTTGAGGAGCGCGATGTCCTCGATATGCCGGAGCGCGAAGATTTTCCGCTTCGCGCCGCCCGCAAGCTCGAATTGCCGCGCTTTGGCGAACAGTTTCATATCCTTCTCGAGCGCCGCGATGATGCTTTTCTTCCTGCCCTTGAAGAACAGCCTGATATGCCGGATCGTGCGGGCGTATTCCTTTCTTGCTTCGGCGCCGGAGAGGTCGGGCGCAAGGCCGATCTCGCGGTAGAAACCGTAGCCGGCCGAATCCGCCGGGCGATCGAGAAACGGGAAGATCCTGCGGATGATCTTCATCGCGTCCTTGAGCTGGAGGCCGTTCACGAAAGGACCGAAAATGTCGGAAAGTTTTTCTCCGCCCGAGAGTTTTTTCGCCTTGAAATCGATATTCGTGCCGCGCTCGACGAGGACGCGCGGGAAGATTTCCTTCGTGATGACGACATAGTTGTAGCTCTTGTCGTCCTTTTCCATCGTATTGTAGCGCGGCTGGCGTTCCTTGATGAGGTTCGCCTCAAGGATCACCGCTTCGAGCGCCGAATCCGTCCGGATGCATTCGATCTGGTCGGCGAGATACACCATGTCGACGAGGAGCGGCCCGCGCGCGGCGATGAGATCCGCCGCAAAATAGCTCTTTACCCGCTCGCGAAGCGATGTCGCCTTGCCGATATAGAGAATCTCCTTCCCTTTCTTGAAAAGGTAGACGCCGGGCGCGTCGGGCAATGTGATTTTTGCGAAATCCTGGCGGTTCATTGCCTGCGTTATAGCATAAAAATGGATTCTTCCAAAACAGGGTAAAATAAAAAGGGCGACCGTGTCGGTCGCCCCGGAAACGGGAGAATTTTTATTTCGTTTCAAGCCCGATCCCCAAAAAATCGTCCCCGTGCAGCTTGATCTTCAGCCGTTCTTCCAAGGTCATGGGATAAACGATTTTCTTCTCTTTCTTCATTCCGTTGCTTTTCCCGTTTTCCTTGTTTCCCCCGAAAAAGAGCATCATCAGTGTTTTCAGCATGTTCCCCTCCTGCACTGAATTTGAATAAATTATACTCTATTATTACTGCTTGTCAAGTAGTAATAATGGCTCAAAATAAGGGTATATTGAGGTAAGTCATTTTTGCGAGGTGGGGCTAGGTCTGGTCAGCAAAAATGACTTATCTCGATTTGTTCTCCTTTTTCTAATAACTCTGGAGCTTCCCGATCTTCTCGTGCTGGCGGATCTTTTCGTGGGCCTTTGCTTCGATCTGGCGGATGCGCTCGCGGGTAACGCCGAATTCGAGGCCGACTTCTTCGAGCGTGTGGGTCACGCCGTCGAGCAATCCGTGGCGCATCTCGAGGATTTTCCGTTCCTTGACCGACAGGTCGTTCAAAATTTCCTTCACCTGGTCGGACAGGATGCGGCGCGAAGATTCCTGGTCCGGCGAAAGGATCTTGTCGTCCGCGACGAAATCGCCGAGGGTCGACTTGCCGTCGTCATCGTCGCCGACGGGATTTTCGAGCGAGAGCGTGTCCTGGTCGATCTTCTCGATCATGTAGACTTTCTCGACTTCGATGCCCATTTCTGTCGCGATCTCATCCGGCAATGGCTCTCTGCCCAAATCTTGTGAAAGTCTGCGGTAGACCTGTTTGTATTTTGCGATCGTTTCCACCATGTGCACCGGTACGCGGATCGTGCGGGACTGGTCGGCGAGCGCGCGGGTGATGGCCTGGCGGATCCACCAAGTCGCGTAGGTGGAAAATTTGAAGCCTTTCGTCCAGTCGAATTTGTCGACGGCTTTGAAGAGGCCGAGGTTGCCTTCCTGGATGAGGTCGAGGAGGGTCAGATCGGCAGAGCGGCCGACGTACTTTTTCGCGATGGAAACGACGAGGCGCAGGTTCGCTTTCGCCAAAAGATTCTTCGCTTCCTGGTCGCCCGCGAGGATCTTTTTGGCGAGCTCCTTTTCCATCGCGGCGCTGATCAAGGGATACTGGCCGATTTCTTTCAAATAGATCTGGATCGAATCGTACGATGCGTCGGACGCGCGGCTGTTTGCCGTGTACTTCTTGATCTGCTCGTCGTTCGTTTCGAGCAGACCGCCGCCTTCGAGAACATCGAGCCCGGCTTTGATGAAGCGGTTGTAGAGCTCGTCAAGGAACATGACGTCCGCCTCGACGTTCGGAAATTCCTTCAAGATCTCGTCATAGGTGACGTAGCCCCGCTCCTTGCCCTTGGCAATGAGTTTTTCCGCCTTCGCTTCCCACTCGGCGCGCTTGCCGGAAAATTTCTTCACGGGTTTTTTCGCCACGACTTTCACCGGCTTTTTCTTCGCCGGTTTCACGATCTTTTTTGTTTTTTGTTTCTTGGCCATGATTGTTCCCGTTATCGCTTATAAAAATTTCTTCTTGTCCCGCTTGATCCCTTCGACCCGTTTGCCCAGTTCCATGCTCCGTATCATCAGGCTGTTCTTTTTTTCCTCGTCCTTCGTCTTCGCGATGTCGTTTGCGAGGCGGACCCGTTCGCGATTGGCCGCCTCTTCGGCAATGGTCAGGAGTAAAAGTTCCGTTTCGCGCCGCATCTTTTCGGCCGGGAATCCCCCGAAATACGCTTCCGCTTCGAACGCGAGCTCGTTCTTGCCCGCATCAAGCTCGCGTTCGAACGCCGCGCCTGTTTCCGTATCGAGGATCTCTTTCACCTTTTTCAAAATTTCCTTCGCGCCCGCGCTGCCCTCTGCGATGATGCCGGCGAGCGACCGTTCCGGCGAGCCGCGCTTGAGCACGCTCCCGTCGAGCGACTTTTCCAGCGCATCCGGCTCCGGCTTTTCCCGGACAAACTCGGCATCAAGCTTCACTTTTTTCAGATCATCCCAGATGAATTCTTCCTTTGCGCCGACGATATCGGCGATTGTGCCGACATACCGCGCCTTTTCCGTCTCGCTCGCAAGCATTGCTATATACGGCAGAACGTCGGAACGGATGCGCGTCCAGAGCTTTTTCGCGTCGAGCTTCTCCGCCTCGATCCTGCCGAGAAGAAAATCGACGAGATGCACGGCGTGGACGAGCGCGGATTTGAAGATTTCACGGTCTTTCAGAATGACATCCGCCGGATCGAGACCATCCGGAAGCGCAGCGATCTTGACCTCCATGCCGGATGCGAGCGCCAAGGCCCAACCGCGCTCCGCCGCTTTCGCCCCCGCCCGGTCGCCGTCAAACGTCATGATGATCTTCGGCGTGATGCGGCGAAGCAATGCGAGATGATCGGCGGTAAGCGCGGTACCCGAGACCGCGACCGTATTCGTGAATCCCGCCTGATGCGCGAGGAGCAAGTCCATCTGTCCTTCGACGAGAATCGAAAAATCG
Source organism: Patescibacteria group bacterium (assembly GCA_018968925.1). Taxonomy (GTDB): domain Bacteria; phylum Patescibacteriota; class Minisyncoccia; order Phycocordibacterales; family GWA1-40-21; genus Bog-1340. The sequence goes on along the minus strand of JAGWZI010000010.1, from coordinate 8,861 downwards.
AACTTGCGGATCGGCTGTTTCGCCCGGTCGTAACCGTAGAGGACTTTCGATTTGTCGAAGAGTTCCGTCTGCGGCGAGTTCAGGTATTTCGCGGACTTTCCGTCGTCGTGCATGATCCGGCCGGAAAAGGCGATCGTCCGGCCCGCCGCGTCGAAGATCGGGAACATGATGCGCCCGCGGAAACGGTCGTACGTGCTTCCCTTCTCGGTCTTCGTGATGCCGGCGCGCATGATCTCGTCGTCCGAAAATCCCTTGCCGGAAAGATAATCCGAGATCGAGCGCCACTCGTCGCGCACATAGCCGAGGCGCCAGTCCTTGATCGTCTTCTCCGTGAGGCCGCGATTCTTCAGGTATTCGAGCGGAATATCCTCGCCCGAAAGATTGCGCTCGAGAAAGAACGTCGCCGCTTCGAGAAGCGCGTAGAGCCGTGATCTGCCGTCGTCCGTCTTTTCGGAAAAACGCTCGAGCGTGACGCCCGCGCGCTCCGCCAAAATTTTCAAGGCGCCGACGAAATCGACGTTCTCGAACCGTTCGACGAAGGTGAAGATGTCGCCTTTCGCCCCGCACCCGAAGCAGTAATAGCCGCCGCGTTCGGGCGAAACGAAAAAGGACGGCGTTTTTTCCGAATGGAACGGGCAACGCGCCTTGAGCGACGCTCCCGCGCGCTCGAGCTTGACGTAGCCCCCGATTACGTCTTCGATCCGGAGGCGCTCTTTGATTTGTTCGACGGAAGATGATGGCATAGATTCTTCGCCAAACGCGCACCTATCCTTGCTATTCCCCGGCGACCGACTGTTCCGATGCCTTGTGGAGCTTCTCGATCATGCCGTGCTTCTCGCTGCCGGCGAATCCGGTGCCCGCCGGAATGACCCGGCCGATGATGACGTTCTCTTTCAGACCTTCGAGCGTGTCTTCGGTGCCCTTGACCGCCGCGTTGATGAGGATGCGTTTCGTGTGCTGGAAGGACGCCGCGGCGAGGAACGAGCGGCGCGAGAGGGACGATTCGGTGATGCCCATGACGACGGATTCCGCCGCGAGCGCTTCGCCTTTCCCTTCTTTTATCTTCCTGTTTTCAAGGACGAAATCGAGCTCGTCGATGACGTCGCCTTTGCAGTAGCTCGAGGAACCCGGATCCGTGACGGTTTTTTTGGCGAACATCTGCTTGACGATGATCTCGATGTGCTTGCGGTCCACCGCGGCTCCCTGGAGCTCGTACGGTTTCGAGACTTCGCCGATGATGTATTCCATGGCGCGTTCGCGGCCCGCGTATTCGAAGATCTCGTCGATGTCCGCCGAACCGTCGGTGAGAATGTCGCCTTTCTTCACGCGGTCGCCCTGGCGGACGAGCGCAACACGCTTCGGATTGAACTTGTATTCGACTTCGCCGGATTTCTTCGATTTGCCTTTGTCCTCGAGTTCGGGAATGATGGTGATGACTTTTTCCGTGCCGAAATCCTTGACCGAAGCGACCGTGCCCGAGACGGCCGAAACGACCGCTGGATTCTTCGGCCTGCGCTTCTCGAAGATCTCTTCGACGCGCGGCAGACCGGCCGTGATGTCCGCACCGGCGACGCCGCCCGCGTGGAAGGTGCGCATGGTGAGCTGGGTGCCCGGTTCGCCGATGGCCTGCGCCGCGATCGTGCCGACCGCTTCGCCGATATCGATGAGCGCGCCCTTGCCGAGATCCATGCCGTAGCATTTCGCGCAGATGCCGTGGAGCGTCTTGCAGGAGAGCGGCGAACGGACAATGACCGTTTCGATGAGAGCCGCGTCCACCTTCTGGGCATCGTCTTTCGTCAGAAGCGATCCCTTCTTGAAGAGGACCGCGCCGTCCGAGCTTTTCACGTCCTCGGCGAGCGTCCTGCCGCGGATTTTCTTGGCGACGGACGAACCCGTCTCAAGGGTCGATGCGCGGCTGATGACGATGCCGTCCTTGCCGCCGCAATCGGATTCGGTGACGATGATGTCCTGCGCCACGTCGAACATGCGGCGCGTCAGGTAACCTGCCTTTGCCGTGTTGAGCGCGGTGTCGGTGAGGCCTTTGCGCGAACCGTTCGTGGTGATGAAATATTCGATTGGCGTGAGACCTTCCTTGTAGGAGCTCACGACTGGATGTTCGATCGTCTCGCCCAAAACGTTCTGGATCAGGCCTTTCATGCCGGCCATCTGGACGAGCTGCGCCGTCGAGCCGCGCGCGCCGGATTTGAGCATGTCGTAGACGGACGCTTTCGGGTCGAGCGTCGCCGGCAGGATCTTTTCGATCTCCATGCGCGCCGCCTGCCAAAGTTCGATGTTGAGGCGCACGCGCTCTTCTTCCGAGAGAAGGCCTTCGTTGAATTCGTTCGTGATCGAGACCGACTTCTTGCGGGCGGCGTCGATGATGCTCTTCTTGCCGTCCGGAACGGTGACGTCGTCGATGCCCCAGGTGATACCGGAGTGCGTGCCGTACTTGAAGCCGAAGCTCTTGATCTTGTCCATGATGGGGCCGATGGCGATAGGACCGTGCGCGATGATGAGGTCGTCGATGATCTTGGTCATCGCCTTCTTGTCGATCTCCTTGTTCACGAACGGATAGTCGTCGGGCAGGACGCTGTTGAAGAGGAGCCTGCCGACGGACGTCTCGAACGGCATTCCGGCGAATTCGCCGTACTTCGCCTTTTTCGAAGCGAGGACTTTGATCTTGGTCCGGAAACCAACGAGGTCGAAATCGTACGCGGTGATCGCGGCGTTCGGCGACGAGAAATACTTGCCTTCGCCCTGTTCACCCGGCACGAGCTTCGTCATCCAGTAGCAGCCGAGGACGATGTCGAGCAGTTTCGAGGAAATGGTCGGTTCGCCGTCGCCCGGTTTCAGGATGTTCTTGTCGGAGGCCATGATCTCGCGCGCCTCGAGCTGCGCGTCGGCCGAGAGCGGCACGTGCACGGCCATCTGGTCGCCGTCGAAGTCGGCGTTGAACGCGGTACAAACCAAAGGATGCACCTGGATGGCGTTGCCTTCGATGAGGATCGGCTTGAACGCCTGGATGCCGAGGCGGTGGAGCGTCGGCGCGCGGTTCAAGAGCACATACTTGCCCTTGATGACGTCTTCGAGGATCGCCCAGACTTCCGGCACGCCGTCGTCGATGAGACGGCCGGCGCCGCGGATGTTGAAGGCGAGCTCTTTTTTCAAAAGTTCCGAAATGACGAACGGGCGGAACAGTTCGAGCGCCATGTGCTTCGGCAGACCGCACTCGTCGAGGTGCAGTTCCGGACCGACGACGATGACCGAACGGCCGGAATAGTCGACGCGTTTGCCGAGGAGGTTCGAACGGAACAGGCCGCGCTTGCCCTGCAGATTGTCGGCGAGCGATTTGAGCGGCCGTTTCTGCGCCGCACCCGCGCCCTGGAAGAGCGAATTGCCGTGGCGGATCGAATTGTCGATCAGAGCGTCCACCGCTTCCTGCAGAATGCGCTTTTCGTTGCGCAAGATGACGTCAGGCGCGTTGATCTCTTTCAATTTCAAAAGGCGGTTGTTGCGGTTGATGACGCGGCGATAGAGATCGTTCACGTCGGACGTCGCGAAGCGTCCGCCGTCGAGCGGCACCATGGGGCGAAGCGCCGGCGGGATGACCGGGATCTTCGTGAAGAACATCCACTCCGGGCGCTGGCCGGACGCGATGAGCGCGCGGACGAGCGAAAGACGCTTGTTGAGCTTGTCGCTGTCGACGGCGTTCGCCTTCTCGAGCGACGCGAGGATCTTCTGTTCCAGCTCTTTCAGATCGACTTTCCGCAGGAGATCGTAGATGACCTCGCCGCCGATGCCCGCTTCGAACGCGGCGCCGTACTTGATGGAAAACTTGTTGAACATGACCTCGTCGAGCACCTTGCCTTCGGCGAGAGAATCGACTTCCTTCTTGGCGTTCTGCGCCATTTCCTTGAGCGCCTCCTTCGTCTTGTCGTCGGAGACGTTCTTGACCTTCTGCTTGAATTCGTTCTCGATCTCCTTCTGGATCCGTTCCTTTTCGGCCGAAAAGACTTTCGTCACGATGTAGCCGGCGAAATAGATGACCTTTTCGAGGTCGGCCGCCGACATGCCCAAAACCTGGCCGAGACGCGACGGCGTGCCGCGCAAAAACCAGATGTGCGAGACCGGCGTGGCGAGCTCGATATGGCCCATGCGCTCGCGGCGCACGATGGAACGCGTGATCTCGACTCCGCACTTTTCGCAAATGATGCCCTTGTAGCGGATGCCGCGGTATTTGCCGCAGTAGCATTCGTAATCCTTGTCCGGACCGAAAATTTTCTCGTCGAAGAGGCCGCCGCGTTCCGAACGCTGGGTTCGATAGTTGATCGTTTCCGGTTTCGTCACTTCGCCGAACGACCACGAATCGATCGCCTCGGGCGACGCAAGGGCGAGCGACACGACGTTGAAGTTCGACAGCGCGTCCTTCGTCTTTGCGGTTTTTTCTTTGTTGGTGGTGTACATGGCGGTGGTATTAATTTTCCTTGTCGCTCTTCTCCTCGCGGGAAAGTTCGACGTCAAGACCGAGGCCCCGGAGACTGTTCAAGAGCACGCCGAACGACGCCGGCGTGTTCGGATGGCGGATCGGCTCGCCTTTCACGATCGAGTCGAACGCCGCGGCGCGGCCGACGATGTCGTCGGATTTGATCGTGAGCATTTCGCGGAGCGTATACGCCGCGCCGTAGCCGAGAAGGGCCCAAACTTCCATTTCACCGAAGCGCTGACCGCCGCCCTGCGCGCGGCCGCCCAAAGGCTGCTGCGTGATCATCGAGTACGGGCCGATCGAGCGCATGTGGATCTTGTCCTCGACTTCGTGATGAAGTTTCAGAATGTACATGTAACCGACGGAAATTTCCTGGTCGAACTGCTGGCCGTCGCGTCCGTCGAAGAGCTTCATCTTGCCGTTCTCTTGGTAACCGGCGCGGGCGAGCTCCTGCTTGATCTCCTTTTCGGTCGCGCCCTGGAACGGCGGAACGATCGCCTGGTAGTTCAGCGTATTCGCGGCGAGGCCGAGATGGAGCTCGAGGATCTGGCCGAGGTTCATACGAGACGGAATGCCGAGCGGCGTGAGAATGACATCAACCGGCGTGCCGTCGGCCATGTACGGCATGTCCTCTTCCGGCAGAATGCGGGAAATGACGCCTTTGTTGCCGTGGCGGCCGGCGAGCTTGTCGCCGACCGAGATGTTGCGCAGTTGCGCGACTTCGATATGGATGCGCTTGATGATGCCCGATTCGAGCTTGTCGCCCTGTTCGCGCGAGAAGATCTTGACCGAAACGACGCGGCCGCGCTTGCCGGACTCGAGACGCTTCGAGGTGTCCTTCACGTCGCGCGCCTTCTCGCCGAAGATCGAACGCAGGAGGCGTTCTTCCGGCGTGAGCTGCGTCTCGCCTTTCGGCGTGATCTTGCCGACGAGGATGTCGCCCGGCATGACTTCGGCGCCGACGCGGACGATACCGTCCTCGTCGAGGTCTTTGAGCTTCGCTTCGCCGACGTTCGGGATGTCGTGGGTCGTCACTTCGGGACCGAGCTTCGTGTCGCGCACGGCGACGACGAACTCTTCGATATGGATGGATGAGAATTTGCTGTTCTTGACGAGCCGCTCGGACAGAATGATCGCGTCTTCGAAATTCGCGCCTTTCCAGGTCATGAATGCGACGAGCGCGTTCTGGCCGATGGCCATCTGGCCGCCGACGGACGATGACGTGTCCGCAAGCAGTTCGCCCTTCTTCACTTTCTGACCGAGCGCGACCGCCGGGCGCTGGTGGAACGGCGTGAAGCCGTTCGTTCGCGAGAACGACACGAGGCGGTAGTCCTTTTCCTTGCCCGACTTCGCGCCTTTCACCGCAATGCGCGTCGCATCAACGGCAACGACGGTTCCTTCTTCTTCTGCATAGATAATGCGTCCGGTGTAGCGGGCGGCTTCCGTCTCGATGCCGGTCGCCACGAGCGGCGCTTCCGGCACGATGCACGGCACGGCTTGCTTCTGCATGTTCGTTCCCATGAGCGCGCGGTTCGCGTCGTCGTGGTTCAAGAACGGCATCATGGACGTGGCGATGGAGAACGCCTGGTTCGCGGACACGTCAATGAGATCAACGTCCTCGCGGCGGACGACCGTCGGGATGCCGCTCGCGCGGACCTCGACTTCTTTTTCGACGATCATGCCGTTGTCGTCGTACGCGGTGGCGCCGTGGGCGATCTTGAAGCTCTCTTCCTCGACCGCATTGTAATATTTGACCTCGCCCGTGATGCGGCCGTTCTTCACGATCGCGTACGGCGTTTCGATCATGCCGAATTCGTTCACCTTCGCGTAGGTCGCAAGGTTCAGGATAAGGCCGATGTTCTGGCCTTCCGGCGTGTGGATCGGACAGACGCGGCCGTAGTGCGACGGATGCACGTCGCGGACCTCGAAGCCGGCGCGCTCTTTCGTGAGGCCGCCCGGACCGAGCGCGGAAAGACGGCGGAGATGCTCGATTTCTTCGAGGATGTTCGTCTGGCCCATAAACTGCGACAGGGGGTTCGTCGTGAAGAATTCCTTGATGCGCGCGGCAAGCGGCCGGGGCGAGACGAACTGCACCGGCATGCGGATGTCGGGATCCACGGTCGACATGCGGTCCTGGATGTTGCGCTTCATCTGCGCCATGCCGATGCGGACCTTGGCGGCGATGAGCTCGCCGACAAAACGCACGCGGCGGGAACCGAGGTGGTCGATATCGTCCTCGACGGCTTCCGGATCATTGTTGAGCTCGACGATCTTCATGATGATCGTGGCAATGTCATCGAGCGTGACGGCGCGCTGGGCGAGGGACTTCTCGTCCATCGGCTTGCCGAAGCGCTGGTTGAACTTGAAGCGGCCGACGCGCGAGATGTCGTAGCGTTCCGCGCTGAAGATGCCGTTGATGAATTCGCGGGCGTTGTCGGCCGCGGCCAGATCGCCGTCGCGCAAGCGGCGGTAGATCTCTATATATGAATCGTCCTGCGACTTTGCATGGTCTTTTAAAAGGGTCGTCTCCATGACCTTCGTCGCGGCTTCATGCTTGGCGAAAAGCGCATGGATGTCCTTGTCGGTCTTCGCGCCGAGGACGCGAAGGAGCGACGAGATCGGGAATTTGCGCTTCTTGTCGACTTTGACATAGATGGCGCCGTCCGATTCGGACTCGATCTCGAGCCACGCGCCGCGCGACGGCATGACCTTCGCGCCGAAATAATTCTTGCCCTTCGCGTCATTCGCGGTGAAGAAGATGCCGTACGAGCGGGCGAGCTGCGGCACGATGACGCGCTCGATGCCGTTGATGATGAACGTGCCGTGATCCGTCATGAGCGGGATGTCGGCGAGGAAGATTTCCTGTTCGACCTCGGAACCGAGGCTGCGGTTCTTGAGCTTGACCTTCGCCTTCAGCTGACCTTCGTAGGAGATCTTCTTTTCCTTCGCCATGAATTCGTCCGTCATCGGCGCGCCGACCTCGAACGAGGTGAACGAGAGCTCGAATTTCTTTTCGGCGTAATCCTTGATCGGAGAAAATTCCTTAAGCACCTCTTTGATGCCCTCTTTCAGGAGCCATTCGTACGAGCGCACCTGGTGCTCGACGAGATTCGGAATGCTGACAAGCGGTTCCTTGAACCGCGAGAAGTATTTCTTCTCGAGCTTTCCGCTCATCACCCCGTCCGCGAGGATGTTCGCCTGCCGTTTCGTATCGTGCATGATAAAAATATTTTTGACGCTGATAAAAACGCTCTCGTCCTGCCCAAAAAGATAAGAAAAATCACGTGCGATCGCCAATCACGAAGAGAAAATTTTGTAAAGGGTATTTTTACAAAACAAAAGAGACACCTCTCCCTTCAAGGCGTCTGATTCCTCTCCGATTTTATCTTATTTTTTTAAGCAAGACTCTTGCAACTTAAGCCCTACCTTTGGCGCTTCCGCCCGCAACTCATTCGAAAGAAAGCTGTTGCCCAGTATAATCACTGGGCGAAAAATGTCAAATTTCCGTCTGTGTGGACAAAATATCCTTATTTCTCCTTGTCTTTTGCAGATTGCCGATACAGGCACCAGTCGCAATCCGCGCCCGCTTTTGGAATCGCCTCAGCGTCAAGGCATTTCTTGATCGCAAGCAATGTCTTTTCCACCCATGCGTCGCTCCCTTTGTACGGGATCAAGTTCACGTCAAAATCGATCCGCTTGTCGAACGCTTGGCGGTCCATCTTGCCGGTGCAGTAGACGAAATATCCGGTGTCCGAAACGTTGAGCCCGTTCTTCCGCAGAAGCCACTGATACACTTCCATCTGCCGCTTGTAACCGTTCTGCCATTCCTTGTCGAGCTCTTTCACCGCTTCCTCCTTCGCCGTCGCTTTATAGTCGACGACGATGTATTCGCCCTTGCCATTGATCCAAAGATCGTCGATCGCGCCTGTCACGGTAAGTCCCGTCGGCTCGTGGATATATTTCACTCCGCCGAAATTCCTCCGCCACTCGTCAAGCTCGTCGTGCGGCGCGGGTTTCGCGTCGATGCCGTATTCCTTCTGGAGCGGGTGCTGTTCCCCTTTCGCCCGGTGCGCGTCGAACTCCTGTTTCAAGAGATGGTCCACCGCACTGTTAATGGAGAACGGAAATCCCGGCACGCGCTTCACGCCGAGCTTGTTGTCGAGATAGAAACACCGCGGACATTCGAGAAACAGATCGATTTTGGACCGGCTCAATTTCCAATTTCCCCCGCCATAATTCCACGCCGCTCCTCGTGTGCCTTTGTAGTATTCAGACATGGAAAAAGTATATTATTGGGCAGGTTGTGAAATAGGTGGTTGATTAATTTTTTCATTTTCAGATTTTTTAATAATACTTGGCTTTTTTATACCGTGAAACT